>DATKUS010000122.1:0-5541 GCA_035530535.1 Bacteroidales bacterium
TCATACCTCGCGACATAGAAACCTCCTATCTTGCCTATATCTGTGGAGGCTTTTGTCGTTATCTTCTCCACCTCGCCTTTATACTTCTCCTGTATCTGCGTGAGGTCATTGGCACTTCGCACATTCTCAAGTTCTTTGGCATACTTGGCGTTGATACCTGCCATCTCTTTCTGAAATGCCTGCGTGGATCCAATTTTCTGATTTTCCCATTCCCTCTGATCCTCAAGTTTCTTACCTTGCCATTCTCTCTCGGCTTCCGTTGCCTGGAGGGCATGACCATACTGAATATCCTTCTCCTTTCCCATCAGGTCTTGCATTCTGAGTCTTTCGAACTTGGTATCATAGTCACTCTCCAGCTTCCTCTGCTCCTGTGAAGCCTGTGTTATCGCGGGATTGATACCCCTGGGTACTATTGTTGCACCCTTGCTGCCACCAATAGCATCAATGAGCAGACGGAAAGCATCTCCGAGGGCATTGGTACGGGAGATCTTCTGTTGTGCCTCCACCTGTTGTTTCTTTCTTTGTTCCAGTCTTTTCTGCTCCTCCTCATAGTTGAAGAGGGACGTGAACGGTCCGGGATCCTTTATTACAGGCATATCTTATTGATTATAAAGTTTCGGCATCTTTATATTTGTTATATTGACGGGGTTAAGCATACCCCCGGCTTTCTTTAATTTTCTTGCTTTGAACCAGTTGGCTATGTTCCCTTCCCACTTATCAAAGGCTCCTTCTCCCCCGGCCTGGGCGAACCCTATCCCGGCAGCTGTAGCATTATTCATGAAGTTGGACCATTGTGCGGATTTGTTCTGCATGTTTTGGTATTCAAGATCCTCAAGACCAGCCTTCCGTTGCTGGTATTCCCTGCGGATACCCTGTTTGTACTGTGTGCCATATCCTGCGAGCCGTGTGAGCGAGTCTGCAATGTTCTCGTTAAGTTCCTCTGCCGTTGCCACCCTTCTCTCATCGGAAGCCCCTCGAATGACATTGCGCTGGTCCACCTTCTTCATTCCCTCTTCCCTCTGGCGGTTAAGGAGCTGAACGATACTCCGGGCTTCTTCCGTGTCGAGGTAGTTGATATTGTACTCTTTGTTGTACCAGGTGTCCAGTTCACTTTGTCGCCTTGCAAGTTGGCGGTCTATGGACTTGTTAGACTGTGCTGATTTTAGAGAGCCGAACAGCGAAGATAAGGCTGACAGCCCTGCCAAGACTTCTCCTATCATGGTATAAAGTGTTAATTAACGGCGATAAACATATAAGTATTAATGCAATAATATGCGGTTAATAACCCCATATTCAGGTTAAATAACAACGTATTTATATAAAGAAGAAGCGACCTTTGGCAGAAAAGATCAATTATGGGAAAAGGAGGCTATCGGAAATATGACATGGACTTTATCTTCCAGACACTCAAGCTTCTGGCATTTAATGACTATAATATTATCGAGACAAGCAAGACAACAGGAATATACCGCAATACCATCAGGCGGTGGCGCGAGGAGTATGAGGATAAGTACCGGGATGCCATACAGGAGAGCAGTACGATGATCCATGCTGTTAATGTAAGCCCTGCCATGCAGGAGTACCGAGGAGTTGTCTCGACAGATATCGAGACAGTAAAAGAGCTTATCATGACCCAGATGGTAAAGGTCATACCTGAGACCAGAAACCTGGACCAGTTATCCCGGGCCTATAAGATACTCTATGAATGTATCAACGACATAAAGCAGGATAATACCAAAGACAAGAGTTACCTGCAGATAATAACCATGCAGATCAATGCCATGAACGGCAAACTTGAGAAATCCAATGATATAGATTATGAACAGACAGACGATTGAGCTTTCAGGGATCATCCGCAACATGCCTTACGGCAGGGTAAAGGACGGCACTATGCAGGAACTTATCAACCTCCGTCCCAGAGACGGAGCGCTGCGTACTGTTGGGAAGAAAAAAGATGAACTTTTATCTTTATCTACAGATGTATTACATATCCATTACATCACTGGTAGCAAGAAGATATATGTAGGCAAGGATGAAGATGGATTTTTTATAAACTACAGAGTGTTTATTGATGGAGTTCAGTCCGGCAACACACAGACTACGGATCTCCAGGCGACATCACTGCTGAAGTTTTCGAGCTGGCAGAATGTGCTCATGGTATCAGAGGGGGTGAATGAGACCACCTCAATGATGATCTTCAATGAAGAAACAAACCTTTATGATGTCTATGACGGTTTTGGAGGGCTTTCCCTTCTACCGGAGATGCCTCATGTGTCATTTACCAGACTTGCCAATGCTACTGATGATGACTCGAAAACATTCACGGCTACTGCTGAGACTGTCGCTGATGCTATGCTTGCCGAATATGTCAAAATGCAGAATGACAAGACCGATGCAGGTTATATTACCGGGTGTATCTTGCTCCGATGCGCCTGGGAAATGGTGGACGGGACGATCATTAAACAAACATTGCCTGACAAGGTTTATCTTTCAGAGATATCCACAACTTATAATCTTTCTACTTTTGTTGTGACATCAGCATTTACGGCTTATAAGTTACAATTCAAACTGAACTGCACAACAGCATGGCTTGATTCAGTTAAGACCAAATACAAGAATATCATCAAAGGTCTGAATATCTATGTTTCCTCTCCCAGGTCGCCTGAGCTGGAGCATAAGGAACACCAGGTTCGAAGTGGAGCTTCAACATTGACTACCTCTGGTGGACCTGCAAGGACATACGATGTTGCAAGCCTTTCGGAGTATATTCCAAACATTGAGGAAGAAGCATACTATTTCCTGAAGAACTATTCCCTTGAGTCATTGACTGCAAATGCTCTGGTCACTCTGGGTCTTGAATCGGTGCTGGACCTTAACACCAGGAGCCAGATGCCTATGAATAACCTTTCGCATCACACCCTGCATGGAAAGAGATTATTCACTTACAATGACAGGATATTTCTCGGAGACATCAAGAACTACCTTCATGAAGGCAGGTCTATTGAAGGGTTGATAGGTCCAGGAAATAATAACACCCCAGGTACGGAATATAAAGTGGGAATAGAGTTTGACATTGCTATATCTACCCGTAAGACAGTAACGGTATTCAGTTATTGGACTGCCTTTAACTATTATAACTTATCTGACGGGGATATCGAGTTTTGGGTAAAGTACCAGGAGATAACAACCGGAGGCGTAGGAAGGAGGCTTACGGTAAGAAACGATAACAGTTATTGGGGCTATCCTGATGCCAGGGCAAAGACTGCAAGGATATATATCACCGATGACAATGGGCTTACTGTTCATCTGGCAGGAACATATAACATGACAAGCATACAGAGTCAGAATTTCTCTTATTGTAATGGTGTTAAGGTCAAATGTACTTTAGGATCGCTGCCGTTTGGAACTATTACGTATGGTAAAAACTATTATTACGACAGGGACCGCATCCAGGCAACAGAACTCGGCAACCCATTCTACTATCCTGCCATTAACTCCTACAGAGTACAGGGGACGGTCCTCGGACTGTCAACCAATGCCATAGCTCTATCTACGGGTCAGTTTGGGCAGTTCCCTATGTTCTGCTTCACCTCCCAGGGTATATGGACCATGGGTATAGGATCCGGGGAGACACTCATCAACACCATCACACCCCTCTCCAGGGAGGTATGCAACAACCCCGACAGCATCACACCTATTGACGGAGGTTCGGCCTTCACTACAGAGAAAGGACTGTCCATCATCTCCGGCAACCAGGTCATAGAGATAAGCCAGACGGCTGAAGGATCAAAGTCGGGTCCTATATCGGAGACAATATACAATACGATAGCTAATAATCCATCCCTGTATGAGATAACAGGCTACCTGTGTACACAGACGTTCCTGACATATATCACCGGGGCGGTAATAGCCTGGGACTACATCAACAAGGAACTTATCATATCGAACAATGACTACAGCTATTCGTGGGTCTATTCTGCTGACTACAAAACATGGTTTAAGATCTCGGAGTCATTCAAGAGCTTCGTCACCGACTTTCCTGTTGTGTATGGGATTAAGATAATAGGAGAGGAATACATTGGGAGGATTGAGACATTTTTCAACTGGTATGCAGTAAATGACACAAGGGGCTTGGCGCCTCCGGGATGGCATGTACCAACAAGCACAGAATGGGCGACTCTTACTTCCTATCTGGGTGGAATATATGTTGCAGGTGGCAAAATGAAGGAGGTAGGGCTGGTTAATTGGGAAGCCCCAAACGCCGGCGCCACTAATGAGGTCGGCTTTAATGGCATAGGCGCGGGTTATAGAAATTATGCCGGTTATTATCAGAAATTCAAACAAAACCTATCCTTATGGGCATCGAGCGAGATAAACAGCGCCGAGGCCGATTCCATGTACATGTATTACAACTATGAAAGTACGGCGATGGCTAACTCTGATAAACACATGGGCCTGTCTGTTCGTTATATCAAAGATGATGATAATGATCCCGGAGAAATGACGGGGAATGACGGCAAAATATACAAGACGATAAAGATAGGCAATCAGGTGTGGATGGCAGAAAACAGCCAGGAAACACAGTACGCCAATCATGATTTTATACCTATATATTCAGATAACGTAGAATGGGAGGGGGCTACAACTGGTGCTTCATGCCTCTGGGATTTTAAACCTTACATATCATATAATATTTTTGATCTCACCAGGGAGGATTTCACGGATCCCGTGCCGGTCCATGTTGAGACAAGGCCGTTAAAGATGTCTCCGCAGTCATTTAAGAAGGTCCACAGGCTACTGGTACATGGATATATCCCATCACTGTTAAAACCTTTCACCGTCAACCTCTTGGGTTCCCTGAACGGATATCAGTGGTACCTTCTCAATAACGGGAAGTTTTTCGGAGAAAAGGAGTCACTTCTGATAGGAAGAAGCACGTTCTCCTGCAGGTATTTTATTCTGGTTACAGGTGGAGAGGTGGATGAGATGTTCTATCTCACACACCTTGATGTTGACATAGAGGAACGCTACTTTGATAAGTTACGCTGATGCAAGCTTGCATCGCTTGCACACGATGCATCAAAGATGCAAGCTTATGCTTTATTTTCCTTGCTAATCTCTACTAATTTCATAAATAGAGTTTTTAATTCTGTATAGATATTCACGACATTTTCTCTTTCCGTTGTTTCCAGGGTAGCAAATTCGTCTGTCTTAACAAAGTTGATAAAGAAGTCATCAAGAATAATTATGTAATCCAAAACAGAGTCTCGATTCCGCAAGAAACCGTCAATAGCGAGGTGTTGTTCTTGAACCTTTTCATTCATCTCATGAATTGATACTACCGAAGGTATAAAGAAAAACGGGTCTTAAACTGAAATATTTCAGTATCCTAAGTAAATTTGACCAACATATTGAACTATTACACGAATAATATTTCTTTGCTTATTTCTTCCGTTTTTCGATCTTATAACCTGGCTTGGAATAATCTCTAATGTTCGTTCCTGAGAGAGTGGGATAAGCCATCCCATCCTTTATTATGAA
>DATKUS010000123.1:0-18203 GCA_035530535.1 Bacteroidales bacterium
AACCCGGGGGGAGTTCTGGTGGAGATTATGAATGAAGACGGATCAATGGCCCGCCTGCCCGATCTCTTTGAGATATCAAAAAAATTCAGTATTAAGATTGTCGCTATAAGGGATCTTATAAGGTACAGGCTCGGAATTGAATCAATTGTGGAAAAGGGTGAACAGGTCAAACTGCCTACCGAATTTGGCGACTTTGAGTTCATCCCTTTCAGGCAGCTGAGCAATGGTCTCGAGCATGCAGCCCTCGTAAAAGGTACCTGGACAAAGGATGATACAGTACTGGTGCGGGTACACTCATCGTGCTTCACCGGGGATATCTTCGGATCCAAACGTTGCGACTGCGGGCCTCAGCTGCACAAGGCCATGCAGATGGTTGAGGAAGCCGGCAAAGGCGCTATCGTCTATCTCAACCAGGAAGGCCGGGGAATAGGGCTGATCAATAAAATAAAGACATATAAGCTCCAGGAGCAGGGAAGGGATACCGTGGAGGCAAATATTGAACTCGGGTTCCGCGAAGATGAACGTGACTATGGCATTGGCGCCAGCATCATGCGTGAGATTGGACTGGGAAAGGTACGTCTCATTTCAAATAATCCTGTCAAAAGGGCCGGCCTCGAAGGTTACGGCATATCGATAGTTGATGCCATTCCTCTCATAATCGAACCAAACAGGTACAACTCATTTTATCTCGAGACAAAAGCCAGCAAAATGGGTCACAGTCTGGTGACTTACAGGACTCCAAAAAAGGGCGAAGATGACTGATGACGGTCCCCGGATAGTATTTATGGGCACACCGGAATTTGCCGTTGCCAGCCTCCGTGCTCTTGCACACAAAGGGTATGATATAGGAGCAGTGGTCACCGTAGCCGACAAACCAGCGGGAAGAGGCCGCAAGCTGACTTTCTCACCGGTAAAAGAGTACGCCCTGAAAGCCGGATTAAGAGTGCTTCAGCCTGAAAAGCTCCGTGATCCTTCATTCATCAGTGCACTCAGGGGTATCAAGGCAGACATCTATATTGTAGTGGCCTTCCGCATGATTCCTGAAGAGGTCTGGAGCCTGCCAGCCCTCGGGACATTCAATCTTCATGCCTCCCTCCTTCCTCAGTACCGGGGTGCTGCCCCCATTAACCATGCTGTAATGAACGGCGAGACCAAAACAGGAGTTACAACTTTTCTCATTGACCGTGAGATAGATACAGGGAACATTCTTCTTTCCGAGGAGACACGGATAGGACCACAGGAGACTGCCGGTCAGGTTCATGATCGCCTGATGGAAATGGGTGCAAGACTGGTAACTGAAACTGTAAAACGACTTGCCGAAAAGTCATTGAAACCCGTGCCGCAGATAATTCCTCCGGGGACTATCCTCAAAAAAGCTCCGAAGTTATTTCCTGCAGATGCAATTATTAACTGGAGTAATCATTCATCTGAAATCCATAATAAGATAAGAGGTTTGTCCCCCTATCCCGGAGCAGCCACGATACTATTCTCAGGTGAAAGACAGGTTAAACTGAAACTGTTCGGAAGCAGGGTTGCTGACAATATTATTGCTGAACCAGGCACAATAACGGTGCAGGACAAAAAACAACTCTTCATTTCATGCGGGACCGGATCCGTTGAAATAACTGAACTCCAGCCTGAAGGACGCAAGAGAATGACAACGGCCGAATTTCTCCGGGGATATGATATTTCAGGGTTCACCATAAGGTAGCCTCTTCCCTCACTCCCACTCCGGACCTCACTCTAATCCTGGAAATTTATCTTACCTCAACCTTTACCTCAGCCTCAGCCTCAGCCTCAACCTCAATCTTTCCCTTTACCTCTACCTTAGTCTCAATCTCTGCCCTACAGAGCATTCCGTTCCCTCTTCCATCAGATTCATTTTATATAAGGAGGCGAGCCTGACAGCATATTTCTGAGATATGGAGTACATGGTATCACCGGCCTGAACAACATGAACAGAAAAACCAGTCTCTGCCTTATTTCTTTTAGGCTGCAGATATACAACCTGTCCCGGCTGAAGAGGGGTGCCGGCCGCAAGATCATTATAGCGGCTGATCTCCCATGACAGAAGCATATACTCCTCTGCCAGCGACTTATAGGTATCATTCTCGCGCACAGTGATATACTGTACATTATTATTTGTCTCAAGCCTCCCGGTCCCGAAACTGATCACCTTTACCGGGGTCTGCTCCATAATCTGCACGGGCAGCGTGTCAGTCTGTTTATTTGCCGTCTCTGCCTGCTGAACGGGTACTGATTGTTTCGGTACCGTCTCAGCCGCCTGATTAATCTCTGCGGATCTCGCTCCGGCCGCTTTAGCTGGTTTCCCTCCCGTATCAAGTGCTTGCAGCCCGTAATTCTCAATCTTTCTGATAAGCAGCGATGGGTAGTTCGGGTCAGTTGCATAACCGGCTTTCTTCAGTCCGTGTGCCCAGCCCTTATAATCATTGCTTCTGATACTGAAGAGATCTTTGTACCGTGACCCGCCGGTCAGAAAGTCAGAGTGGTCCCTGTAAGAGTCCTCAACGGTCCGGTAGGCTCTGAAACATTCACCCCTGCGGTTATCATCATGATATATCTTCTCACCCCGCCAGTCGCTATGACACTTTATCCCGAAATGATTGTTCCCCTTTCTTGCCAGGGTGCTGCGGCCGTAATCAGACTCAAGCATGCCCTGTGCCAGCGTGATGCTGGCAGGTATGCCTGTCCTGTTCATCTCTCTTACCGCCAGAGCGCTGTATTTGCGTAAATATTCGGCAGCCTCTGAAGGCAGCGGCGCTGAGGGAACGGAAGGAGTCTTCGACCTCCTTGCTGTTCCGCAGGAAACAAGCAACAACAGAGAAAGTATGACAATAATATATTTAACAGTAAACCTCATTGTTTCAGTTTTGACAAAAATAGACATTATGTAATCACCACAAAATGCCGGATTCCGGCAAGTAACAAAATATTATTACTTTTATCGCACTTAAACTCAAAGATGGCCCCTGATGAAAGAAAAAGAGATAAAAACATTTTACAGGGAATATAGTAATCCTGCAGAGATGGACGAATCAGAAAGGATGCTTATTGAAAGTGCCTCTGAGGCAGCCGGAAAAGCATATGCACCTTATTCTCATTTTATGGTAGGAGCGGCAATACTCCTTGATGACGGTACCATAGTAAAGGGAGCCAATGTTGAAAATGCTGCCTTCCCTTCGGGGAGCTGCGCAGAAAGAACAGCGCTGTCATATGCTGTCTCCAATTACCCTGACAGATGGGCTGTCGCCATCGCCATCACTGCCCTCTCAAAGGGAATAATGACCTCCGAGCCCGTCCCGCCGTGCGGAAACTGCAGACAGATGCTCCTGGAAGAAGAACAGAGAATCGGAAAACCTGTTAAAGTAATACTTGCCGGAACAGAGAGAATCTACGTAATGCAGAGCAGTGAATCACTAATGCCTCTTCATTTTAACAAAACTAACCTTAATCTTTAGCTATCAGCTGTCAGCTATCAGCTGTCAGCTATCAGTGTCAGTTGTTAATTACCAGCTGAAACCCAGCCCCATGAATATTCTTGAGGGCTATGGAAGGATCATCACCAAGATATTTGCGCAGCTTTGTTACATACACATCCATGCTGCGGGCTGTGAAGTAGTCATCAGTGCCCCATATCTTTTTCAGGGCAGCCTCCCTGGTGACCAGCGAGTTCGGGGCCATGGCGAGCATCTCCAGCAGCTGACCCTCCTTGGGAGAGAGCTTCTTCTCATCGCTCCCCATGGTGAGAGTCCGCAGTTTTGAGTTAAAGATAAAACTGCCGATCTCATAAATGTCACGTGTGCCATCAAGAATATCTCTGCGTGAGATAATAGCTTTGATCTTACATAAGAGGATGTCAGTGTCAAAAGGCTTCGTAATATAATCATCAGCTCCCACACCGTAACCTTTAAGGAGATCCTCCTTAAGCTTCCTGGCCGTCAGGAAAATGATCGGGATCATTGAATTCATGCTTCTGATCTCCATGGCAATAGCAAATCCGTCAACATGCGGAAGCATCACATCAAGGATGCAGAGGTCAAAAACCCCTTTACGGAACTGATCAACAGCATACTTGCCGTCATCAACCAGGTTAACGCTGAAATCATTAATCTCGAGGTATGATTTCAGCACTGATCCGAAGCTGAGATCGTCCTCTACAAGAAATATCTTTATGCTCTTTTTACTCATGCGCGTGCCTCCCCGTTAAATGGTAAGAAAACCGTGAAGCGACTTCCCCTGCCGGGCTCGCTCTCAACAGTAATGGTTCCGCCGTGGGCGTCAGTAATGGCTTTTGCATAATTCAGTCCAAGCCCGAAGCCTTTGACATTATGTATGTTACCGGATGTCTGCCGGTAAAATCGTTCAAAGATGCGGCTCTGTACTGCCTTAGACATCCCTATGCCCCTGTCTTCCACAGTGAGATAGATACCCCTGTCATCATTTGATGTTATTACTGTTATATCAGGTGATGATTCGGAATATTTGTTTGCATTATCGAGGAGATTATGCACCAGGTTTCTCAGGTGCTCCGCATCTCCCAATATAACTGTGCTGACAGCATCAAGACGACGGTTTATTACCCCGCCCCGCTCAGTTACCTGTATCTCAACGGTGTCAATGGCATGAGTCAGGACTTCATGAAAATCAACTTCCTTAAATTCAAAATCCATCTCCCGCTTATCAAGCGTGGCTATCTGAAGTATTGACTCCACCTGGCTGTTCATCCTTGCATTTTCCTTCTTTATCATCCCCACAAAATGCCGGACCTTATTCTCATCAGTTATTACCTTATTGTTTGCAATAGTGTCAGCAGCAAGTGAGATTGTTGCAATGGGAGTCTTGAACTCATGCGTCATATTATTGATAAAATCAGACTTCATCTCCGAAATCTTCTTCTGAGTGATAATAAAATAGAGACTCAGGGCAAAGGTGGCAATGATAATCAGGGAGAACAGGCCCGATCCTCCCAGTACCAATCCGACTGATCCGAGTACATATTTTGTCTTCCGGGGAAATACTACCGAAATGGTCTCCCCTTTCCTGACCAGCCCGTCGGAGAAGAGATTAACCTTGTAAGGACTGGCTTTGAATTCCTTCGCTTTTACTTTTGAATATAAGCCGTCACTGAGCGAGTCGCCCCTGAAGATGGCAAACTCAAACGGGGTCTCAATTCCTGAGCTCACAAGCTCAGATCCCAGAGTCCTGGCAAGCTCCTCCTTGTCTATTTTCAGGTCTTTCTCCCAGATGAACATCTCAGTAATAAGCTGGTTACTCATCGACTGAAATTCACTGGCCCTGAGCTGCATCCAACGCATATAATCTTCAGGCGCAACCACTACACTCTCCTGGTGCTGACCGTCACGCGGCACCTTCATCCGTACCGGAGGATTATCATTGGTGGCAATTACTATCTCAACAGAATCCTCACCGGACGATGACTGACCGTTAATAGTCAGGCTTCCTGAAAAGCTTCCCCGGACCTGATTTCCACCTTCGCCCAGGGGCATGGAAGGAACAGGATAACCGCTCAGAAACTGTTCGTTAAGGAAGCTCATCCGGCGCGACGCTTCCATGTTGCGGGCCGCATTTTGCAGACTGTTTAAAACGAAGTAGTCAAACTGCTCATTACGCACCTTAATGACATTACCCACCCAGGTTACCTGAATCCATATTATTCCCGCGAGGGATAAAATCATGAGCGAAATAAGTCCAATGAATTTCCTCTTATTCATGATACAAAATTAAATATATAAATAAGCTCTCTCATACTTTTAACTTTTTGTTAACCAGTTTTAACCTCACTTTAACCTCATACCGGTGAAAATGAATTACTTTTGACCCATTACCTATAACTTGAAAAGAATGAAAAATACTCTTACAACATTTGGAGCTATCATAGCAGTTCTTTTACTGGCCTCAGCTACAGTTTCAGCCCAGGAGAAGAAGATTGAAAAAAAGATGACGATAGTAACGATCAATAACGGAGAAAAAACAGTTATTGACACTACAATCGTACTCACCGATACAGTCGGAGACGAAATGAATGAATTCGTCTTTGAGACCAGGGATGATAAAGTGGTGCACGGCCGATCAGGAGAAAGAAGCATGGTATTTATCAGCGATGATAAAGACGTTCCCGGAGTACCTGGAGCACATGCAATGCCCGCTATGCCAGGCATGATGCACATGGGCGCCATGGCTCCCGGAGCCCTGGAAATGGAAGGCGTAAACTATCGCATCTCCGTTGACGGCGTAACAGTCAATATAAGGGCACCAAAAGAGAAATCTAAGGAGGCCGACAGAATACTTGCTGAAGTCAAAAAAATATTAATGACGAAATAAGAAATTTGAATTTTTTTCAGCTGCATAGCCTTTCAGTAGGAGTAGCAGCATTCATAGGTTGGGTTAGGTTAGGGTTAGGTTAGGAGAGATGCGGCAGAGGTGTCTCTCCTTTTTTTTCGGATCCTCCCGGCCTATTGCGAAGCCCGGGCTATTCCAGCAAACAGATCCCATCCCTTTTCTTTTGGCAGCGGCGCCATCACGGTGACATCTTCCTTTTTTACAGGGTGGGCAAAAGAGATGCGTCTTGCATGCAGGGAGATCCCTCCGCCTTCATTTGATCTTTTATACCCGTACTTCAGATCTCCTCTGATGGGACAACCAACAGCCGCCAGCTGTGCCCTGATCTGATGGTGCCGGCCTGTATGCAGATCAACCTCAAGCAGGTAGAACTTCTCAGAGCGGCCAATAGTAGTATAAGAGAGCTCCGCTTCCTTCGATCCTTTTACCAGGGTATTATAAACATAAGTCTTATTCTGGGCTTCATTCTTCTTTAAGAAACTCCTGATTGTTCCCTCATCTTCCGGAGGCCTCTCGGAGACAATAGCCCAGTAAGTCTTTTTTACTTCGCGCGTGCGGAAGAGCTCGCTGAGCCTCGATAATGCCTTTGATGTCCGGGCATAAATAACACAACCGCTGACAGGTCTGTCAAGACGGTGCACCACACCCAGAAAAACATCCCCCGGCTTATTGTATTTCTCCTTGATGTAGGCCCTTACAATATCATCCAGCGGCTCGTCACCGCTGCTGTCTCCCTGAACAAGGTCAGAGCTCCGCTTATTTACAATAATAATATGATTGTCTTCGTATAATATCTCTGGCGCAGGGCTCTTCATCTAATACTGTTCTTTCTCATTAGGGAAATCTTTTGACCTGACATCGGAGATATAATTCTGTACAGCTCCCATTATCTCGTCATGCAAATTGTGATACCGGCGCAGGAACCGGGGTGAAAACTCAAGGTTAAGACCAAGCATATCATGGAGCACCAGAACCTGTCCGTCAACCAGCGGCCCTGCTCCTATGCCGATGACAGGAACCTTAACACTCTCGGCTACCTCTCCGGCCAGCGCTGCAGGTATCTTCTCCAGCACTATTGCAAAACACCCGGCCTTCTCAATTAGCAGGGCATCCTCCTTCAGCTTCCTCGCTTCCTCCTCCTCACGGGCGCGAACGACATATGTTCCGAACTTATGGATCGACTGCGGTGTAAGACCCAGGTGACCCATTACAGGTATGCCGGCTGACAGTATCCTTTCAATAGATTCAGCCACCTCGCGGCCACCTTCCAGCTTAACAGCACTAGCTCCCGTTTCCTTCATAATACGTATGGCTGATGCCAGAGCTTCCGTGGAGTTACCCTGGTAGGTCCCGAACGGCAGGTCAACCACCACCAGGGCCCGGTTCACACCCCTGACCACCGAGGCAGCATGATAGATCATGTTGTCAAGCGTGATGGGCAGGGTCGTCTCATAACCCGCCATAACATTTGATGCGGAATCGCCAACGAGAATGATATCAATACCCGACTCATCAAGAATCTTGGCTATCGAATAATCATACCCCGTCAACATTGCAATCTTCTCACCCCTGAGCTTCATCTCAAAAAGCACGTGAGTGGTGATCTTTTTAACAACCTTGTGAACTGACATGGCCTCAATTATTATTATCAGGCACAAAGCTACAAAATAAGACAATGATTGTAAGTGAATGAAAACTTTTTGAACAAAAACTGCCGTTTTGTCATAACTAAAAAATCAATTACCTGAACCCAAAGGAAGTTATCATGACAGAATTGCATAATAAAAGAGATCGGAGCCCTGTGGCACAAACATTGAAAACAAAAGTGATATCAGAAAAGAGTTTAAAGATTTATAAAAGATAAAATGGGAAAAATTATTGGTATTGACCTGGGAACAACCAACTCATGCGTTTCAGTGATGGAAGGCAATGAGCCCGTTGTTATCCCGAACAGCGAAGGTAAAAGAACCACCCCGTCAGTGGTGGCATTTCTTGAGAACGGCGAACGCAAGGTGGGCGACCCTGCAAAACGACAGGCTATCACCAACCCTCGTAAAACGGTCTCATCAATCAAACGCTTCATGGGCAGAAGCTATGACGAAGTGTTGAATGAGATGAAAAAACTGACATATGATCTGATCCGCGGGGATAATAACACACCCAGGGTAAGAATCGATGACCGTAACTACTCACCCCAGGAAATCTCTGCAATAGTTCTTCAGAAGATGAAAAAGACAGCTGAGGATTACCTAGGTCAGGAAGTCACCGAAGCGGTAATAACCGTTCCTGCATATTTCAATGACGCGCAGAGACAGGCTACAAAGGAAGCCGGTGAGATAGCAGGACTGAAAGTCAGAAGGATCATCAATGAGCCTACGGCAGCATCACTTGCCTACGGACTCGATAAAAAATCACAGGACCTGAAGATTGCTGTCTTTGACCTTGGCGGAGGCACATTCGATATATCAATTCTTGAACTTGGCGACGGTGTGTTTGAAGTAAAATCCACTAACGGCGACACACATCTGGGCGGTGACGACTTTGACAACCTGGTGATCGACTGGCTTGCAGAGGAGTTTCTGAAAGATGAAGGTATCGATCTTCGCAAAGATCCCATGGCACTGCAGAGACTCAAAGAGGCTGCTGAAAAAGCAAAAATAGAGCTTTCAAGCTCCTCAAACACAGAGATAAACCTGCCTTACATAATGCCCGTCAACGGAATTCCCAAACACCTTGTGAAGAATCTGTCAAGGGCCCAGTTTGAGAAACTTACTGACAAGCTTATCCATTCGGTCATTGGACCCTGCCAGAAGGCTCTTGATGATGCAGGTCTCAAAACATCTGATATTGACGAGGTCCTGCTTGTAGGCGGCTCCACACGTATTCCCGCAATACAGCAGCTGGTTGAGAAGTTCTTCGGCAAGACACCCTCAAAAGGGGTGAACGCTGACGAGGTCGTTGCCGTGGGTGCAGCCATACAGGGCGGCGTTCTGACCGGAGAGGTTAAGGATGTCCTCCTGCTTGATGTTACCCCTCTTTCACTCGGTATCGAGACCATGGGTGGCGTAATGACAAGACTTATAGAATCAAATACCACCATCCCCACCCGCAAAACAGAGACCTTTACCACAGCCAGCGACAGCCAGCCGTCAGTGGAGATACACGTTCTGCAAGGAGAGAGACCTATGGCTAACGGAAACAAAACAATAGGCAGATTCCATCTTGACGGAATTCCGCCAGCCCCCAGAGGAATACCTCAGATAGAAGTTACATTTGACATAGATGCTAATGGTATACTGAATGTCTCAGCAAAAGATAAAGGCACAGGGAAAGAACAACGTATACGTATTGAAGCATCATCCGGACTGAGTGATGAGGATATTCGCAGAATGCGTGAAGAGGCAAAGGCCAATGAAAGCTCTGACAAGGCTACAAGAGAAAAAGCTGATAAGATCAACGCTGCTGACAGTATGATCTTCCAGACAGAGAAGCAGCTGAAAGAGTTCGGTGATAAGATACCGGCTGACAAGAAGGGTCGTATTGAAAATGCTCTCTCCGCACTGCGCGACGCCCAGAAGAGCCAGGATGTGCTGGCCATTGACAATACTCTGGCAGAGATAAATGCGGCGTGGCAGGCAGCCTCCGAGGATATGTACAAAGCCTCACAGGGTGGAGGCCAGCAGTCAGGCCCGCAATCAGGTCCCGCAGAAGGCGACACCGACAGTAAAAAATCCGGCGGCAACGGCGGCGATGAACAGGTGACCGATGTAGACTTCGAAGAGGTTAAGTAAACATAACTGAAACAGTGACAACCGTCTCATGAAAATGAGACGGTTTTTTTGTCCCTTGTCCTATAAAACATGCCCCATGCTCCTTTTTATTATCTTTACATCAAATAAATAAAGATGTCTTACAGGTTTCCAGCAATTGCGTTGCTTATCATCCTGACACTCACCACCACTGCACAGAATGTGACAGACACGGAGGGCAGGAAACAGGGCCCGTGGAGTAAGAACTACCCTAACGGAAAAGTAATGTATGAAGGAACATTCAAAAATGATAAACCGGTTGGCATTTTCAAAAGATACCGCGATGACGGTACCCTCATGTCCGAACTGACATACATCGAGAAAAAAGACACAGTAACAGCGGTATTCTACCACCCCGATGGCAAGAAATCAGCCGAAGGCGCTTATCTTTCTCAGAAGAAAGCAGGCCTTTGGAAATTCTATTCCGACATGGGATATCTTGTCAGTGAAGATGAATACAGCGGAGACATAAAGCACGGACTTTCACGAAAGTACTATCCCGACGGTGCAGTGGCCGAGAGACTTGCTTTTGACATGGGAATGAAGACAGGTGCGTGGATTCAAAACTACCCCGATGGAAAAGTGTGCCTGAGGTCAGAATATATAGGCGGTAAACTGAACGGTCCCTTCTCCTTCTATTTCCCTGACGGAAAACTGCAGTATGAAGGAAAATATAAAGCTGACATGCGTGAGGGTGATTGGCTGGTCTTTGGTGAGGACGGCACGCTGAAACGGACCATGGAATATAAGGAAGGAAAACTGGCGGACCCGACAATGGCAGACAAGGAAACGAAGTTCCTCGACGACCTTGAAAAGAACAAGGGTAAAATCAGTATTCCCGATATCAGCGGCAATATAATACAATGATCATCAGATTATTAATACTGTCTGAACTCTTCTTCCTTCTTTCCTTCAACAACTCCGCCATAAAGCCGGTCTCTGAAACCAAAGGCCCTGCGGCATATTTTTACAGGGTCTATTTTACCAATAAGGGTGACGCTGTAGTGTCAGACTATGACCCCGAAGAACTTCTCTCTCCCGATGCCCTTGCAAGAAGAGAGAAATGCGGCGCAGAAGTGCCTGCCATCACGGATCTGCCCGTCAATCATGAATATATAGAAGGTGTGATTCAGGAGGGACTCACCTGGCGTCTCTCCTCAAAATGGATGAACACTGCCCTCTTCACCTCAGAAACGCAATTTGATACTGACAAAATAACGGCTCTGCCATTTGTCAGGAAGGTTGCCCTGGTAAAAAGTCCGCCTGTTAAGGCTGTAAAAAGAGGTGATAAATTCGGGGTCTCAAACGATGTCGCCCCTACAGGCACCTTCAGACCCATTGGTCCTATAAACGGCATGCCGCTGCTGCTCTCAGGATATACCGGCAAAGGTGTCACAATTGCTGTTCTTGACGCAGGGTTTCTCAATGCAGACCTCATTGAGTCGCTTGGAGCTCTCAGGCTACGCCTGGGCATTATCAAAACCCATGATTTTGTTGAAAACAGCAGTAACGTTTATGGTTTTCACGGTCACGGCACGGCAGTGCTTTCGATACTCGCCGGATCACTGGATAATATTATCACAGGTACTGCCCAGGGAGCTGACTACATGCTCTTCCGTACTGAAGACAATGCATCGGAGTTTCCTGTTGAGGAGGATTACTGGGTAGCTGCGGCCGAATATGCTGACAGCGCCGGTGCTGATATAATAACTTCTTCCCTTGGATATTACTGGTTTGATGATCCTGCAATGAATTATTCATTCAGCAACACCGACGGAAATACCGCATTCATTACCGTAGCTGCTGACATAGCAGCCTCCAAAGGGATACTGGTGGTCGCCAGCGCCGGCAATGAACGTAACAAGGAGTGGGTCCGGATACTCTTCCCTTCCGACGGCGACAGCGTCCTGTGCATCGGGGCTGTAAACCAGAACCTCACAATATCCGATTTCTCCTCCTCAGGCTTTTCTGCCGACGGGCGTGTCAAACCCGATGTGGTGGCGCCCGGCGTGAGCGTTCCTGTGCAATACGATCCCGGTATCTGGCGGCCCGGCAGCGGCACCTCATTCTCCTGCCCTGTCATTAGCGGCATGTGTGCCGCACTGATGCAGGCAACGCCGGGCGCCACAGCCGATGACATCAGAAAAACCATCCGCGAAAGCAGCGACAGGTATGATCACCCTGACTCCCTCTACGGCTACGGTCTGCCCGACTTTGTTAAAGCATTGAAAATACTCGAAGAGAGCCATACATTCAAACCAGAAGTGACAGTCACCGCAGGGCCTAACCCGTTTGTCAACGAGATAAACCTCTGGTTCCGCGATTCGCCTGAGAGACTCACCGTGACTGTTACAGACAACACCGGAAAAACAATCCTGAAAACTGAATACAGTACCTACATTGGCAGATCATATGCCATAAAGGGTATGTCTGCGGCAGCCCAGGGTGTATACCTCGTGAAGGTAGAGACAGCCGCCGGTGCAAAGGTCTTTAAAATGATAAAAGTGAAGCGGTGAAAGAGTCGGAAAAGATACCCCTGTCAGAACTTCAGCGCGTGATCCGCGACAAGCTGTATGAGGCATTGCCCGGATTTTACTGGGTAATTGCAGAGATAGCAGAGATGAAAGTTAACAGCTCAGGCCACTGCTATTTTGAACTGACGGGAAGCGACACACCCGGGGGAAAGGTGACATCGCGCGCCAGGGCAACTGTCTGGGCTGCCAGGTTCCGCTCTATTAGCTCATACTTCGAATTGGTGACAGGAATAAAACTGGCACCCGGTATAACCATCCTGCTTAAAGCTACGGTTGAGTACCATGAACTGTACGGACTGAGCCTCAATATAGCTGACATTGATGCCTCCTATACTGCCGGTGAACAGGCCCTCAAACGCGAAGCTATAATAAGGCGACTGAAAGAAGAAGGTGTGATAAGCATGAACCAGGAACTCAGCCTGCCACCTTACCCAAGAAATATTGCTGTAATATCCTCAACGGGAGCAGCAGGGTATGAGGACTTTCTGAAACACATTCATAATAACGGCTACGGGTTTGTCTTTGTGACAAATCTCTACGAAGCTGTAATGCAGGGCGAGAAAACAAAGGATTCGGTAATTGAAGCACTGAACAGAATAGCTGAAGATTCAGATAAGTATGACGCAGTGGTGCTTATACGAGGCGGAGGATCAGCAACAGACCTCAGCTGGTTTGATGATTATGAGATTGCATTCCATATCACCCAGTTCCCCCTGCCGCTGTTGACAGGCATCGGACACCAGAAAGATATGTCAGTGGCTGACATCGTATCATGGAAAGCTCTGAAGACACCCACCGCTGTGGCTGACTTCCTGGTTTCGGAAACACTGGAAGCCGAAAGCCTTGTAATGGACATGGCCTCGCGGATTGCCACAATAGGTGCGGAAATTATTGCCGGTATAGACGAACGCCTGCAGTCGCTCAGCAGTCATATAGCCGCCTCAGCGCGACTGATGGTAAGGGTGAAAAAAGAACAGCTGGGATATTCAACAGGAATCCTTGAACGAATATCAGGAGATGCTATCCGCAAAAGTATCAGCCTGACTGACAGACTGGCCGGCAACCTGCGTCATCTTGAACCTGAAAATGTATTGCGCAGGGGATTCACCCTGACCACCAGGGCCGGAAAGATAATACGCACCGCCATAGAACTGTCTGAAGGTGATGAAATTACAACCCACTTTGAAAAAAGCAAGGTCATAAGCATTGTAACCGGGAAAAAACAAAATAAATTATAAGCCATGGCAAAAAAGGAGATAGGATTTAATGAAGCCGTAAGAAATATTGAGGAGATCCTCAGAAATATTGAGGAAGGCGAACCTGACATAGACCAGCTTTCCGTGAATGTCAGGAAAGCGGCAGAACTAATAAAAATCTGCAGGACAAAACTTCGTGAGACCGAGGAGAAAATTGATGGCATTCTCAAAGACCTCAAGTAACAAAACAAGAGAGGTTGTCTCTGGCGAGACAACCTCTTACTTGAAACCCTAACCTAAAATTCCAGAAAACTAACTCTTCTGTTACAAAACTACCTTCATTAAATTAAACGTACATAGATATGAAATTGTTGCATTAAATGCAACTATTATTTGAAATTTTATTAACAATTAGTTTTTATCTACCCCGAATATATCTTTAAACGCCTTTTCAAAGGCATCTTTAGGCAATGCGCCCATAGTCATCTGAGGCTGACCTTCAAGCGGGACAAACAAAAGCGACGGTATACTGCGGATCCCAAACACTGAGGCAAGCTCCTGCTCAGCTTCCGTATCTATTTTATAAACATTCAGTTTACCATCGTACTCTTTCGAAAGCTCCTCAATAATCGGTGCCACCATTTTGCACGGACCGCACCAGTCTGCATAGAAATCTATGATACACGGTAATGTGCCTTCATATTTCCACTCTTTGTTCTGCTCATAATTGAAAACCTTCTCCAGAAAGCTCTCTTTTGTTAAATGTTCTGCCATTACTTTTTTTATTGATTAACAGGAAAATGTATTTATGGTTCATTAAAATACAATCGGCATGCCAATCGGCAATTCTGGCCTGTTAAAGCCTAATTTACGCATTAAATTGTAATTTTGTCACTGAATGCGGATAAATTGTCATATTAATATATGAACATATTTCTGAATGACAGAATTTTTGAGATTGTCGCCTCGGTAGCAGAAAGAGAGAAGGCCGAAGCATACGTCATAGGCGGATTTGTCCGTGATCATATTATGGGAAGGGAGAATCCCGACAAGGATATTGACATAGTAGTATTGGGCGACGGAGTGGCAATCGCCAGGGCTGTTGCAAAATCCATAAGTCCCGGCATCAGGGTGACAGTATACAAAACCTACGGCACAGCTATGTTCCGTTTTGAAAATTATGATATTGAGTTTGTAGGTGCAAGGAAGGAATCCTATCAGAGCCATTCCCGTAATCCCAAAGTCTCTCCCGGCACCCTGGAGGATGACCAGAACCGTCGCGACTTTACCGTCAATGCCCTGGCCATAAGCCTGAACAGGCATAATTACGGCGAAGTGATTGACCCATTCGGAGGACTTAAAGACATAAAAGGCAAAACACTGCGAACACCACTGGAGCCTGACACTACCTTCAGCGATGACCCTCTTCGAATGATGAGGGCAGTGCGATTCGCATCACAGCTTGGATTTACAATTGCTGATGAAACAATGGAATCCATTGTGCGGAATGCCGAAAGGATCAGAATAGTATCTGCGGAGAGAATCTCTGTTGAACTGAATAAGATCCTTGCTACAGCCTCACCTTCAGCAGGCTTTCTCCTGCTTGATGCAACAGGGCTGCTGACCCATATCTTCCCGGAGCTTGAAAAGCTTAAGGGGGCGGAGGACAAAGACGGCAAAGGACACAAGGATAACTTCCACCATACCCTCAGGGTGCTTGACAATACTGCAGCAAAAACCGATAACCTGTGGTTGCGGTGGACTGCCCTGCTGCATGACATTGCCAAACCCGCCACCAAAAAGTTCATTGACGGTACCGGATGGACTTTCCATGGTCATGAATTTCTCGGTGCCCGTATGGTTCCCGATATTTTTGCCCGGCTGAAGCTGCCACTGAATGAAAAGATGAAATATGTCCAGAAGCTTGTGGGGCTTCACCTCCGACCTATTGCGCTGGTACAGGAAGAGGTGACTGACTCGGCCGTCAGAAGACTTCTCTTTGAGGCTGGTGAGGATATTGACGATCTGATGTTGCTATGCGAAGCTGACATCACATCCGGAAACCGGATGAAAGTTAAGAAACACCAGGCAAACTTCGCTCTCGTCAGGAGAAAGCTGAAGGAGATCGAGGAGAAAGATGCTCTCCGTACATTCCAGCCGCCAATACACGGTGATGAGATCATAGCGACCTTCGGCATACCTCCGGGGCCGACGGTAGGCACGATCAAAACTTCCATAAGAGATGCTATTCTTGACGGTATAATACCCAATGAACGTGATGCAGCCTGGGAATACATGCTGGCCATAGGCAAGGATATGGGTCTCACCAGACGTTAAGACTTACTTGTGCATGACCCTGACCAGCACGGGAAGATGGTCTGAGTAACCTCCTTCCCATTTGTAAGCCCTGTATGTTGAAACCGGTCTCTTCCCGGGATAATCAGGATCATCCTCCATCAGAAAGGAAGCATCGAATACTCTGAAGTTTTGGGATGTGGCAGTAAAATGACCCTCCTGGGTAACCATAGTCTCAGACACCAGGATCTGGTCAATCATCTCCCATAAACCTCTGTATCTGTACGACCCTTTTCCCTGTTGCGCCATGACGGCAGAAAGATTGGCCATCCCTCCTTCCCCTGTCAGTCTCATCATAATTGGTTCGGAAGGTGCCGTATTGAAATCGCCCATGACCAGTACAGAAGCCTTCCCTCCCGCATCCGACTGTATTGAATCAGTCTTTGATCTCAGCATGGATGCCACCGACTCCCTCAATCTTTCTGCCGCCAGCACGCCTCCGCGCCTTGAGGGCCAGTGGCATAAAATCAGGTGCAAGGTGTCACCATAAATTAATGTCTTGACATAGAGCAGGTTTCTTGAATTAAAAACCTTCCCTTTTTCTGCCGTAGGCACCCACGACCTGCTCTCTATTACTTTTACCAGTGAGAATCTGTAAATAAGCGCAGGATCTATGCCCCTGCTGTCAGGCGAATCCCTGTGAATGACATTATAACCTGCATTTGCCAGCAAAGACCCGTTCGCCAGGTCCATGACAACCTCTCTATTCTCCACCTCGCACATGCCAACCAGGAGAGGCGTTTCCCAGCCTCCTGCTGCCACAATGACACGCGACAGGGCATCTATCTTTTTCCAGTACCTGTAGTTTGTCCATCTGCGCTCACCTCCCGGAAGAAACTCATCATCATCTTTCAGAGTGTCATTAACCGTATCGAACAGGTTCTCAGTATTATAAAACATGACCGTAAACTCCTGCGCGCCACACATTCCTTCTGTCACCAGCAAAGCAAACAGTATGAATATTATCGATCTCATGCATTTAAACTTTAGTGCACTTTAGTCACTCCCAACTTTAGTCACTTTTTTCTTCTCCCCCGGCTGCCTTTCATAAGCTCCTATATCCGGAGCCACACCTGTCGGTCTTAACATGTTCCTTATGTCATAAGGCCTCAGTAACGCCTCTGTCCTTCCTGCACGGTCAATGAGTGGAGAGAGAGTGTCAGGCCTTAAATCCCAATTCGACTCATCAATGAACCGCGGATCACCCTTGGTTTGCACATCTATAAAAGCATTACTATTCCACCACTGGCTTTTAAGGGTATCTGTCTTTATCAATGAGCTGTCAGCGTATATCTTTCCGCTGATTTCCCCTGAAAGAGCATCAATGACCAGCTCATCAATCAGGTTTCCTGTGATGACTGAATTAATGATCCTCACTACAGGAAGTATTCCTCCGCCTTTCCCTATGAAGAGTACAGGCTCTTGCCTGTAACCATACTCCCACCTGTTTGCCAGTGTGCAAAATACAAAGTCACAGGAACCTCCTTCTGAGATTGAAACTGTGCTGAAGCCCGTATGGGCAAACAATGAATTTACACACTCAATGTCTGCTCCCTGTGCAACGAGCGAACTGACTGTGTTATGCATCAATTTTGACCCTGAGATCTTCATATCCGGATTGCCGTCGTCAATGGAAGTTATTTTAACGGCGATGACTGCATTTCTTATCTCGGTGTTTATAAGCAAGTTACCAGTGCTGCAATCCTGGAAATCAATTCCTTTCCATTGACCCGGGACATCACCGTATTCCTTTTCAGTACGGTCGGAGGCAAATAAGACCGGCTTATCAAAGTTCCCATCGGTAACAAGTGTACCGGCAACAGTCATCCCGGCGTTATTATGAAAGAATATTCTGGTTCCGGCTCCCACTGTCAGTGTTGTCCCGGTGTCAACCATAAGCGACCCGTACACAACATAAGGTTTTCCTT
>DATKUS010000124.1:0-21057 GCA_035530535.1 Bacteroidales bacterium
CGGTGGATACCACCGAATGAAAAGAAGCATATTCATTCAGGTCTGAGGAGGTGCGGCTGATAGTTTCATAATCAGGAAATCTCTTGTCAATGAGATACATTGCACTGTCATAATAGCTCTGGGCCTTTACATAAACAGGAATTGAGTAAAAGTATTCACCAAGGGCCAGGTAAGACCTTGCTTTCTGGAGGTTGTTTCCGGTGCTGGTCCGTGCCGATTCCAAATATAGTTCAATTGCCTTGTCGATATTGCCCTGACGGCGCTCAAGTTCTCCCATGGCAAAATATATCTGATCAAGGTATTCCTTGTTCTTTGAATCACGAAGCATCCTGTGAAGTGTCTTTTTCAGATCCTCAGCATCGCCTGATGAAATATCAGCTACTCCTGCCAGGTTTATGCCTGCATTGAATTCGAGGTCATAAGGCGGGTTCATCCTGATCACATCGCGGAAATATTTTGTAGAAAGGGTGTTATCACCGCCTGCCTTGCATGTCTGGGCAAGAAGGTATGTCAGGCGCACCCTGGTCTGCTTATCGTTGCTGTATTCGATGGCCCTGCTTAACGGATTTATTGCCGCCTCATACCGCTTCTGGCGCAGTGCAATATCTGCGGCGGTTGAATAGATCATTGCTTTCAGGGCCTTTGATGACCCATCGGGATCACTGATACTCTGAAGCAGGCGATCCGCTTCCTGGTAATTCCCCTCTTCGGTATGTATGCGGGCCATCCAGACGGCCGATTCGCCAATAATGCCGGGATCTTTGGTGAGGCCCAGGTTATATGAAAGGGTAGCCCTTGCACCTGTAAAATTCTTCTGGTAGAACTGGGCCTTTGCCATCAGCAGGTAGGAGTCGTCAACGTACTCGTTATACTCCCGTCTGTTATAAAAGTCCTCATCTGCCGCACTCCTGTCTCCACGTTTTTTTTCTTCAGGCCTGGCCGTAATTGAATAAAGAGCGATCACTTTTGAGGCTTTCTGGACAGCTCTTTCCATATCGGCGCCGGACACCTGTGCGGCTTCAGGTGCGGAATATTCAAAGACAGGCAGGAGTGAGCTGTAATCATCACGGTGTGCTGCTTTTACTTTTGCGACGCCTGCCTTATAGGCCTCAAAGCCATTGAAGTAAATATTATATTTTGATATAAGGGAATGATAGAAACGGCTTGCTCCTGTGTTTTTCTCCACCGAGCAGCCGGCAATGAGTGCGGTAAGCACCAGGGTCAACGCGACATTATATGATAAGCGCCGTGATGTCAACAAATGCGGTTTATACTATAACTGCACAGGGCTGATTAAAGTATTCAAAGTTAATAAAAAGAGGCAGAAATCAGAACCGCACTGTGGAAGCAGGGCGGTTACTTCATAAGAACAGGTTTGGTAGGGGCCTGTTCAGCATTGCGCTTCACCACCTGTGTTATCACTGCATCAGCAAGATTCATGAATGAGGTGCCGGTATCGCTGTCACGGAGTGCCACAGGAGTGCCGGCATCACTACCGTCGCAGATGCTTTCAACTATCGGGATCTGTCCCAGCAATTCAACTCCTGCTTCTTCAGCCAGTCTTCTTCCTCCTTCCTTTCCGAAGATGTAATACCTACGTCCCGGCAGCTCCGGGGCAATAAAATATGACATATTCTCCACCAGTCCCAGGACAGGCACGTTTATACTTTCACTGCGGAACATTGCAATACCTTTGCGGGCATCTGCCAGTGCAACTTCCTGGGGAGTAGTAACCACTATTGCTCCTGTGACAGGCACCTCCTGCACAAGAGTCAGGTGTATGTCGCTGGTGCCGGGAGGCAGGTCAAAAACCAGATAGTCAAGCTCTCCCCAGTCGCCCTGGCTGATAAGCTGTTTCAGGAAACTGCTGGCCATGGGTCCGCGCCAGATCACTGCTTCCGAATCCTTAACGAAGAAACCGATTGAAAGGACTTTAACCCCGAATTTTTCAAGAGGGATGATCCAGTCTTTTCCATCCTTCTTAACCATATCAGGCTTGTGGCTTTCAGCGTTGAACATTTTAGGAACAGAAGGGCCGAAAACATCAGCGTCAAGGAGGCCGGTGGCATAGCCCTTTCGCGCCAGCGCCACAGCAAGGTTTACGGCCACTGTTGATTTACCCACGCCTCCCTTACCTGATGATACTGCAATGATATTCTTAACTCCGGGAAGGACTTCTCTTTTAGGCGCCGCCGTCTTTGCAACAATAGTTTTTGGGTATACCTCTATTGAGGTTATCACTGCATCAGCTCCCAGGGACTCTTTAACTGCCCTGACGCAATTGCTTTTTATCGACAACAAAAAGGGATCATTTGATTTTTCCGGGGTCAGCGTGAGTTTAATGCCTTCGCCTGTGATTACTACATCACCAACTATTCCAAGGGTGACAATGTCGCTCCCTTTTTCCGGGTGACTTACCTGCCTAAGTGCTGAAATTACTTGTTCTTTTGTATACATTGCTTATTTAATATGGTTCCGGATAACCTGATTTATTAATAGTTACGGTTACCAGATATAAAACATCGTCAGTTATTTAAAGTTCAAGAGAAGGGTCCCAGAACTTGTCTTTAAAATCCAGCACACAATTGTCTTCCACTCTGAAACCTTCATTCTCAAGCAGTTGTCGCATGGTTGAAGAGTTACCGAAGTGATGTTTTCCTGTGAGCATCCCGTTCCGGTTCACAACCCTGTGTGCCGGGATGAAGTCGGGATTGGTATGTGATGAGTTCAGGGCCCATCCCACCATGCGTGCTGAACGTCCGGTGCCGAGATATCGTGCAATGGCACCGTAAGAGGTGATACGGCCGTAAGGTACCATACGCGTTACGTCGCAGATCAGGCTGAAGAAGCCTTCATTTCCACTCTTCTCCCGGGCTGATGATCTCTTTTTCATTGTTCATTCTGAATGAAAGGTAGGTTATAGGCACTCCGCGATCCAGAAAGATCTGCTCATAATGGGTGCGTATTGAAAGCATAGGGTCTCCGGGCATGTCAGTGTACAGGTCGGTGACAGAAGTAATTAACTCCAGGTTGTTCTTCCGCACCAGGGAGAGGGCATAATCGAAAAGTTCCCGACTATCAGTTTTCAGGTGCACGATACCCCCGTCCTTCATTATACTTCTGTAAAGGTTCATAAATGACGGTCCCGGCAGCCTTTTTTTTTGTTTTGTTTGTTTAAGCTGAGGATCAGGGAAGGTTATCCAGATCTCATCGACTTCACCGGGAGCAAAAAAAGATTTGATGAACTCGATGCGGGTGCGCAGGAAAGCTACATTGGGCAGTTGTTTCTGATCAGTATCCTTAGCCCCCTTCCACATCCGTGCACCCTTTATGTCTATTCCGATGAAATTCTTCTGCGGATATTTTTCTGCCAGGCCAACAGTATACTCTCCCCTGCCGCATCCCAGCTCAAGCACTATGGGACTGGAATTTTCAAACCATTCACTGTGCCATTTTCCTTTTAGCTCATGATCTTTGAGGAACACGTCAGCGAAAGGGGGCTCTATCACATGCTCATAGCCCTTCATTTCAGCCCAGCGCGCCAGTTTGTTCTTTCCCAATGCCGAAATAATTATTCAATCAGTTCTTAAGGATATCTTCATGCCCAGGTCATAGACTCCGTTAAGCACAGTGTCCCTCATTCCGTGGATCACCCTGAAGTGATATTCTCCCGTTTCAGGGAAGAAAATATTGGATTTATAAGGTATAATAACCTCACGGATATCTCCGGCGCCTTTACCCAGCCATTGGCCTTTCTCATCGGTGAGAATACCCTGTATCGTATCAGTTAAAGAGGTTCCCGAGGGGAAGGTTGTTATTACGAAAAGAAAAAGATTACGGTAAGGATAATCTGTGGATGTACGTACGGCGAAATTCACGTTATATGAGCCGGTGGTGTCATTTACGGTGCATGAGAAATTGGCAGGATCGTACATGGTCCACTCTGCATCTTTCATTCTGACAATATCACTGTAAAGAGTATTTCTGCCACAGGATGTCAGCAAAACGATGACCGTGAGGGCCGGTAAAACAGTTTTCCTAATGATTATTTTCATTTCTTCTTCGTTGCGGTCTTCTTGTACCGCGGTTCTCCCTTGGAGCGCTCTTCGATTCAAAACGGGATAATCCACTGTTCTGAAGGAGGAGATCGCTTCCTACATTAAGCGGCTGATTATCAGGGACAATAATCAGTTTTTCCGGTTTGACGCCCTTTTTGTTCAGCTGTTGTATCTCGCGGACTCTTGCTACCGGAACAGGCGTCAGATTTACAGCCATACGCTGATCTGTAGAATACCAGTAGATGCCCTTGTGCACTTCCATCTTCTGAAAATAGGCTGTGCCGCCGGAGAGTTCCAGGGGTATCTCACGGTGAGGAAATTCTTTCTGTGCATCGATATAACTGTCAAGTTCAAAATTAAGGCAGCATTTTAGCTTACCGCACTGCCCGGCCAGCTTCTGTGGATTGAGCGACAGGTCCTGGTAACGAGCGTGCGTTGTGGTCACTGACATGAAGTTCGTGACATGTGTCGAACAGCACAGTTCGCGGCCGCATGTGCCAATGCCGCCTATTCTTCCAGCTTCCTGGCGGGCACCTATCTGCCGCATCTCAATACGAATGCGGAATTCATCTGCAAGGACCTTTATGAGCTGTCTGAAATCTACTCTCTCATCTGCAAGGTAATAGAAGATAGCTTTGGTCTTGTCTCCCTGGTATTCCACATCGCCTATCTTCATGTTGAGACCGATTTCTTCAGCAATCTTTCTTGATCTCAGCATCGTGTGCACCTCAAGCTTCTTTGCTTCTTCCCACTTCTGAAGGTCAACGGGCTTGGCTTTACGGTATACCTTCTTCAACTCATCTATCACCGGTCTCACCTTCAGCTTCTTAATCTGATCATAGACCAGGTATCCGGTCATTGATATTCTGCCTATGTTATGGCCCGGAGAAGCCTCCACGGCCACCACGTCGCCCATCTCCAGTTTAAGATCATTGACATTCCGGTAGAAACCTTTACGGGTATTCTTGAAGCGTACCTCTACCACCTCGTTAAAACGGGGGTCATAGGGCAATTCTGACAGCCAGTTAAACTCATCAAGCTTGTTCTCGCCGCAATTATATTTTGTCTCAGGCTGGTGAAGCTCCTCGCTACCCGGTACCTGTATATCTTCGTTTGTCATCTCAGTTTTCAGTGCAAATTTAGGAATAATAGACCGATTTTCAACCTGAAGGCCGTTGTCACCCTATTAGCCTCATAGTCTTCAGTGCCAGGTCAAGAAATATCATTTTTGTATTTCCGTTGCTCTCCACATGAGCAAATGCAAGATTGAACTCTCTGTCGAGAGCCTGAATATTCCTGTTATTGATGAAAGGGTGAAATTTCTGTGAGAACCCGTCCTCCTTTTCTGTCAGGTAAACAAGCCTGTTCTCCTTTCCCTGATAATTCATAATGAAATTTTCACGGATCATCCGCAGGGCATAGGAAAGAAATCCTTTCTGTCTTTCACGTCCCAATGCTGCTGTCTCCTCGGACCATGTGACAAGGGCCTGTGAATCGCGTTTGTACGCCGTTCGCATAAGGGTGACAAAGCGGTCCATGTGCTTTGCCGTGCTGTCAGCATCAAGGGCAAGCTCTATAGCCCTGACCATGTTGCCGTTAGCTATACCTGCGACCTCTGTGGCATACGTTCTATCAATCCCATAGGTTTTTTCGAGTAACATGCTCATCTCTTCAGCATCGATTGCCGGGATCCTTACCGGCTGGCATCTTGAGGTAATTGTGGGCAATAGTTTGTCATCCTCTTCAGAGACCAGGATGAACAGAGTTTTTGCCGGTGGCTCCTCAATCATTTTTAAAAGCTTGTTGGCAGTTTCAGCGTTCATCTTTTCAGGAAGCCAGATGATCATGATCTTAAAGTCAGACTCAAACGACTTCAGGTTCAGTTTTCTGACTATCTCAGAGGCTTCGGCAACAGGTATGATAGCCTGTTCATTGGCTACCTCCATTGCCTCAGTCCAAGTGTTAAGCGAAAAATAGGGCGATTTGAGAACCATCTCGCGCCACTGTGATATGAAGGTGTCGCTTACCGGTTCGGTTCCCGACTTTTTCCTAATGACAGGAAAGACGAAATGGAGGTCAGGGTGTATCAGCTTGTCATACTTGACACATGAAGGGCATATCCCGCAGCCGTCTTCCGCAGTGCGTTTTTCACAGCTGATATAACGGGCAAAAGCGAGGGCTATGGCAAACTTACCACTACCTTCAGGACCGTAGAACAGAAGTGCGTGGCTGACACGCTCTTCAGCCACGGAGGTCCGCAATCTGTCAATGACAACTTTTTGTCCCGGTATCTGTGAAAAATTCATTATGCCTTCCTGGATGTGGGGAAAGCAAAAATACGAAAAATCAGTGAAAGAGGAATACTAATCAGAGGGAAGCGAGGGCCCTGTCATAATCCGGTTCATTAACCGTCTCAGGCACCAGTTCAGAGTATTTTACGGTACCCTGTTCGTCTATCACAACCACACTGCGGGCATAGAGTCCTGCCATTGGCCCGTCAACCAGGTCAATACCGTAAGCCTCGCCGAAGGCTTGATCACGGAAGCCTGAAAGGGTGATCACGTTGGTAATCCCCTCTGTGGTGCAGAAACGGCCGCTGGCAAAGGGAAGATCCTTTGTAATAGCTAGAACTACCGTGTTTTCTTTTCCCGCGGCAAGCTGGTTGAATTTGCGAACAGCAGTGGCACATACTGACGTATCAAGACTGGGAGAAATATTGAGAATCACTTTTTTGCCTTTGAGCTCCTCAAGTGATAGCGAGCCAAGGTCTGATTTAACAAGTTTAAAGTCAGGGGCTTTGCTGCCATTTGCAGGAAGGGTGCCTGAAGTATTTACCACATTTCCTCGAAGTGTTATTTTTGCCATAATTTTTTATTTTCAATAAAGCTAATCAATAAGTGTTTATTAATGAACAAACAGAAGTCACTAAGGTTTTTCAAATTGATTAACTTTGCTGATTGTTATACAAAAGAATTCAAAAACGTAAATTATGAAGATGATTGACAGCTTCAATTTCAGGGGACTGAAGGCTATAGTAAGGGTTGATTTCAACGTGCCCCTTGACAAGACGACACGTGAGGTGACGGATGACACGCGCATCCGTGGTGCAATAAAGACAATAAAAAAGATAATTTCTGACGGTGGTTCGGCAATACTTATGTCACACCTCGGACGCCCGGAAGGGGTTCAGGCAAAATACTCCCTGAAGCATGTTCTTCCGGTGCTAGAAAAACTTCTTGGGATGAAAGTACTTTTTGCACCTGACGCCCTTGGTGATGAGGCAGTATCAATGGCAAAGGCTCTTAAGCCGGGAGAGGTGATGATCCTTGAGAATGTAAGATTCTATCCTGAAGAGGAAGGCAAACCCATTCTTCCTGAAACAGCTACGGATGAGGAGAAAAAGAGTGCCAAAGCAGCCCTGAAGGTAAAGCAGAAGGAAATGGCGAAGAAACTTTCGACTTATGCAGACATTTATGTAAATGATGCTTTCGGAACAGCACACCGGGCTCACGCCACCACAGCTGTCATCGCTGATTATTTTCCGGAGGACAAAAGGATGTTCGGCTTCCTGATAAACAGTGAGCTTGCCGCAATGGATAAGGTGCTGAAGAGCGCCGGCAGGCCATTCACAGCTGTGATGGGTGGTGCAAAGGTCTCAGACAAAATCCTGATTATTGAAAACCTTCTTGATAGCGTTGACAACCTGATCATTGGAGGCGGAATGACCTATACTTTTGTGAAAGCAATGGGTGGCCGTATAGGAAACTCACTCTGCGAGACCGATAAGCTTGATGTGGCAAAGGCCGTCATTGAAAAGGCAAAAGCCAGGGGTGTCAAGCTGTTGCTTCCTGTTGACGGGATCAACGCTGACAAGTTTGATGCTGAGGCAAATACGTATGTATCTCCAATAGATGACGTGAAAGACGGATGGATGGGGCTTGACATCGGGGATAAGAGCATTAAGCTCTTTGAGGATGTGATCATGAATTCAAAAACCATCCTTTGGAACGGCCCCATGGGAGTCTTTGAAATGGAGAAGTTTGCTAAAGGGACCACCGCGGTAGCCATGGCAGTTGCCAGAGCAACGCAGAAAGGAGCCTTTTCACTCATTGGTGGAGGAGACTCTGTTGCCGCAATAAACAAGAACGGGCTGGCTGATAAAGTCAGTTATGTATCTACGGGCGGCGGAGCCATGCTTGAATATATGGAAGGCAAAAAGCTGCCCGGTATCACGGCTATAAGGGGAGAATAATGAAATGGTCTATAAATTGGATAACTGTCCTTCTCCTCCTTCTAACAGGATGTTCAGGAGGGAAGGATAAACCTCTCTCGGGGACAGCCATCATCACAAGTGAGCTCTTCGGGACAGGTCCCTATTATTCATATGGATTCTCCTTTACCCTTGCAGATAAAGTATCAACCCTTAGCGATCCGGAGCCTGATTTTTCTGTCGAGGCCGGTGTTATTCCAGGAAGTCCTGACGTGGTTCCTTTTCTTTCTGCAAATACATTTAAACCTTCATTCGGGCTTAAGGGCGAGTATGCGTCAGAAAGTGAGGCTGTCGCAGCCTTTAATGCACTGACGGAGGTGGGTACGCCCTCCTGGACAGACATGGGAGCACCCCTGAAAGTCAACCAGGTATGGGTGATACGCACCGGAGACACAAAATATGCCAAGATCCGCACGATGGGAGTCATTCTTGAACAGACCGGCGACGGGCCGGTTGCCAAATGCACCTTCCAGTGGGTCTTTCAGCCTGACGGATCACCCACTTTCCCAGGATCGTGATGAATGCCCCGCCGAAGGCTGAGATATTCACTGCAGATACTCCGGAATCTTTCAGGAAGACAGCGCTGAAAATATTTCGTTATCAGGCAAATGAATGCCCTGTCTACAAGGAGTATATTGGCCTTATGGGTATTGATCCTGAAACAGTCAGCACGGTTGAGGCCATTCCTTTCATGCCTGTTTCGTTCTTCAGAGACCATACCGTTGTCTCCGGCGGAGGCAATCCTGAGACGGTCTTTGTCAGCAGCGGCACAACCGGTCAGGTGCAGAGCAGGCATCATGTCATGAGCCTGGCTCTTTATGAAGAGAGTTTTGTCCGCAGTTTCAGGCTCTTTTACGGTGACCCGGCGGACTATGCCATAATGGGACTCCTGCCTTCATATCTTGAGCGTGAAGGTTCATCACTTATATATATGGTGAAGAGGCTGATAGAATTTTCGGGAAACAGTCACAGCGGATTTTTTCTCAATGATCACCGCAGGCTTCTTGATTCAGTTGACAGGGCTCGGGAAACCGGATTCAGAGTGTTGCTGATAGGGGTGTCCTATGCCCTGCTTGATCTGGCTGATGCATTCTCTCCTGATCTTGGAGATGTTATCATCATGGAGACAGGCGGAATGAAAGGCCGCAGGAAGGAGATGATAAGGGAGGAGCTTCATGCAATACTTAAAATGAAATTCAGGGTGAAGTCAATACATTCCGAGTATGGGATGACTGAGTTATTGAGCCAGGCATACTCAAAAGGAGGGGGACTGTTCTGCACACCGCCATGGATGAAGGTGCTCATTCGCGACAGTCATGACCCGCTCTCACATACTTCTGCGGCAGGCGCCAGCGGAGGAATAAGCATTATTGACCTGGCAAATATCCGGTCGTGCTCCTTTGTAGCAACTTCAGATCTGGGCCGGATGCATGACGGCGGCGGGTTCGAGGTCCTCGGAAGGTTTGACAATGCTGATATCCGGGGGTGTAACCTTCTCGTCAGCTGATGGCAAGGAGAAAGGAGAAAGGAGAAAGGAGAAAGGAGAAAGGAGAAAGGTTAAAGGAAGACCGCAGGACCGCTCTCACCAGTTACCAATCACCAATCACCAATCACCAATCACCAATTACCAATCACCAATTACCAATCACCATTTACCAATTACCAGTCGCCCATTCTAAAAACCCAGCTTCTCTCTGATCTCAGCCGGCACGGCATCTTTATGTACCATATAATAAATGGTCTTTGCCCTGACAAAACTCTCGGACATGTTCAGATAACCGCCGGTAGGATTGCGTGCAGTGCCCCATGAGTTCTTGGTGATATAATATTTTGCGCCGTTCTGGTCTTTAACAATACCTGTGAGATGCATCAGGTGGTCATCGGTGGTCACAAAGGTCTCATAACCCTTCTGCCGGATCTCCTGTGTAACATTTATCTCAGGATAAGGTTTCTCCATTTTATACACTTCAGCCACTCGTTCCTGCTCGGGCATTTTTTCAAAACGGGCCCTGTCCGTAGCAGAAAAGTTATCGATATGGATAACATCAGGATTGATAGCGACGCCTTTAGCATGAGAAAATCCCTTCTCACTGACGTCACCGTCCCATGCAACTGTATAGCCGTTATTGAGCGAATAGTCAATTATCTGAATAAATTCATCCAAAGGCACATTGTAAAAGCGGTTCATCTCCCAGTTGTCAGGAACTTCAACGAGTCCCTGCGTATAGAACGGGAAGTGTGAGAATGATGTGATATTCACATAATTGCTCATGTCGAGACCCAGGCTTTTCGCAAAGGTTTCGGGGGTATAACTCTGTCCCTTATAGGTAAATGTGGCAGGAGTCTCACCGAGGTAGATATCGAGGATGGCATCAACCACCTCATCTGATTCCTTGCTTACTCTCCTGGCTTTTACAGGCAGGGCAGAAACAGCCTCAATATATCCCTGGAGCTCCCTGTGGTTATGAGTTGGCGATCCGTAGCTAAGTCCATCGTAAACTTCATCGGGCACAATACCTGATTCATTAAAGACACGTACCCATGAGGGGGAAAGGCTTCCCGGGCCGAGGTTTCCTTTTCCCTGGCGCAGATAGTTGTCTTTTATCCTGTTTTTGTAAGTGTTTCTTACGATGAACATTTCAGAAAGGTCATATTCACCCTTTTCAAGACGCAGCAGCTCGGATTCCATGAATGAGGTTGTGGCAAAACACCAGCATGTTCCGGTAGCCGACTGGTTCTTAACAGGGGTGGCAGGCAGTGAGACCAGAGTGGTGAATTTGTATCCCTCCGGCACTGTAACGGTCTCCTTTTTAGCTTTCTGTGCATTTGCCGGGAAGGCAACAAGCATCAGTGCAAGAATTGATGTTAGCAGATATCTCATATATTTTGTTTTGATATTTTTTTGCATTGATAGCATCCAAATGTATTTATTAATTTTCACTGATAAAATGTTTTATAGCAGGAGGCGTTCACTTCTTTGCTGCTCCCGAGACAATAGTATAGGAATGGTCGATCCAGCTGAAGAATAGTTTATCAGGTACAGACCCGTCAGCCATTATGGTGTTCCAGTGTTTTTTATTCATGTGCCATCCCGGGGTCACGGCGGGATATTCCTCGCGCAGCTCGATGGCCAGTGAGGGTTCGCATTTAAGATTCACCGAGAGTTCGCCGTCGAGGTTGGCCAGGGCGAATATCTTTCCTTTTACCTTGTAAACAACTGTGTCAGGCCCGAAAGGCAGGCACTCTTCCACTTCAGGCTTTGAAAGACAATATTCACGGAGAATTTCTATGTTCATATCTTATAATGTTGGGTAGTAGGCATTTTCAATATGGTCGATTTCGAAAACGGCCCCTTTAAAGACGACTGTTATGATGTCAAACCGGGTCTCTTTGTTAAGACGGTGGTGATCAATGTAATTTGAAGCGGCAAAGATTATTGTCCTCTGTTTGGGCACGCTGACGGCCTCCAGCGGGGATACCTGGTAGTCGGATGACCGTGATTTCACTTCGACAAAAATAATACATTCACTGTTCTCTGCTATGATGTCGATCTCGGTGCGGCCCGACCTCCAGTTCCTGTCGCGGATTGAGTAACCCTTTTGCCTGAGGTACCCGGCAGCAAGTTCTTCACCCCTGATCCCGATCCCTGCCCTGTCGCTCATATTATATTTCTATAAGCCTGTTCTTTATGGCATACAGTATCAGGCTCGCGGTATTTTTCGAGCCGGTCTTTGCAAGGAGGTTTGCCCTGTGCTTGTCAACAGTGCGTTTGCTGATGAAGAGGGCATCGGCTATCTCATGGTTTGACAGTCCTTCGCATATCTTCAGCAGTATCTCCTTCTCTCGTTTTGAAAGACTGGAGCTTTTCACTTCCTGCTCCCTGTTCTTTATCCTTTTGATGACATGATAAAGGAGCTCCTGGGAAAAGTAATTACCGCCTTTATGAACTGTTATAATGGCATCACGCACCTCGCTGATATCCGAATCCTTGAGGATAAATCCTTTGGCTCCGGCGTCCACCATCCTGTAATAGTATTCCTCCTCACCGTACATTGAAAGTGCAATTACTTTTGTTCCCGGACACTTTGCAGCCAGTTTGGCGGTGGCCTCTATCCCGTCCATCTCGGGCATGCTGATGTCCATAAGCACGATGTCGGTATCGCAAAGGTCTAGAGCCCTGAGCAGTTCAATGCCGTTGGAGGCTTCGGCTGTTACCACCAGGTCAGGATATGCCCCGAGCAAAATCCTTAATCCGTTCCTGAAGAGCTGATGATCATCGGCCAGCGCTATTCTTATCTTCTCCATTAAAATTCTTAATTCTTAATTCTTAATTCTTAATTCTTAATTCTCAGTAGTCCACCCTTATAAGCGCACTCGTTCCTTTTCCCCTGGCGCTCTCCAGCACGAAAACTCCATCAACTGACCTGACACGGGTCTCAATATTAGGTATCCCCATTCCGGGAGGTTCTTCCGAGGTCAGCTGCGTGGTGTCAAATCCACGTCCGTTATCAAGGTACTGCAAGGTAATAATTTTTTGGTGCCTGTGCAGATCCATCTCAATTTTTGATGCCCCGGAATGCTTCATCCCGTTGTTGATCAGCTCACAAGCTGCACGGTAGAGGACTACCTCCTTATCTGTCTCAAACCGTTCACCCTCCATATTGGTCCGGAACTCGACACTGACGGATCTGGTCTTGTTCACCTTTGCTGCAAAGGTGCTGATGGCGCTGGCAACACCCAGGTTGGAGAGTACATGTGGGCTGAGATTATTGGCCACTTCCTTGATTGTGGAGAGTGCCTCATTAACAACGTGAATGGTGTTGGCAAGTATTTCTTTTCCAGCCGGGTCGGTCATTTTAAGTGTGAGAGCGGATAGTGACATTTTTACTGTTGAAAGCAACGGCCCTAGTCCATCATGAAGGTCCTTGGCAAATCTTTTTTTCTCAGTCTCTTCAGTGTTAATTATTGCGTTAAGAACTCTTCTCTCTGACCTGAGCCTGTCAGTCTCAGCCCTCTTGAGTGAGTAGAACAGTTCTCTGATGAGAACAACTCCGGTGATGATCATTACTGAAATAAGAACATTCATCCATTCATCTATCATCATAAGTTCAAAAGATGGCTTGCCGCGGAAATATTCAATAAGTTGAATAAAAGTGCGGACCGACATCAGAACGAATGAGGTTGAAAGAAGAATCCAGGACAGCCTGTACTTGGTTATCTTCATAAACCGAAGAGCAATTGAGGCGGCAAATATCTGAAGTACAATTGAGATGAAGAGGGCGATCAGGCGTATCATATTTTACAAAAATTTTATTTATACAAAAGTATGAGTTTATTACCTTTGTGGCTTTAATAAAGAAGAATGAAAACCATTTATACCATTCTTATTCTCTTTTACAGTCTGGTAGTCAATATAGCAGCACTCTTCAGTCACAAAGCCCGTCAGTGGGTGAGAGGCAGGAGAGGATGGAAGGAAAGGGTGAACTTATTCGACAGGCAGGATAGTAATGTTCTGTGGATACACTGTGCTTCTCTTGGAGAGTTTGAACAGGGAAGACCGCTTATTGAGAAGATAGTCAGCGAGAAGAAGAAGTGGAAAATTGTCCTCACATTCTTTTCTCCCTCGGGTTATGAGGTTAGAAAGGGGTACGGCAATGCGGACCTTATAATGTACCTGCCGGCAGATACACCGGCAAATGCTAATTATTTTCTTGACAGGATCCGGCCGGACAAGGTGCTGATTGTGAAGTATGAATTCTGGTTCAATTATCTCAATCAGTTGAATAACAGAAAAATACCAACATATCTTGTATCGGGCATCTTCAGGCCTTCTCAGTATTTTTTCAAATGGTATGGCGTTTATGCCACGAGGATGTTTTCTGTCTTTACCCATATTTTTGTACAGGATGCTGATTCAAAAGCACTTCTGGGCACAATTGGCTATACAGACTGTACTGTCACCGGGGATACCAGGTTTGACAGGGTAAGCCAGATAGCGGCTGCCGCCAGGGACCTTCCGCTGATAGTGAAATTCAGGGGAGAGGGGCCGCTGTTCGTGGCAGGATCAAGCTGGGACAGAGATGAGGAGATCATTACAAGATACATCAACAGTCACCCGGGGGTTTTGAGATGGATTTTTGCCCCCCATGTGATCAGCGAGGCGCACCTCAGCCGTATCGAGAAGCGACTGCAGGTGCCTTCAATACGTTATTCATTATACAGGGACGATGACATTGAGAGCAGCGTACTGATAATTGACAATATCGGCATGCTCTCCTCTGTATACAGGTATGCTTCACTGGCGTCAGTGGGAGGGGGTTTTGGTAAAGGAATACATAATATCCTTGAAGCCGCATGCTGGGGAATACCGGTGCTCTTCGGCCCCAACTACGGTAATTTCAGAGAGGCAGTCAGACTGATTGAACTTGGAGGAGCCGCCGTATTTAACGATTTTAACACTTTTTCCGCTATTGTTGATAAGTACTTGTCGGACGGCAGGGCATTAAGCAGGGCGGGGATAGTTTGTAAATCGTATGTTACTGAAAATGAAGGAGCAACAGAAAATGTCTTCGATAGAATATTTTCTTAAATGCTGAATGATAACCTTTTAAAAACTCGTTTAAAAGTTGTTCATAATTACGAATTGACCTTTCCTGTTATATCTGGCCGGAAATGTAATTTAACGACCAGCCCCTGCGGATAAGGCTAAAAACACAATAGTTTTAAAATCAGTTTATTAAGACAAACACTAACCTAAAAACAAACAAACTCAACTTAAATTATGCGAAAACTCAGGTTTGCATTCGTAATGTTATCACTGATACTGGGCAGCCTTGGCATGTACGGACAGGTGACAACATCAGCATTGAGTGGCAAAGTAACTGACACTAAAGGGGAGGCTCTTCCCGGCACTGCAGTTGTTGCTGTTCATGTTCCTTCAGGAACGCAATATGCTACTTTATCTGACAATGCCGGCAATTTCAGGATCCAGAACATGCGTGTCGGCGGACCTTACAAAGTCGATATGTCATTTATTGGATATTCGACAAGCTCCTACACTGAGTTAACACTCAGACTTGGAGAAACCTACGTACAGAATGGAACATTGAACGAATCGACAACCAGTCTTCAGGAGATTGTTGTCACCGCCGGAATCAGGAACTCGATATTAAGTTCTGAGCGTGCAGGAACACAGACTAACGTCAGCGGACGGGAGCTGATCAGCATGCCGACGATCAGCAGGAGTATCGCTGACTTCACCAAATTCACCCCCCAGGCCCAGGGTAGCTCCTTCGGTGGAAGAGATGGCCGTTTCAATACCATAACAATTGACGGTGCTGCCTTCAATAATAACTTTGGGTTGAGCACTAATCCACTACCGGGAGGAAACGCCCAGCCAATATCACTGGATGCAATTGAAGAGATCTCGGTGAATATAGCTCCCTATGATGTTCGTATGTCTCAGTTTACAGGCGCCAGCATTAATGCTGTAACCAAAAGTGGGGACAATGAGTTTAAGGCGTCTGTTTACACCTACATCCGGCCAAACTCCTTTACCGGGAACACCGTTGACGGTAAAGAGGTTTCAGGTGCTAATGACAGAAGCTCGCAGAACTTCGGTGCCCGCGTGGGAGGACCCATTATTAAGAATAAGGTCTTTTTCTTCCTCAGCGGTGAGTATGAGAAAGAGTTAGTGCCTGGTGTAACATGGAAGCCCAGCACCGATGGTGTTGCCAATTCTGATGCAATGATCTCCCGCACTCTCGAATCAGACATGGTCAGGGTGAGAGACCATCTTCTCTCAACCTATAATTATGATCCGGGTAAATACAAGGACTTTGATCCGTTCACAAACAAGAACACCAAATTCCTTGCCCGTTTAGACTGGAACATCAACAAGAATCACAGGTTTACAATAAGATACAATGATGTAGAAGGAACCTCTGACCAGCAGACCAACGCTAACAGTTGTCCATTGACTCTTCGCGGATCAGGCCGTATCAGCAATCAGTCACTGGCATTCTCGAACGCTTTTTACGGTTTTAAGAACACTGTACGTTCAATTACAGGTGAGATGAACAGCACTTTCGGCAACAGGATCTCAAATAAGTTCCTTGCCAGCTATACATTCATCCAGGATACACGTACAAGCAATTCTGACATTTTCCCGTTTGTTGACATCTGGGAAGGCGGCGATCAGTATATGGCATTCGGTTATGAACTCTTCACGTTCAACAATGATGTAACCAACAAAACATTAAGTTTCACCGACAACATGACCATTAACCTTAATAGTCATACGGTTACAGCGGGTATATCATTTGATCGCCTCTTCTTCCGCAACTCTTATATCCGTGAAGGGACTTCTTATTATCGTTATGGCTCGGTTGACGACTTCATAGGCGGAGCAGATCCTATCGGGTTCGGTGTTACTTACGGCTATAACGGGGAAGATGCCCCGGGCGCTACAGCCACATTTGGTTTTGGAGCATTATACGCCCAGGATGAGTGGCAGGTAACAAAAGGGCTGAAGCTTACTTATGGGGTCCGTTTTGAGTTACCAATGTACCTTGATAAAATGGAGAACAATCCCGCCATTTCAGCACTTACCTTTGCCGACGGCTATAAAATGGATGTCAGCAAGTGGCCTGATCCTAAGCTTGTTATCTCACCACGCCTTGGATTTAACTGGGATGTTAAAGGAGACCGTTCATTACAGGTCCGTGGAGGAACAGGTTTGTTCACCGGTATGCTGCCTTTTGTCTGGTTCACCAACCAGCCAACTAACTCGGGTTTGATTCAGGTGCCGGAAATAGGATGGGCAGCGGGAAATGCCAACCTCTTTGGCCTGCAGTTCCACCCTGACTATAAAGAGTTCATAGCATCCAACCCGACCCTCTTCCCTCAGACCCCGGGCTCACTGCCAAGCGGCTCAACCCTTACCGAAGTGGGCAAGGACTTTAAATTTCCTCAGATCTGGCGTTCCAATGTTGGTGTTGACGTTGAGTTACCATGGGGCATGGTCTTTACAGGAGAAGCAATATTCTCAAAAGATATAAATGCTGTCCAGCAGATAGATGTAAACCTTGCTGCCCCGGCAGGCACTATGATCGGATCTGATAACCGCATTTACTGGCTGACAAGTGCCAATAAGGTGGTGTCAACTGTCAAAGCTGCAACGGTGCTGACCAATTCAAAGGAAGGATACCAGTATTCTCTGACTGCACAGCTTACCAAGAACTTCCAGAAAGGATTTGCAGGCATGTTCGCATATACCTATACAATGGCAAAAGACATTTCTGCTAACCCGGGGTCGTCAGCTTATTCAGCTTACTCATCCAATACTTCAGCCGTAAGTCTTAATGACCCGGGGCTGAGCTATTCGAATTTTGCAACGCCTCATAAACTTATAGGTAGCGTCTCTTACAGGATTGAGTATGCAAAACACTTCGCCACAACATTATCACTTGTTTACCAGGGTTATCAGACCGGAAGATGGTCATACACCTATTCCAATGACCTTAACGGTGACGGAGTGTCATCTGACCTGATGTACATTCCTGCCAGTGCAACCGATATTAATTTCGGTGATGCAAGCGGAATGTTAGCTGCTGATCAGCAGCAGGCCTTCTGGACTTACCTTAACAATAATGAGTACCTCAAGGCTCACAAAGGTGAGTATGCAGAGAGATACGGACATGTTCAGCCATGGATCCACCGCTTTGATGCAAAATTCCTCCAGGATATCTTCACGAACTTCGGAACGGACCGTAAATACACCGTTCAGTTCAGCGTTGACCTCCTGAATGTCGGCAACATGATCAATGACAGTTGGGGCACTTATACATACAACCCGCTGGCAAGCTATGAGAATGTACGCCCGTTATCTGTTCTAACGAGAGGAACTGCTACCACAGCTCCGGTTTTCAGGCTCAATGCTTCTTCCCTCGCTGATTTTCAAACAAAAACAACCCTTAGCAAGAGTACCAGCACGGGAAGCACATGGGGCTGTCTGCTTGGCCTCAGGCTTATATTCTAACAGATACACTCAGTTCATGATAAAGAGGCTGTCAGGTCAACTGACAGCCTCTTTTTTGTAGGTTAATAACCTCGCAACAAATGTTAATAAATGCAAAGGTTTATCCTTGCCGGCTCCTACACCCTTGCCTATTTTAGCAAGACCCGAATAAATTCACCGGCGGGCAGTTAAACAACTTATATTCAAACGGTAATATTTTTAACACACCTATGGGAGATTCATTTGTCCAAGCACCTTCTGTCGCTCCAAACGAAACGGATGTCCTCAAAAAAGAGGATAAGAAGATGAAAAAAGAGGAGACGGTAGCGGAGAAGCACAGGAAAACCACTGTTATTAAGAATGCAAACACATATAGTTATGATGAAGCTATAAAAGCAACACGTGACTACTTTGGCGGTGACGACCTGGCTGCAAAAGTTTGGGCAAGCAAGTATGCCCTGAAAGACTCCTTCGGTAACCTCTATGAAAAGAGTCCTGATGACATGCATCACCGTTTGGCATCGGAGATACATCGCATTGAAATGAAATACCCCAATCCTCTTTCGGAGGAGACTATATATGAAGCTTTTAAGAATTTCAAATATATAATTCCCCAGGGCGGTCCGATGACAGGCATCGGCAATGAATACCAAATCGCCTCACTCTCGAACTGTTTTGTAATAGGTAACCAGGGCGACTCCGACTCTTACGGAGGCATCATGAAGATCGACCAGGAGCAGGTACAGCTCATGAAACGCCGCGGCGGCGTTGGTCATGACCTCTCCCACATACGTCCCAAAGGTTCACCGGTGCTGAATAGTGCTCTTACCTCCACAGGCGTTGTCCCTTTCATGGAACGGTACTCCAACTCTACAAGAGAAGTAGCACAGGATGGCCGCCGCGGAGCACTTATGCTCTCCATCTCAATTAAACACCCTGATGCAGAGAACTTTATAGATGCCAAGCTCGAAGCCGGGAAAGTTACAGGAGCAAATGTCTCGGTGAAGATCACTGATGAGTTCATGGATGCGGTGATAGGTGCAAAGAGCTTCCGCCAGCAATACCCTATCAGGGCGAAGGATCCGAAATTCGTCAGGGAGATAGACGCCCGGAAACTCTGGAACAAGATTGTGCACAACGCATGGAAGTCGGCAGAACCGGGTGTGCTCTTCTGGGACACTATAAAGCGGGAGAGTGTACCCGACTGTTATGCAGACCTGGGATACGAGACCGTTTCAACCAATCCGTGCGGGGAAATACCATTATGTCCGTACGACAGCTGCAGGCTGACCGCCATTAATTTGTTCAGCTATGTAAAGCAACCATTTACTCCCAAAGCTTCATTCGACTTTGATCTGTTTAAAGAACATGTTCATCTTTCCCAGCGCATAATGGATGACATCATCGACCTTGAGCAGGAGAAGATTGATGCAATCCTGACAAAGATCGATAATGATCCTGAAGATCCGGAACTGAAGCGGGTGGAACGCAATATGTGGGCCAATATACGTCACAAGACCGAAGAGGGAAGACGTACGGGCATTGGCATCACCGCTGAAGGTGATATGCTTGCCGCACTCGGACTGCGCTATGGTACCGATGAAGCAACAGAATTTTCAGTAAGCGTTCATAAGACACTTGCTGTTGAGGCATATCGCGCGTCAACCAATATGGCGAAGGAACGTGGCGCTTTCCCGATATACAGTGCAGAGAGGGAGCTTGAAAACCCTTTCATAAACCGTCTTCGCGAAGCAGATCCGGAGATGTATGCCGATATGACGAAGAACGGCAGGCGCAATATAGCCCTGCTGACAATAGCCCCCACAGGCACCACAAGCCTCATGAGCCAGACCACTTCGGGCATTGAACCGATCTTCATGCCCTTCTATAAGCGTCGCCGTAAGGTAAATCCGAACGACAAGGATATAAAGGTGAACTTTACAGACGAGGTGGGTGACCATTGGGAGGAATTTGTGGTGTTCCATCACAAGTTCATCGACTGGATGAAAGAGAATGGTTTTAAATACGAAGAGGTAAAGGATATGTCAGAGGAGGAGATCAGCGCCATAGTTGAGAAGTCTCCTTACTATAAGGCCACAGCCAATGACGTTGACTGGGTTGCCAAGGTACGCATGCAGGGCGCCATACAGAAGTGGGTTGATCACTCTATCAGTGTGACTATCAACCTGCCTTCCGAAGCAAAGGAAGAACTTGTTTCTGAACTTTATCTCACGGCCTGGAAAGAGGGATGCAAAGGTGCAACGGTATATCGCGACGGCTCAAGGGCCGGTGTGCTTGTCTCCAACAAGGAAGAGAAAAGACCGGAGATAACTCCCGAGCGCCCGAAGGTACTTGAGGCCGATGTGATCCGCTTCAGCAATAATGAAGAAAAATGGATCGCCTTTGTAGGTCTCAGGGACGGCACTCCCTACGAGATATTCACAGGTATACAGGATGACGAGATCTTTCCTCTTCCAAAGAGCATCATAAGAGGTAAGATCATCAAGAATAAGGATGATGGAGGGAATACCAGGTACGACTTCCAGTATACCGACAAGTACGGGTATAAGAACACTCTCGGTGGGTTGTCACATATGTTCAAACCCGACTTCTGGAATTATGCCAAGCTTATCTCCGGGGTGCTCCGTTACGGCATGCCGATAAAGGACGTTGTAGAGCTAGTCAGGTCAATGAGGCTTGACAGTGAGTCT
>DATKUS010000125.1:0-3902 GCA_035530535.1 Bacteroidales bacterium
ATAGGTGTTTCACTGCCTCCGTTACAGTATTCCACTTCCTGCTTTGCCTGTTCCGAATTGCCAAGGCCGGCATTAACAGCTATATAAGGCTCTGTGTCAAGCAGTTTACAGAATGTCATGAACTCATGTATACCTACGTCATTATGTTCAACACCCTGCCAGGCAGGATTCTTACGAGGTGGTCTCTTATCACGGTCGCCGATGCCATCTCTCCAGTTATATCCGCTGACAAAGTTGCCTCCCGGCCACCTGTACACAGGTGCATTCAGCTCACGAAGCAAGGCTATGACATCAGGGCGAAAACCTTCAATATTATCAGATGGCATAAGGCTGACTGTGCCAATCCATACCTTACCGGTGCCTGAAGGCATGATCTCAATGGAAGCATTAAGATTCAATTCTCCGGAATGAAAATCGAGTGGGTATGTCTCATAGCTGCCTGTCAGGTCAGTGATAGTTGCTGTTTGTGACTTATCGCCCCACCTGAGGATGACGTCAACAGCTTTAATTTCTGGTGTGGCTTTGAGTATTATCCGTCCTGTATAATCAAGGTCGGGTTTAAGTCCAAGGCCAGATTGCTGCATCGAGGCAGCACCCGTTAGATCAGCGGAAAGAACTGGAGTCTGTTCTCCTACAAATGGAGCTGTCTTATCAACGGCAAAGAGCGCCTTGTTACCATTTATCCTCCATGGTGATTCCCGATCGCCCGGAGTAAACCAGAATTTGCGGTCTTCAAGCATTTCAGCCCAGATGCCACCGTAAATACATTTGCCCAGGTGCTCTATAAACTGGCCGTAAATATATTGCGACATTGGCTCTTTAGTCTGCGCAATGTCAATCTGTACTGATGTATTTATCACATCAGAAGAGATAAGCTCAAGATTCATGTCATCAAACCAGGCTCTGCCGGAGGCAATACCGTCAACATTCATCAGGCATGAGAGCACTGATGAATCGTCATTACCGGTCTCAAATTCAAACTCCAGTTTTGTCCAGTCGTTTGTACCTGCAAGTCCCGGATATTCTATATTGAAAGCATCAAGCCTGAAACCGGCACCTTTACCCTTCATCGCTACAATGTTTTCTGTTTTAACCCATCCGGTGAATCTGTACTTTGACCACGGTTTAAGCTGCACCTTTGTGAGCCAGCGCCCATTTGCCGGTCTGTCAGAATGAATAGTAAGGCTCTTCTTTCCTTCATGACTTATATAGTCATAAAATAAAATGGCATCCCTGGCACGGGCTTCTGCTGTCCAGTCCTTCTCAACTGATAAGTTCATCTCTTCGGCAGAAGGGTTTGGGATTAATCCCTGCGATGTCGATGGTTTTTGTCCGCTGCATGACCACAACAAAGCAGCAATAACTAACAGATAATAAATATGTTTCATGATATATCCCGGATAAATTATTATGTGTTTTTTTTACACTTATTCAATTTAATAAATGTAGGTCATAACCTGATAAAATGCAATTTTATTTGGTACAACAGATGTTAAATAGTGTTTAAAAGAGTGTGTTAATCTTAAAAAATGTAAAAGGCCGTATATGTTATACAGCCTTTCACAATTATCTACAAAACAAACCTAAAAATAAAACTACCTTCTCCACTCGTTGACTTTGTCTCGTATCCTGTTTCTCCAGACTGCCTTTGCCGAAACTTTTGTATAATAAGTTTCATTTTCATAGGTCACCTTATAATTAAAGGTGAATGTGCTGGTTGCAGGGTCAAATGTATTAGCTCCGTCAGGTACCACCTCATCAATGATTGCCTGTTCAGGAGTCACCGGTACCGGTATACCCATTACCTTCCATTCAAGGATACCGCAGGATTCAATATAACTTATCATCCACACCCTGATCTTTGTTGTTATCACCTCGTCAAATGTTGTTATGTTCCATTGATTAAGGACACCTCCGTTTCCAACGGGATTAGGTACTGCAAGCCATGCCTGTGTTGATTCATCCCAGTATTCAACATAAGTATCATCAGGGGGCTGAATACCTCCGCCATCAGTCCACCAGTAAACATCTGACCGGGTTATTCTGCTTAATCTCGGAAAGTCATACTGGATCCATCTCCAGGTGTCGGTACTCCACCAGTTGCCATAGGCACCACCAACCTTGTCCGTTGAACTTGTGGGCTCATGTCCATCACGGACAGCTTCGAGTTTCTCCCATCCGGATACATAGGAGGTGGAAACCAGGCTGGCCTGAGGAGCAAGGTTCTTTGCAACCTGGGGAGGAGTTGGAAGCTTTTTAAACCATACTGATTTATCGGGTCTTACAACCATTTTCATTAGGTAGTTCTCTCCTATCAGGTAGTTAACTCCATTTGTAATGACAGAATCCAATTCCAATGTCTGAGCCGAATAGGCAGAAGTGACACTTCCGGTATTGATTTCAGCCCCACCTTCATCATATGTTGTAAATGTACCGGTGTTGTCATAATATCCATCATAATGGTTGATATACTTTATGACAACTATCTTGGTATTCTGGGATGAAAGTATTGAATCTGCTGAAGTTTCCGTCAGTCTGATCGGGATTGCATATGTATAGTTTACAGCATCAGGATCACTGAGGAATCTTACCGAATCAAGAGTTACAGTTACCCTCCCGATAAAATTACCGGATGGGATTGTAAAAGTATTACTGTTACTCAATGTATAGTAATTTGCAGGCATCAGAGTATAGGGTGTGCCTGTAAGGAGCGCCGGATCAATACTATACTTAACCCATCTTTCCTCTTTGTTTTCAATCACACCGGCGAGATATACGCCAATGTCAAGCCTGAGGCCTTCATCTTTGACAACTGTCCTGCCCAGTTCACCGGCGTTTTCCAATCCCCCGGTGACGGTTGAAAAGGCAACCGTAGTGTATGGATAGTCATTTCTGAACTCATCGTAGCAGCTTGTCAGAAAGACTGCCAGCATTATGATTATAAATATCTTTTTCATAGTTCCGTTTTTATCGTTTCCCATTATTGGTAAACTCATTCTACCATCCACTATTTTGTTTCAGGTTGCTCATTACCAGTGTCTGGTTGTAAGGAATAGGCACATATCTCATGTAATCATTGAAAAAATGTGCTTCAACATCCTGGTACTCGTAAGTAAAGTTGACCGGATTAATTGGTACACCCCAGACTCTCCATTCAATAACTCCCACTGATTGCAGGTTACTTTTCATATACATCCTGATCTTATTAGTAGAGACTGCCTGGAAAGTTGTTGTATTCCACATGTCAGCTTCTTTTCCATATCCAACCCATGAGGGTACTTCCTCCCACTGTCCGCTTTGCAGGTTCCAGTATTCAAGGTGAGTTTCATCAGGAAGCAAAATCCCGTCACCATCAGTAAACCAGTAAACATCAGACTGGTTGATACTATATACATTGGTGGAGCCACTAATAATCATATAGTTCGGAAAATCATACTGAATATATCTCGTGGTATTTGAACTATTCCAGTTTCCGTATTTGCCATTACTGTTATCTGCAGAATTTGCCGGAATGAACCCATCATTTATTGCATCCAGTCTTTCCCAGGCTGAAACTTTATCTGTTGAAGGAACTGAAGTCAGGGCTATGTTAGTGTTTTCCTGATCAGGATCTCCTTGGGTCATGGTGATTGTTGCACCCTTAACAGTATGGTCAAGCGGCAGGTTCCAACGTCTTATATCCCAGAAACGCTGACCTTCGAAACACAGCTCAATACGTCTGGTACTGCGCACAAGTTCACGAAAAGCATCCTTGCCGGCGGCAGCCTGATCAAGACGATACTGGTCCTGTAATCCTGATACTGCCGGATCTGAATCGATTCCAGCCCTGTCTCTGAACAACTTCAGAATTGCGTTCGCTGAGAATCCCAGTGTTGCATCATCGGGACCGTAGGCCTCATTGG
>DATKUS010000126.1:0-2420 GCA_035530535.1 Bacteroidales bacterium
GTACTGAATATCGAAGAGACTGTGAAGGCCATCAGAACCACAGTTGATGACCTTGGTGAGAGGACCGGAATGGCTCTTACAGATGTCTTCGTGGGTATCGCCGGAAGGCATATAAAAAGCAAAATGGCACGCGGTTATATCACGCGTGATTCCTCTGACCGTGAGATAGAATGCAGCGATATCCGCCGTCTTACAGCCGACATGTACAAGCTGCCCATTGAAGTAGGCGAAGAGATCATACATGTAATACCGCAGACATATATAGTTGATAATGAGTCGGGTATCAGTAATCCTGTGGGTATGTGCGGCAGGCGCCTCGAGGCCAACTTCCATATCGTGATCGGTCAGATATCATCGGCAAAGAATATTGAACGATGCATTAACAAGGCCGACATGAATCTTGTCACCCTTGTGCTTGAACCCCTGGCATCGTCAGAAGCCGTCCTCACCGATGAGGAAAAGGAAGCCGGAGTAGTTCTGGTGGATATAGGCGGCGGCACCACCGATGTGGCAATTTATTACGATAATGTGATAAGGCACACCGCTGTTATTCCCTTCGGTGGAAATATGGTGACCTCCGATATCCGGGAGGGCTGCTCCATACTTCAGAAACATGCTGAGGACCTTAAGATAAAGTTTGGATATGCCATAGGCGACATAGCTCCGGAGAACAAGGTGGTCTCAATACCGGGTATCGCCGGACGGGAACCCAAGGAGATATCATTCAAGAACCTGGCATATATCATCCAGAGCCGTATGGAGGAGATCCTCGATGCAGTCAACTTTGAGATACAGAACTCAGGTTTTGCCGATAAGCTCACCGCCGGAGTGGTAATCACCGGTGGTGGCGCCATGTTGAAGAACCTCCCGCAGCTGGTGAAATACAAGACTGCAATGGACGTGCGTATAGGCCTTCCCAATATGCATCTTTCCGGCAAGGCCCGCGAGGAGATCAACCAGCCCATGTATGCCACCAGCGTCGGCCTCATAATGAAGGGGCTTGAATTCCTGGAGGAGAACAAAACCGAGCTCAGGTTCGGAGAGCACAAACCTGAAAAGGTCCATCAGCAGGGTCCTGTTTTCAGGCCTGAGCCTGCAATCAAAGAGCCCGAAGAGGAAGAGGCAGAGGTGATGCAGGCTGCAAATCAGGCTACACTGCGGGACTCCTCCCCGGTGCCAAGAAACATAGGGGATAAGCTCAGGGGCATCTGGACCAAGTTTATAGAAGCTACCGATGAGCCGCTGGATGACAACAGCGGGAATAATTCAAAACAGTAAAGCCATGTCAGAAGAACTGATGAATTTTGACCTGCCGTTGGAGCGGTCGTCAATAATAAAGGTGGTGGGCATTGGCGGCGGCGGGAACAATGCCGTGAACCATATGTTCCGCAAAGGTATCAGGGATGTAAACTTCATTGTCTGCAACACCGACCAGCAGGCGCTTATAAACAGCCCTGTGCCGACAAAAGTGCAGATTGGTGAAACGACTACCGAAGGACTGGGGGCGGGAAGTCACCCGGAGAAGGGGCGGGAAGCTGCTCTTGAGAACATACAGGATGTCATGGACGCCCTCTCTGGTAATACCAAAATGGTGTTTATCACCGCAGGCATGGGAGGCGGTACCGGCACCGGAGCCACGCCTGTAATTGCAAAAGCATGCAAGGATGCCGGTTATCTTACTATTGCGGTGGTGACCATACCCTTCAGATCAGAACTCAACCAGAGGATCAGGCTGGCAATAGCCGGCATAAATGAACTGAAGGATAAAGTCGATTCTCTCATAGTGATAAACAATGAGAGACTCCGTCAGATATACGGTGATGAAGGTGTCTCCGCCGCTTTTTCAAGGGCTGATGACGTTCTGTCCAATGCTGTAAAAGGCATTGCCGAGATCATAACCTGCACGGGGTATATCAATGTCGACTTTGCCGATGTTCATACGGTGATGGAAGATTCAGGCGTAGCCCTTATGGGTATAGGATCCGCCTCCGGCGAGGGCCGGGCTGTCAAAGCCATTGAAGCTGCCCTGACATCACCGCTGCTCAGCGCCAATGATATCACCGGCGCACAGAGTATCCTCCTCAACATCAAGTCTGGCACCGGAAAGAATGAGATCACCATGGATGAGCTTGGTGAACTGACTGACCATGTATATGAGTCCGTATCTTCTGAGGCCCTGATAATCAGGGGTCTGTCGAGTGATGAGGCCCTGGGCGAATCCATCAGTGTAACCGTTGTCGCTACAGGCTTTGAAGCCAGTGCCGACTTTGAGGGTTACAAGCCTGACAAACGCAAGGAAGTTGTGAACCTGAATTTCGGTCAGCAGCCGTCGCTGGAGGAGAGCACTGCCGGTGCCAATGATAAGTATATTGTGCGTCCTTCCCGTGACAGCCATCAGAGGCCACCGCAGCCCACCGCGG
>DATKUS010000127.1:0-3248 GCA_035530535.1 Bacteroidales bacterium
TTACAGCCTGCATCGGAAATGACCGTGCAAGGAATACCGGCATCGATGAGAACGTTGTACAGTTTACCTAACCACTTCAGGTCGCCCTCCCTGACCACAACTGCGTTTTCAATGGACTTCGCCATCAGCCGCTTCTTTTCCTCCTGTGCCTGTAAATGCTCCTCGTGCAGAAGGAGCATCGCGCCGCAATCAGCGCATTTCTCGATATGTGGCAGATACTCAATTTCGCAATCAGGACATATCTTATTTCGGTTCATAGTTCGGGACAGGGAAAGTTAAATTTAGTTTCGAGCTCATTCTACTATATTAGCAAAGCTTGGGACAAATGAGAGGCAAGAGTGTGTACAGACGATCAGGAGCTAACCGCCAGGTACGGTAATCCGGGGTTCGTATATCCCCATATCATGAAGTTGAACAATTAAGATGCATTTCATCAGGGGGAATAGTATTGAATAAGTTTCTCACAGGAGCAAAGTGCCCACTATCATGCCGATGATGCTGCAGAGTACAACTGGGAATTGTTATAACGGACAAATAGCACCAGGGTATCTGCAAGCATAAACAGGCTGTTGAAAAACTAACCTCCAACCCTTGTTTTTACTTTTTGGCTTTTGCAATAAACCATGTGAATGTGCTTTCAAAGGTGATGTTCTTCCCTTCGTCCACGATCTTTACTATGACGTCCACAAGGGTCCGTCCTTTTTCCGAGAGTTCTTTCTTTGCCTTCATGGCTCTGTCTGAGTCAATAAAGCCTTCTGAAAATAGTCTTCCCTTTGCTGGGTTTTTATATTTGACTTCAACCCTCCTCACTACGGGGAAATAAGCTCCGTTCCAGTCGCCAAAGTTTCTTTCCAGGATCTCCCCGCTTGAAGCTTCAGCCAGTGCATATTGAGCAGATGCATGAATGGTGCCTAAATGATTCTGATATGTTACACCGTCTTCAAGCATAAGAATCGTGTCAGGTTCATCCGACTTTTTAATCAATAGGATCTTATTAAAAGGCAGATCCAAAACATTCATTCTTTTCCTTTCGAGGCTCTTGCAAAAGTCTTGAATAATCTTGAATAATAATGTAGCCGCAAACTTTAGTTTGCGTGTTTTGTTTTATTTCAATACGTTACAAACGCAGGCTAAAGCCTGCGGCTACCAGAACAGGACTTTTGCAAGAGCCTCTTTCGTATAAGCTAATAATGATAGCAAGTCAAGAGGTGCACTTACAAGGACTGCAAACACAATTAGTGTTCAAGACATTTTAATATATTCTTATCTCATAAAAAACGAAGTTACTTAAAGTTGTCAATTTCCGGTTAGACTTAATGTCACGAATGATATTCACCATATCCAATCATACGGTGAGCCTGCAGACTTGCAAGTGTCAGACATACCAGATTACATATAATCACTATGCGCTTAGGTTTAAGAAAGTGATCGAAAATATCGAGTGTAAATACAAGAGTTCTTCCCAGACCTAAACAGGCCTTATATTCTCTGGGGAGTTATATCTGGGGGAGTTTACCCTGTCAGAGACATTAGTAATCTCCATCTCCTCTGATGGAATGGAGGTGAAAAGATCTTTCAGCAGCTCAACGTCATTCACTGTAGGATCGAGCCATAAATCCTCCTTATCCCGGGGGATAATCACCGGCATCCTATCGTGGATAGTGGATATAAGATCGTTAGATTCGGTTGTAAGTATCGTGCAGGTACATATCTTCTCCCCTTCCGGTGACGTCCATACAGTATAGAGGCCAGCAAACCCGAAGGGCTTTCCGGATTTGAGGGAGATATAGACCGGAACCTTCTTTTTCTTCTCCTTCTGCCATTCATAAAAGCCGTTCGCAATCACAAGACATCTCTGCTTTCTGAATGCAGCCTTGAAACTTGGTTTCGCATCTACAGTCTCGGATCGGGCGTTAATCATCTTATATCCCTCAGATAACTCCTTCGACCAGGGAGGGACAAACCCCCAGTGACATTTCACCAACTGCTTTACCCCACGGTTATTGATAATAATGATGTCTTGTGTAGGAGCCACATTATAGCTTGGCTCGAACTCGAACGAAGGCTGCTCTGCGTCAAAATAGTCAGAGATTTCCTTGAGGGTACTGCTTCTTACAAAACGGCCACACATATCATAAAGTACCATAAAACGAATGTGTCATTGTTATATTCCATCCCTATTGACAGTGAACTATCGTTCACTATATAATGAAACCGTGAAGAATAAGGTCAGAGAAGACAAGCTGAGGAGCAGAATCCGGAAGATAGCCAGATTTTATTATCAGAAAGGCAGAATGCCGAGTTTTTCGGAGATTGCAGAGATAACCGGATTCCAATCCAAAAACGCAGTATTTAAACTCGTCAATAAACTCGAAAAACTGAAGGTTCTTGAAAGAGATGATAAGGGCAGGCTTATAGCGCTATCCATAGCAGCCCCGGTAAAACTACTCGGAACAGTAGAAGCGGGTTTTCCAAGCCCAGCCGAGGAGGAACTGGCGGACAACCTGTCCCTTGATGATCTCCTTATCCAGAATCCCGAGGCAACCTTCCTGCTGAAAGTATCAGGGGATTCGATGTCAGAAGCCGGCATACTCCCAGGCGACATGGTGCTTGTTGATAAAGGAGAGCAACCCAAGAATGGGGATATTGTTATTGCTGAAGTTGACGGGCAATGGACGATGAAGTACCTCAGAAAACGGGGTGAGAATGTAATGCTCCTGCCCGCCAATCCCAAGTACCAGCCGATCAAACCGAAAAAAGAGCTCAAGATCTCCGGTGTAGTAACGGCAGTAGTCAGAAAATACCGTTAGTTTTACCTTCTGAGAAAACATATGGATAACCAGCCTTTAACGATCCATTCCTGGCCGAGGGCAATCCTCCATCTCGATGCAGACGCCTTTTTTGCATCTTGTGAACAGGCGATCCACCCTGAGCTCAGAGGGAAACCTGTCATAACAGGCAAGGAACGGGGGATTGTTGCAGCTGCCAGCTATGAGGCGAAAGCCAGGGGCGTTAAAAGGGGTATGAGCCTCTATGAGGTGAAGAAGGTTTGCCCTGATATCGTCATCCTGCCCTCTGATTACGAGACATACAGCCTTTTCTCCCTCCGGATGTTCGAGATACTCAGACGCTTCTCACCTGATGTGGAGGGATACTCGATAGACGAGGCTTTTGTTGAACTGACCGGCCTAAGAAGAAGTTTTCATGGTTCTTATGGAATGATTGCCCAAAAGATGCAGGAAACAGTT
>DATKUS010000128.1:0-15749 GCA_035530535.1 Bacteroidales bacterium
TGACCTGAGCCCTATTATTGCAAAGATGTTTGAGAAGAAAACTATGTAAGGGTCAGTGGTTATGGAAAAGATGGCAGGGATGGAGTCCATTGCAAACACAACATCAGTGAACTCAATCATTATCAATACTATAAACAGCGGGGTGAAATAAAACTTTCCGTCTACACGCTTCCAAAAATGGTATCCTATAAAATCCGGATATATATTAAAGTGCTTTGAGAGAAATTTTACCAGGAAATGGTCCCTGGCCTCCATTTTCTGCTCATGGTCTCGCGTGAGGAACATTTGAACTCCGGAATAGATAAGAAATGCACCAAATACCAGGAGCAGCCAGCTGAATTTATGTATGAGGGCTGAACCGATAAAAATGAATATGAACCTCAGAACAACGGCACCAAGGATACCCCAAAACAGGACCTGCTTGTAGTTCTTCTGATCTACAGAAAATGCAGTAAGGATCATCAGAATTACAAATACGTTGTCAATTGAGAGTGTATATTCGAGGAGGTAGCCTGTAATGAAGTTTGTTGCAGTGACTTTCCGGTAAAGGTTAAGGGCTCCTTCATAATCGTTTTCCGGCAGTTTAAGATTGGGCTGGTAAAGCGAGATATAGTCGCGCAGCGACTGCCAGTCGGTGATATCGTGGACATGATGTCCGTAGAACCTGATAAAGAAGTAAAAGCCGATTGCAAGGCTTATCCAAATTGATGTCCAGATCAGTGATTCCTTAAGAGAAATGGTATGGTGATCACGTCCAACCACCAGAAGGTCTGTTAGCAAAACTCCCAGTACGACGACGCCAAACACGATAAAGAATATATTGTGCATCAGGAACTCAACCATCACCGTAAAATTTTGTGCAAAGGTAAAAAGAATAATTACTTGAGGGTTCCCATTATTTGAAGTGTATAAAAAAAGGGACACTCAAAAGATGAATGTCCCTCTGACAGAGTATTAGCTGATTAGTAGGTCTCTCGTTTTACATAGTGAGTATGAAGCAGCTCATGGGATTTATGCCCATTGGGTTTATCAAGAAACTCTTTGTAAACAGCTATTATTTCGGGGTTCTGATGTGACTTGCGTACCGGCATATCTGCATCTTCGGCATAGATTGCTGCCATTCTTTTCTCCCTTATCTCCATATTTGTGGGAATAGGCTGGCCTCCTCCTCCTATGCATCCGCCGGGGCATGCCATTATCTCCACGAAGTGATATGAGGCCTTCCCCTCCGAGATAGCTTTCATGAGTTTATTTGCATTGACGAGGCCGTGTGCTATGGCTACCTTCAGTTCTGCTCCCTCAAGGAACTTCCAGTCGGCTACAGTACCTTCTATTTTTATTGTTGCCTCTTTGACCCCTTCCATACCGCGAACCGGGATTATCTCCAGGTTCTTGAAGGGCACCTCTCTTCCGGTTACTATTTCATATACTGTACGGAGAGCTGCCTCCATAACCCCGCCTGTTGAGCCGAATATCACCGCAGCGCCTGTTGATTCTCCCATTATTGAATCATAATGAGTTTCCTCGAGGGTTCTGAAGTCAATACCTGCCTGTTTGATCATCACGGCCAGTTCTCTTGTTGTAAGCACATAGTCGACATCTTTGAATCCGCTTGACCTCATCTCAGGCCTGTCGGCCTCAAATTTCTTGGCAGTGCAGGGCATAATTGAGACGGAGACAATCTTGGAAGGATCGATCTTGCGTTTCTGGGCATAGTATGTCTTTGCCAGCGCACCAAACATCTGCTGCGGAGATTTGCAGGTTGAGAGGTTCGGGAGCATGTTGGGGAATTTATGCTCTATGAACTTGATCCATCCGGGTGAGCATGAAGTAAACATGGGAAGAGCAAGGGTCTTGTCTCCCTCAACAAGGATCTTTTTTAACCGGGTAAGAAGTTCAGTGCCTTCCTCCATTATTGTAAGGTCAGCTGAGAAGTCTGTGTCCAGTACTGAGTCGAACCCGAGCTGGCGGAGGGCAGTGACCATCTTGCCTGTCACCCTTTGTCCGGGGTCATAACCGAGGTCCTCTCCCAGTGCCACTCTGACTGCAGGTGCAGTCTGTACAACCACATGCTTGTCAGTATCATAAATTGCATCCCAGACCTGGTCAATATATGTCTTCTCAACCAGGGCACCCGTCGGGCAGCGGTTTACGCACTGTCCGCAGTTGGTGCACACAACAGCGCTCATCGGTCTGTCATAAAAAGAGGATATCTTCTGGTGAGATCCCTTTTTGGCAACAGATATTGCGGAAACATGCTGCAGCTCTGAGCAGGTACGGACGCAGCGCTGGCATCTGATGCATTTGCTGTCGTCCTTTATGAAAGCAGACGATGACCTGTCTATTATATAAGGCTTGTTTTCGGTAAGGTCAAGGAAGAGGTGTTCGCCAAAAGAAAATTCGTTTGCAAGCGTCTGCAGTTCACAGTTCTGATTCTTGTAGCACTTAGTGCAGTCAGCACGGTGCTCGGAGAGAAGCAGCTCAACGATATGCTTGCGAGCGTTCCTCACTTTAAGGGAGTTGGTGTAGATCTCCATTCCCTCTGAGACAGGCGTTGCGCATGAAGCAATGAGTGTCCTTGCATTTTTCTGTTCCACCACGCAAACACGGCAGTTACCGACGACGCACAAGTCCTTATGATTGCACAGTGTAGGTATATTTAAACCGAGGCTCTTTGCTGCTTCCAGCACTGTAGAGCCCTCGGCTACTGATACCTGATGATCGTTTATCTTTAGATTTATCATGATATTCAATTTCTTACATTAATATAATACCTCTTCTCTGAAGTTCTCTACAATTGATCTGAAGGCGTTGCCTACTGACTGGCCGAGACCGCATTTTGATGCCACCTTCATAGTTTCGGCGAGTTTTATGAGTTCATTGAGGTAGGCTGATTTGGCCTTACCCTTTTTCACCTCTTCAACGCCCAGGAGCAGCTGCTGGCATCCCACACGGCAAGGTGTACACTGTCCGCATGACTCTTCTGAAAAGAATTCAAGGTAGTTATGCAGCACGTTATACATAGACCGTGAACTGTTGAACAGCTTCATTGAGCCTCCTGTAGGCACCCCTTCGAAACCGATAATTGTCTCGGCAAATTTCTTTCTTGGCACGCAGAAGCCTGATGCTCCTCCTACCTGCACTGCCTTCGTATCGCCATCGCCAAAGACGTCGACAAACTCCTGTACCGTCATTCCCAGTTCGAGTTCAAAAATACCGGGTGTGGGTGTGTCTCCTGATATTGAGAATACTTTGGAGCCCCGCGAGTCTCTGGTCCCCAGCTTGATATATTCAGATGCGCCCTTGTCAATGATCATCATTGCAGTAACCAGTGTCTCCACATTATTGATTGATGTGGGTCTTGCGAAAAGCCCGCTGGTTGTAGGGTATGGTGGTTTGTTCCGGGGCTCTCCGCGGAACCCTTCTATAGACTCGAAAAGAGCGCTTTCCTCACCGCAGATATAGGCACCACTGCCCATACGAAACTCAATATTAAAGTCGTATCCTATCTCTTCAATCATCTTATGGAACTTATAGAGGTCCATATAGAGCTGCGGAAGAAGGAACCTGTATTCTCCCCGCAGGTAGACATAACCTTTCCTGGCACCCATAGCTTTGCCTGCTATGGCCATGCCTCCATATACCTTGTAGGCTACCTTATCAAGTATCTCGCGGTCTTTAAAAGTGCCGGGCTCGCCCTCGTCAGCATTGCAGACAATATATTTGTCGGGATCATTCTCAGCGGCGGTATATTTCCATTTTAAACCCGTCGGAAAACCTGCTCCGCCCCTGCCTCTTAACCCTGATTCAAGTATCTGCTGAATTATCTCATCGCTTTTAAGTGCGAAGGCCTTTTTAAGAACCGCTTCGGAATCTATTTTTTCAAAAATAAGGTCGACCTTATTTAGTCCTTTATTTTTCATTATCTGGTCGTTTGATATTATTTATGCATATAACCTTTTATCACATCCACAACTGATTCTGGTGTCAGATCGGTATAGGGCATGTCATTTATCAGAATTGCAGGGGCCTTGTGGCACCATCCAATACAGTTTGTCTCAAGCAATGTGAAAAGCTTGTCGGAGGTTGTCTCACCGACTTTTATCTTCAGGGTGTCTTCCAGCACATTTATAATTTCAATCTTCCCCTTCATTGAACAGGTAATGGTCTTGCAGACCCTTATAACATATTTACCCCTTTCCCCAGTGTCAAGGAAGGTGTAGAAAGAAGCTGTGCCGTAAACTTCAGCTGCCGAAATATCGAGTTCCGTAGCGACATTAACCATCGCTTCATCCGTCAGGTAGTTATGTTTCATTACAATATCCTGAAGGATAGGCATCAGGCTGTCTCTTCTTCGCCCGTGTTTGTCGGCTAATTCCTTCACAAGATTTCCAACGTGATACATTTCAGTTTGATTTTAAATTAATTAGTATGACTATTTCGTTAAATGACTGCATTTTTCGAGCTATGAAATTAATAACAATAGATAGTGAAAAACCTTACTTATGTCATGTTTATGATCTGAATGGATAAAAATATCAGAGCAATGAGACTATAGTTTCAAGGCCGTTTCGGTTTTAAAACCTGACCCGAAATCCATTCAAACCATTCGTTCATGCCATCTCCCCTGGTGCATGAGAGTTCAAACAGCGGGACATGAGGGTTGATATTGGCAAGATCAGCTCTGAAACCAGCATAATTGAAATTTGTATAGGGGATAAGATCGATCTTATTAAGAAGCACAGCTTTGGCTTCCCTGAACAGCATCGGATATTTAGCCGGTTTATCATCACCTTCAGCAGTACTTACAACTGCCAGTTTAAATGTCTCACCAAGGTCAAACTGCGATGGGCAGATAAGATTGCCAACATTTTCGACAAAAAGGATATCCAGATCTTCAAGATCAAACGAATCAATGACTTTCGAAATGCTGTGCGAGTCAAGATGACAGCCTCCTTCAGTATTTATAACAACAATAGGGATATTAAACTTTTTAAGCCGTTGGGCATCACGGTCAGTTGTAACATCACCTTCTATCACGCCCATCCTGAACTTTGTTCCGAGCTCTTCGCAGGTGCGTTCCAGTAATGTTGTTTTACCTGCTCCGGGAGAACTTATTATATTCACCATCAAAACTTCCTTTGAGGCCAGCAGACCTCTTACTTCATCAGCTTTGTTCTGATTCCGGTCAAGGATATTCTTCATAATCTTTATTTCCATATCTGTTCCCCTTCTATGCTTTTAATGAATAATTCTTTCCCATTTATTATCTCCAGGTCTGTTGAACTGCAGTTATGACAGGCAAATAAATTTTCTCTGACATGAAACTCATATCCGCAATTCAGACATTTCATTTTCACAGGAACTATTTCAATGACTAGTTCCGCATCCCTGGCTATTGTATTACATACTATTTCCCTGAAGGCAAATTCAAAAATATCAGGTACTATCTGTATCATCTGCCCAAAACTGATATTCACCCTCGTAACCCTTACCAGGTGCTCCCTCTCAGCTGTCTCCAGTACTATAGCTGTGAGGTCTTCTGCAATCCTTAGTTCATGCATTTGCCGGAGATCAACATATTCTCGGGAGCTGTATTCCTGATGGCATATCAAGTATCCGTCTGCCTCCGACTGATGTGTTCAAAATTACCCGCTTTATTTCACTATTAATAATTCCACCTATAACTGCTGAATTTCTCCCCAGAGGATCAGAACGCAGAACATCCATTATCATTTCGTGATCATTCTCCCCGACAACAAATAATACTTTCCCTTCGTTGGCAAGACTGAGGGGGTCAAAACCCAGAATCTCACATAAGCCCTTTACGGGCTCCTCAACTGGCACTGATGCCTCATTGACAATTATGTCGTAACTGATCATGTCTGAAAGTTCATTTAGAACTGAGGAAAGCCCACCTCTGGTAAGATCTCTCATAAAGTGTACCTCACTGCTCTTCTTAAGAACACTGTTTATCAAATGATTTAGCGAGGCGCAGTCAGATTCTACCGGTATACTGAAATTAAATATGTTCCGGGCAGCTAGTATTGCAGCTGAATGATTGCCCAACGGCCCGTTAATGATCAGTTTATCGCCTGGCCTGATCTTACTGCCTGTGCTGATATGCCTGAGGTCAGGCCGGAGGAACCCTGTTCCCGAAGTATTAATAAACAGCTTATCACATTTACCCTTTTCAACGACCTTTGTGTCGCCAGTGACAATCCTTATGCCCGCTTTTTTAGCCTCTTCAGTCATTGAAGCGGCAATTCTTCTGAGATCACTGAGAGGAAAACCCTCCTCAATTATAAATGATGTAGCCATATATTTCACATCGGCGCCGGAGACAGCCAGGTCATTTACTGTGCCGCAAACGGCAAGCTTCCCTATGTCTCCCCCGGGAAAAAACAGAGGATCAATAACGTATGAGTCAGTTGTGAACGCAAGCGTCACCCCACTGTATTCAAGAATAGCTGAATCTGTCAGAGGCCCGGTCATGCCGAAATTGCTTACAAAAACCCTGTCAATCAGTTCATGAGCAAGTTTACCGCCGCTGCCATGTCCAAGAGTAACTACCTCACTCATTGATCTTGTATTTATAATATGTGTTACATGCCCCTTCATCTGAAACCATGCATGCTCCGGCCGGAGTTTCAGGTAAACAGGTACTGCCAAAAAGAGTACAGTCAGCAGGAGTCTTCAATCCCCTGAGAATTTCTCCGCATATGCAGGCTTCACTGCCTTCATGAAAGACAACATTAACAGGAAATCTCTTCTCAGCATCAAAACTTTCATATTTCTTCCCAAGCTTCAGTCCGCTTGCGGGAATCACTCCAAAACCTCTCCACAGGGTGTCAGAGAATTCAAATATTTCCGATAAATATTTTTGGGCAATTTTATTGCCATCAGCATTGACTGCCCTGCTGTATTGAATTTCCACGCAAGGTGTATTCCGGTTTGCCTGGTTTACCAGCATAAGAATTGCGTACAAAATATCAGTAGGTTCAAAACCGGTTATTACACAACCCAGGTTATACTTCTCAGGGATGAATTTAAAAGCCGATGCTCCGGTGATTACAGCAACATGTCCGGGACAAATAAAACCATTGAGTCTGGTACCGTCCTTTATTATTGCCTCTATTGCGGGGGGCATTACCTTATGTGCACTTAACAGAAAGAAATTTTTGATTCCTTCTTTAGCTGCCAACATGACAGTAACCGCAGTACCAGGTGCAGTGGTCTCAAATCCTATCCCCAAAAAAATGACTGTTCTCTCCGGGTTTGACCTGGCAATCTCAAGAGCCTCTAATCCTGACAGAACGACCCTGATATCTGCACCTGCTGCTTTTTCTCTGTCAAGAGATGAAAATGCCCCGGGAACCCGCATCAGGTCTCCGAATGTAGCAATGATGACCCTCTCCATCGCTGAACATTCTATTGCATAATCAATGAATTCTTCGCCGGTAACGCAGACCGGACAACCAGGCCCTGAAACAAGCCGGATATTCCCTGGCAGCAGTGAGGGTATCCCGAAACGGTGAATTGAAGCTGTATGACCACCACAGACCTCCATAAAGGTATAATCGCCGGTTGCTGACTTCTTTATCAGCTCTGCCAGTTTCATGATCAGTGCTTTATCCCTGTATTCGTCTATGTACTTCATTATAAGATCATATTTCCAGGGAATCATCCATTTCCCTGAGCAGTTCCAGAGTCTCAAGTGCCTCTTTTTCACTTATTATCTGAATTGCAAAACCGGCATGGAGGAGAATATAGTCACCAACTCTCGCATTTTCCACCATCTGAAGGCCTGCCTTAAATACTGTTCCTCCGGCAGAGACTTCTGCCATGCTGCCGTCAATAGCTACTATCCGGGCAGGAAAACTCAGACACATAACCCGGATCTTTTGGATGCAATAATGAGCTGACCCAGTGAAATGCCTCCGTCGTTTGCAGGTACAAGATGATTCGTAAAAACCTCAAAGCTTTTCATGTTCAAAAGATACAAAGTTTTTTCGAGCAGGTACTTATTCTGAAAGACACCACCCGAAAGAATCACTTTATTAAGTGATGACTCTTTTCTTATCTTCTCTACCACCTGAAGTATTATCCGGGCTATTGTATTATGGAACTTCGCAGAAATAAATGATGCTTCCGTGTGTGTAATGTCAGTTAATATTTCACGGAATGTGTCAGCAAAACTGACAGTTCTCCCTAAAGAAAAGGAATAATAAAGATCTGTTTCACAATCTATTACTGACTCAAGGCGCATAGGGGCCTCAGAATCAAATGTTGCTTCGGAGCAAAGTCCGATTAGAGCTGAGACAGCATCAAAAATGCGGCCGGCGCCACAGGTCAAAGGTGAATTAACACCCTTGACTATCATCTCTTTGACTATCATCATTCGTTGCTTGTCTAAAGAGTGAAAGAGAGGAATCTTATCATAATTTATCTCTTCCCCGAAGTAATTGACCAGACACGAAAATGCCATTCTCCATGGCTCATCAACAGCTTTATCTCCCCCGGGCATCCTGAAGTAATCAAAATGAGTATACCTTTCAAATTCATTAAGGTCTGTAATGAGAAACTCACTTCCCCATATATTCCCGTCATAACCATAGCCTGTGCCATCCATGCTTACTCCGATAACCTTCTCATCAATGCTATTTTCAGCCATACATGAGGCAATATGTGCATGATGATGCTGAACTCTTATAAGTGGAATCTTCAGATCATTTTCCAGCTTCTCTGCGTACTTTGTTGACATATAATCAGGGTGAAGGTCACAAGCGATAAACTCTGGTTTAAACCTGAAGAGTTCTGAAAACCGGCCGATCGATTCAGTATAAAAATCATACGTCGGCAAATTCTTCAGGTCGCCTATATACTGACTCATTATTGCCTGATGGCCTTTACCGATGCAGAAACTGTTTTTCTGCTCTGCACCGGCAGCAAGAATACCCTCAACATTACAGCTAAGATCAACCGGTCGCGGAACGAAACCTCTTGAACGTCTGATAATGCTTATGCTTTTACCATTGATCCTGACAACCGAGTCATCGGTTCTGTTTTGTATTTCCCTGTTATAACTCATTAACGCACCGGCAACCGGCATCAAATGCTCCTCAGCTGAAAGATCATCAATAATTATCGGTTCATCCGACAGATTGCCGCTTGTAAGGACTATTGCCGGAGTGTCGAGGACTTTAAAGAGCATGTAGTGTACCGGCATATAGGGAAGCATCGCACCGATTGTGTTAAGCCCATTGTTCACTGATTCTGCCAGCGTTTTCTTTTGTCTGAGTATAACTATAGGCCGGCGCCACGAAATCAATTCCTTCTCTTCAGCATCATCGGTGTAACAAAATGTTCTGATCTCAAAAATATCCCTGAACATTACTGCAAAGGGCTTTGAATCACGTTGTTTTTTTCGTCTCAGTTCGGCAACAGCATTATTATTAAGTGCATCGCACATCAGATGATATCCGCCCAGCCCCTTGACAGCTATACTCTTGCCGGCAGCTATCCTGGCTGAAACCTCCTTCAGAATCTGGTCGATCCCGGTGAAGCTTTGCCCTGATTCTTTATAGAGATATTCCGGGCCACATATATTACATGCAACAGGTTGCGCATGAAACCGCCGATCAAGAAGGTTGTGATATTCTGAGCCGCACTTCACACACATCGTGAACTCCTTCATCGTGGTATTTGCGCGGTCATAAGGAAGTTCCTTTATGATAGAAAACCGCGGGCCACAATTGGTGCAGTTGACAAAAGGGTAGTTTATCCTTCCCGGGTCATTCTCCATATCTCCCAGGCATTCTGAACATACTGCTATATCCGGACTGACATCTGTGATCTGCTCATCACTGCTTTCACTCGGAGATATTTTAAAACAGTTATAGCTAATTACAGACCGTTGATTTACCTCAACAGTCCTTATCCTGGATGCCCGAGGTGCAAATTTCCGGATATCATTTATGAACTCTCTGATTTCAATCTCACTTCCCTGAACAATCACCGAAACGCCATCACTCCGGTTTATTACTTCTCCGTAAAGCCGGTGCCGGGTGGCGAGTCTGTATATAAAGGGACGAAAGCCAACTCCCTGAACAAGGCCTTTAATCACTATTTCGAATCCCTCTTTGATAACTTCCTGTTTTTAGTAATTATCAACCTTCATTATTTTATATACATAATAAATGACGCTTTCGAGCTCATCACTCAGGTTTACATTATTGACAACTACATCTGGCGGAACTTTTAAGAGTACCGGTGCGAAATTCACTATTCCCCTGATTCCCAGGCTGACAAGTTCGTCACTTATTGCCTGGGCTGAGATCTCCGGAACAGCCAGAATAGCAACTTTAACCCTGAACCTGTCAATTATTTCATGCAGACGATCCATTGAATAGACAGGCACACCAGATCTGATCTTCTGCATGAAGGGATCGATATCAAATGTAGCTACAATATTCATGTTGCGCTGAGCAAACCTGCTGTACTTTGATAGTGCCAGTCCCAGGTTCCCCATTCCGATCAGGACGATGTTATGAACTTCGTTGCGATGAAAAATATCCTCCATTTTCTCAAGGAGATCAGTAATCTCATACCCTCCCTTTTTGTTACCCGTCAGCCTGAATTCTGAAAAGTCTTTTCTGACCTGATCAGGTGTCACACCTGTCTCAAAGGCAAGAGTGTAAGAAAACACCTTTTTAACACCCATCATTTTCATCCTTACAAGGGATGAGTGGTAAAGAAAGATCCTCCTGAGACTGTTCTTTATAACATATTTTGTGATTTTCTTCACATGAATTTCATGTTGCTGCCAGTACTGATGCAAGATAAATAATCTTTTTTAATTGAGGATATTAATTTAAAACATTGATATATTGTACTTTAAATTTTATGTGTTTTTTTTAAGCAATAAATTATTGAATTTTTATTGACTTGTTCATTCTATGAATTTAATTTTATATGTGCATCTTCTCACATTAAAATGTACTACTTAACCATTAGTAAAGAAGACTGGGATAAGTCACTGGGGCAACTATTATTATCGGGCACCATATACGCTCCGGTTCAAAATGAATTTGGGCAAGACTATGAATTGCTCAAGTTATCTGATATACAGAATATTATTTATAATAAACCAAAACCTGCAACACCGTTAAAGAACTTCTTCCTTCCCATTAAGGAAAACGTAACATCAGAAAGAGATGCTGAAAAGCCCAGGATAATCATGGGTATTCCAAACTGTGACATTGAGGCCTTGAATCTTACTGACGAGATCTATCTTGATGATATCTTCAATGACCTTTTTTACAGGAAGCGTCGCGAGAACACCATCCTGATATCCTCTGACTGTTTCGGGATACAGGAGCATTGCCATTGCCTTTCCTATGATATCAGACCTTATGCCATGGATAAGGCAGATATGTCAGTGATCCGGAAAGATGAAGAGGTCATTTTAAGAGTAATCTCCTCCAAGGGCGAAGAGCTGGCAAAGAAACTTTCCGCTGCAGTGCCATTGACAGACAAGAATGTCTTAACATTCATGGAAAGTAAGCAAATTGAGACAGAAAACTTAGTGCGTGAAGCAAATAAAGGACTTCCTGATTATAAAAAGACCGGGGTGCTGGTTCAAAAGGCAGAGAAAGAGGTATGGGAGAAATACTCTTCTAATTGTGTCTCATGCGGGGCATGCACAACAATCTGCCCGACCTGTACATGTTTTCTCCTTATAGATAAACCGGGATTTGAAAAGGTGAAGCAGGTTGATGCCTGCCAGTACCCGGGGTTTGAAAGGGTTGCCGGTGGTGAAGATGCCCTCTTTGAACTTCATAACCGGTTCAAAAACAGGTATATGTGCAAATATGTCTGGAAACCTCAGAAATTCAAGGCTATTGCTTGTACCGGTTGTGGAAGATGTATTGAAGCATGCATCGGAAAGATAAATAAAAATGAATTGTTCATGGAACTTGTTTAACAGGCTTTCATGTTGAATGACAAGAATATATATAAACCTATCAGGGCCAGGCTGGCAGATGTCATTGATGAATCTCCTCTTATAAAGACATTTGTTCTTTTCCCTGAGGAAGAGTTCTCCTTTAAGACCGGTCAGTTTATCGAGGTATCCGTTGACGGTATCGGGGAAGCTCCGTTTACCCCTTCTTCTTCACCTCTTATAACAGAAAAGCTCGAAGTTACTGTGATGAAGACAGGGTATGTGACAGAGTATATGCATAAGCTTAAACCCGGAGCCTTAATGGGCATAAGAGGCCCGTTCGGAAGAGGTTACCCCGTTGAAAAATTCATTGGAAAAGAGGTGCTCATTCTCGGAGGAGGATGCGGGCTTGCTCCTATCAGGTCATTACTTTATGCACTTGAGAGTATTAAAGATCAGCTTGAGAAAGTGATCCTGTGTTATGGATCCAAAACCCCTGCTGACTGCATTTATAAGCCTCTTTTTGCACGGCTGAACAGTATCGAGAAATTTGAGACTTACCGCACTGTTGACAAAGCCGAGGAAGGCTGGGACGGCCCGGTGGGGGTCGCAACCGCTCTGCTGAACAAGATCAGCGTGAAGATAGAGAATTCTGTTGCTGTCGTGTGTGGTCCACCGGTCATGATGAAGTTCGGGACCATCAGACTCCTGGAATTGGGGTATAAAAATGATCAGATATACCTGTCAATGGAAAAAAACATGTCATGCGGCCTGGGAAAATGCGGACACTGCATGATGGGGGAATTCTTTGCATGCAAGGATGGACCTGTTTTTACTTATGATGAATTGAAACATACTCCTGAAATATGGAAGTAAATAAATCAAAAGGTCATGAAAGTTAAAGCTGAAGATCTGAAAAGGATCAGGTTTTTTGAAGGCTACAGTGAGCATCAACTTGAGACTATTGCAGAGATGAGCTCTATAAAAGAGTTAAGGGTAAAGGAAACCATCTTTGAGCAATATGACCAACTCTCTGAGGTCTTTGTTTTGCTTGAAGGATCCTTGTCACTGGGTATCACCCTGGCTAAGGAAAAGAGGATCCATCTTGGCACAATTGAGGAAGGCCAGCTCTTTTCCTGGTCAGCCGTATTTCCGCCATACATCTCGACGGCATGGGTAATGGCTCTTACCCCCGCAAAAGTCATTGCTATTGATGCAGGGAAACTGAATGCGAAGATTGAAAAGGATTGTGATTTCGGATTTATTACCATGTCGAAGATAGCACAGACTATTTCTCACAGGCTGAGTGATACGAGGTTCCAGCTTATGAACCAGCTTAGCTTATAACAGACGAATAAGGTTTATGAACATTTTGTTGGATATGATAAGACTCAGGGATGTCATGATAGAGGACTCAGACATGACCCTGCCCGAGGCTTTTTTATATAAGTCGTCTGGTTCCGAAGGATTAAAGACGATCAGGGAACTGGCAACATTCAGGTTTACATGCAGAAGATGTGAAGATGCTCCCTGCATAAACGTTTGCCCCGCTGATGCGCTTGAGAAGGATGAAAACGGTATTATCTCGCGTCATACCAATCTTTGCATTTCATGCAAATCATGTGTTACTATCTGCCCTTTCGGAACCATGATGACCGATTTTTTCAGGCATCACCTGAATAAAGACCTCTTCTATGATCTGAATGATGAGAAAGAGCTGAAACAATTCATTGATGCCTGTCCCCCGGGGACTGCAACATTTACCGATGAGGAAGAGTCTCTGGAGAAAAATATCTACAGGCTGAATGAAAAAGTGCTCATTAAAGATTATTTGTATATCACTGATAAACAGTAAATGACAATATAATGGCAGTTAACCTGTTTTATTTCCTTGTCTTCCCGGGGCTGTTGTTCGCGGCAGTGGTCGGAGCATTCCTTTCATGGTTTGACAGGAAAATAACTGCCAGGGTGCAGTTCCGTAAGGGGCCTCCCCTGTTTCAGCCGTTCTATGACTTCTTCAAGCTTTTACTGGTTAAAGAGACAATATTGCCAAAGTACGGATCTCCGGCCATATTTTTGCTGGCTCCCGTATTTGCAGTATTTGGAGCTGTAATGGCCGGAGTTTTTATCCTCCTGCCTTTATTTAATATTACTACGGGTTTCCGGGGAGACCTTCTGGTTATCTTTTATCTGCTTACTATACCTTCATTCTCATATATCATTGGTTCCCTGGCTTCAGGAAACCCCCTTGCCGCTGTGGGCGGATCAAGGGAAATGAAACTGATCCTGAGCTACGAGCTCACCTTTTTTCTTCTCATTGCCGGGATCATTATGAAATCAGCACAACAGTTTGACCTTAATAGTGTCATACAGACACAGCAGTCCGGATCTCCCTTTATCGGAAGCATTTCAGGAGTATTACTGTTTATTGTGGGTATCTTCTGCATTCAGGCAAAACTGGCTCTTGTCCCATTTGATATGCCTGAAGCTGAGGCAGAAATAACTGAAGGCATTTTTATAGAATATTCTGGCGCAGCGTATGCGCTGATCAAGCTGACAAAATATATTATGCTTTTTATTCTTCCGGCTTTTCTTATTGCATTACTGATGAATGGTTTCAGGCTTGAAGGGGCAGGCATTCTCTGGGCTGTGCTCAAAGTTCTGCTGGTAGTACTTCTTCTTACCCTGATCAGGAATACTAATCCGAGGCTAAGGATCAAACAGGCGGTTAATTTCTTCCTTGTGTGGATGAATCTGCTTGCCGTTATTGCGCTGGTATTGATAGCATTTGGTTACTAAATATTACAGACCGTGGGTTTTAAAAATTATTGCTTCAAAAAGTCTCTCTGGGTCTTCCACTTCGGCGGAGCATCATGCAATAATTGTGATATTGAGATCCTTGACTGTCTGACCCCAAGACACGATCTGGAACGGTTCGGCATCCTCCTGGTGGGCAGCATACGCCATGCCGATGTATTGCTGGTGAACGGATCAATAAACAGACGTGACAAAGAGAGACTCCTGGAAATATATAATCAGGCCCCAAAACCTATCCTTGTAGTTGCCATAGGCGCATGTGGATGCACGGGAGGTATTTTCGCTGAAGGTATTCCTTTTGCCGGACCGGTTGACAAGATCATCCCTGTTGATGCTTACATCCCCGGATGCCCTCCAAAACCTGAGGCAATAATAGCAGGAATAGTAAAACTCGTTAAGAAGTCATGAATGGACTATGGAGACAGAAGAGATAGTACATAATATAAAAGAAACATTCAGACCTGACATCCTTGAGATCAGTTCCAGGAGCAGAAAACGTGTGACAATATCTGTAAACCCGGATTCTATACTGGAAATCTCCGGTTATTTATACAAATCTGCCGGTTTCAGGTTTATCATAGCCTCTGCACTGCATACAAAAAGAGGATTTGAGATCCATTATCATTTCAGCAAAGATGAAATAGGGTTGATACTCAATATCCATGTTATACTCGATAAAGAGGATCCTCAGATTGAGTCGCTGTCGAACATGTTCAGTGCATCAAACTGGATTGAAAGAGAGATGCATGAGCTTTTTGGCATTAATTTTCTAAATCACCCCAACCAGGAAAAACTGATATCAGAGGGCAACTGGGCAGAAGGTGTTTACCCTTACAGAAAAAACTTCAAGGAATAACCCTGGCTAAAAAATGAATAGGAAAACGATCATACCCATAGGCCCCTATCATCCTTTGCAGGAGGAACCTGAGCTGTTTAAACTCTATTGCGACGGCGAGATTGTCAGGGATATAAAATGGGAGACAGGTTA
>DATKUS010000129.1:0-9413 GCA_035530535.1 Bacteroidales bacterium
TCAGTGACGGGCTCACCATCGATATTCAGCCTGAAGGGTGAACCTGAGCCACCGCCCAGGTAAATACGGTCAATAAGCAGCGGTTCACTGTTTCTGTTAATAGCTCTGAACTCCATTGTCACAGAGCCGATAGTGGAAAAAACAGTGTCAAAATATACTGTATCACACGAGAAGGTGACAGTTCCGTAACGGGCATTACGGTACGGATCACACGCCAGGCAAAGAAGAAAAGTTAAAATGACAATTATTAATTGCCTCATCAGTATTTGTTGATCCACCTGTATCTGCGGGGACTGTCTCCAAACTTGGCCAGAACTGTCAGTTCATGTGTTCCGTAGGTTTGGCTGCGAATATCGGACAGGGTAAAGTCAAAAGCATAGCCTATATAGAACCTGTCAACTTTAAATCCTGTCAGAAGGATAATCGCATCATTCGTTCTCCATGATAAACCCATCCAATATTCCTGCTTGTAATAAACCCGTGTGGTAAGATCCATCTGGAATGCCTTGAATAACATATCTGATGATTTCAGCATTATCGCCGGCTCGATCATCCATTCGGTTTCGGGAATATAAAATCTCACCCCTCCTGTCAGGAAATAGTGACCCAGCTGGGAGTTGCTGTTTTCACCTCCGTTGCCGATCATCAATGTTCCCCTGAAGAGATTTGTCATTGAGTAGCCGATATAATATTTTGGCGTGGCATAGCTTATTCCAAAATTTGCATCAGGTATATAGACCACCTGATCATAGTTATTCAGGAACTCATCATTGACGTCGTCAGGCATCAGAGCTCCGTTGATATCTACAAAATACTGGTATGCACTCAGCGAGAGCCCGAATGACAGCTGTCTCTCTTCGGAAAGCGGCAGATGATATGCATAAGCCATCTGCAATCCTGTGCGCTTCATGATCCCGTTGCGGTCCGAAAAGAGGTATCCTCCTACCCCTACACGACCTCCCTTGGTGGGCCTGTCTATTTTCTTCCTGACGGATGTGGATCTGGTAATGTAGCTGTCACGAAGTATCCTTGTCTGGAAGGCAGCGGCATAAGTGCTCGGCGATTCCGGAAAGCCCAGCCACTGTTCACGGACAGTTAGTCCGACAGTGGAATAACCATCGCTGCCTGCATAAGACGGATTGAGAAGGAATCCGTTCATGAGATACTGGCTGTACATCGGGAACTGCTGTCCCTTTACAGGCGGCATCATCGCCAGCAGCATCAGCATAATAATTATTTTGAGAACTTTCATATATCCTTCCGGTAATAAGGTTATTTGCTAATTATAGTGATAACTCCTGTGCGTGGCTCAGAACCATCATTGAGATAAATGACATAATGGTATGAGTCATTAGGAAGTAGCTTTCCTTTGTATGTTCCGTCCCACTCATCAGCGGATGCATTGCGGGTATTGAAGACAAGCTTGCCCCAGCGGTTGTAGACAAGCACCTCAGCATCAGGATATAGTTCGGAGTTTCTCATTTTCCAGGTGTCATTGCTCCCATCACCATTAGGAGTGATTATTTCGTATACTCTGAGACAGTTATATCCGGTCATATCTACTGTGACATCGTGCTGTACCCAGCAACCGTTTGCATCAGTCACGGTTACAGAATGGTCACCAGGAAGAATCGCCGGCCTGTCATCAAGAGTAACCCCGTCGTCCCAGCGGTAAGTGAGCGTCCCTGTACCACCGGAAACCGTGATATAAATGCTTCCATCAGCAACATCAGGACACGACCCGGTCTCAGTTGTTGAAGTTACAGTCATAGGTTCAGGAGCTGTAAGGATATAATCCCCGGTAAAGCTGCATCCTGCAGCGTCTGTAACGGTCAGCGTGTATGTCCCCGGCACAAGATCTGCTATATCTTCAGATGATGAGAAAAATCCTCCCGGACCGGTCCATGAGATTACCAGGGGTGGAGTGCCTCCACCGGCTGTGATATTAATAAAGCCGTCATTGCCTGAAGAACAGGTAACCCCAAAGCCATTATGGTCTGACAAAGTCACCCCTGTCACCGATATTGCCGGGGGCTCACCGATGTTTATTGAAAAGTTATAGGTAGCACAGGCGTAGAGATCAGTGATGGTAAGGTCATAAGTTCCGGCCACAAGTCCTGTAATATCCGGAGTTGTTGCAGTAAAGCCCGCGGTACCGATCCAGCTAACATTGTAAGGCTCAGTGCCTCCCAGAGCAGTTACATCCACTGAACCGCTGTTGCCTCCATTGCAGGTGACATCCGTAACATTATCAACAGTGACGGTGAATGGCAGTGGCTCCGTTACAGTGATGGTTGTGTCAGAAACGCATCCGTTACCGTCCATCACTTCGAAATACCAGTCACCCGGTGCCAGTCCTGTAAAATCGCCTGAAGCCTGGAAGGGAGCACCTTCCATACTGTACGTCACTGGTGGCAGCCCCGAGGTCACGCCAAGATTTATCTGGGCATCACTCAGCCCGGGACATGTGACATTTGCCAGTCCCGTTATCACAATTTCAGGTAACGGGTTTATTGTGATCATGGCAGATGATTCTGCTGTTCCGCATGATCCTCCGCCCGTCACTTCCATTGTAAGTACAACCGATCCGGATAAATAGTCAGAAGTTCCGAAAGAGTAGTATGGGTTGTCTGTTGCCGGGTCATCAAATGTTCCGTTTCCTGAAGTTTTCCAGAGAACTGTTCCGCTTGCATGTGAGGCACCCGCAACCTGATACCCTGATTCTGAGCTGCAGAGAGATGCGGACAGGCCTGCATCAGCCATCGGGGTTGGAGTGAATGTTATCAGCAGGTTATCAATGTTATCGGTACAGAAGCCGTTGGAAACTGTCATTGTAAGAGTAACAGGACCTGTATCGGAAGGGCCGAAGGTGTAAACAGGGGTTACAGCTGCCGGATCACTAAAGGTTCCGTCGCCGGACGTGGTCCACAGAACGGAGCCATTAACCGCGGAAGCATCAGAGAGAGCGATACTGGCCGTGCCTGAACAGATTTCCTGGTCGGCACCGGCATTCGCTGAAGGCAATCCTGCAAGAGTAAGTGTCATTGCGTCAGTGAAAGTTCCGGGACAGCCACTTATTTTTGTTCCGGTTATGGTAAGAGTCACCGCGGGAGCATCACCTGCACCCGGAGTATATACCGGATTCACGAGGGTTGGATTATCAAATGTTCCCGTACCTGAAGTGGTCCACACTACAGTAACATTCAGTGCAGTGGCCGATGAAAGTGTGAATGTAGGATCAGTTATGCATATCCCTGCATCAGGACCGGCGGAGACAGATGCAAGGAAGGCATCAGTAACCGTTACTGATGAAGTACATGTGGAGACATTTCCGCTGCCGTCAGTTGCTGTAACCGTCACAGTGACAACTCCAAGGTCAGCGCATGTAAATGCCGACCTGCTTAATGTCACCGACGCGACACTGCAATTATCTGTCACAGGAACTGAGATAAGATCAGCAGGTACAACAGATCCGTTGCCTGCTGCATCAAGATTGACAGTGGCGTTTTTACACGTTAACACCGGTGGCAGTATATCGGCAACAATAACATCTGCATTTGCATTTACAGAATTCCCTGAAGCATCGGTAGCCGTCACCGTGACTACGTTAAATCCCAGATTGGCACAGGTAAAAACGGTCTTGCTGACGGAGAGAGTGATGCCCGGACAGTTGTCTGTCACAGTCTCAACAACATCTGCAGCAACAATCGTGGCACTGCCGGAGGCATCCAGGTAAACTGTAATATCTTTCGTCACGAGCGAAGGAGGCTCGGGATCAGTCACTGTAATATTGAATGAGCAGTTGTTTGTGTTATCCGCACCATCCGTTACCGTATAAGTGACCGCAGTCACCCCTTTGGGGAAGAAGTCGCCGGAGTTATGACTGGAAATAACCGTAAGCCCGGCACAGTTATCTGAAAAGACGGGAGATGACCAGGTTACTGCAGCTCCGCATACACCGATGTCAGAAGGGACAGTCAGATTGAGAGGACAAGTTATTGTAGGTATTTGATTATCAATCACCTGTACTGTTTGTGTGCATGTCGAAGTCAGACCGTTAACATCAGTAGCAGTCCATGTGACTGTTGTTGTGCCGATCGGCATCTGTGCCGGAGCATTGTTTGTCACCGATGCGACAGCGCAGTTATCGGATGTCAGAGGTACACCCAGCACAACCCCTGTGGCATAGCACTGCCCGGGATCAGCAGGCACATTGGCAATGGCAGGCGGACAGGTCATGACCGGAGGCTGAGTATCAGTGACTGTGACAGTAAATACACATGTGGAAACCATGCCGTCATTGTCCGTTGAAGTATAGGTCACGGTTGTCACCCCTACCGGGAAAGTACTGCCGGGATTATGAGTGGAGACCATTGGTGACGACGATGTGGGAGCTGTCCAGCTAACTACGGCACTGCATGCCCCGGGTACAGCGTTAGCAGTGATATTTGCCGGACATCCGGTAATCACCGGAGGATCATTGTCATTGATGTTGATGTTGACATTCTGCGCTGCCATCGCATCGAAATTATTATCAGTAAGACCCTGGTTGACGGTTACAGCAATGAGATCAGTACGGTCTGCATCAAGAGCATCTTCTATGGCCAGAACACTGACAACAACCGGGACATTCCAGTTGGCAGGAGTGAAAGTTATCTGCGCAGGATGAGTGACATATACGGGAGCAGCATTGACAAGATCAAAGACTACATTCGTTTGAGGCTGCGAAATAAGAACGACGGTAAACTGTCCGGCAGGACCACCCTCATCAATTGTAAGGTTAACAGGATTGACTATAAAACCTGCAATGTCATCATTGACTATTGTATAAACGCAGTTGATGATAGCACCCGCCATGACAACACTGAATGTATTAATGTTGAGGTTGATGGTTTCATCGTTTTCAACCGTAACATCTCCCAGTATGCTCAGAGCGGCAGCCGGAACCGGAATTGACACCGGAGTCGAATAATCTCCGGCAGGAATAGGTATGAGACCCGTTGTCTGGGACCAGTCGGCAGCCGTGGCTGTTCCATTGGTGACTGTGAGGACCAGACTGCCCGGGGTGGTCATTATTCCTCCACTTATCACCAGTTGCGGAGCAAGAATCCCATGAGCTACATTACCCTCCGCCTCCGAGGCAGTGGCAGATGATAAGGAGGCATAGATAAAGTCGTCATTCAGAATAGTATATGTGTATGGATTCTGAGATCCGACAGTAATGCCCACGGAGGGATTAAGGAGGCCTGCAATGACAGTTTCATCAGGTTCAAGAATGGCATCATTGATGATGGTTATGTTAAATGTCCCGGTCAGTGATCCTGTCGGGATAGTAATTGTTCCGGGAGCCAGGGTGAAGTCTGCTCCTGGTGTTGCAGTGCCACCGATGACAGCATAGTCAACGGTCACATCCGAGGGATAAATGTAGTTCAGGAAAGCCTGAACAGTGACACTGGGAACGCTCTCTGCACCTGAAGCTGAAACGATGGTGTAGTTTATCTCAGGACGATAGGCTATGATTGTAATATACTGACCGGAGGTTAAGTTGACACTGAGGTTATAAATCCCTGCAGTCAGGGTAGCCCTGTGCATGGTTGTTCCGGAAGTAAAATCGCCGTCGGCATCAGTCAGTATTGCTATCTCGTTATATCCGGCCGGGATAGCAGGAAGGGAAGCTGCGGGGATACTTACAGTAACAGTACCCACTTCGGAAGTCTCGTCTACTCTCCACTCCCTGGCGATACGGTAGGTGCCCGGTGCCGGAACTTCTGTCATCGTCCAGGCCGTGGCGCTCATGTTATCATGACCGTAAAAAAGATATTCATTATCTGAAAGGTCTGTCGGAGAATTTATTGAGAGAAGCTCCGAGGAATACCCATTGGTAAATGTTGTGCCGTTATAGGCTGCAATGCCTGACACATCATATGAGTGTGTAAGTTGATGGGCATAGTGATCACCCGTTATGGTGAGATTATATTTTGCCGCCAGGCTGTTCTCGATGACAATTCGTGAGGCTTCATTTAGCTGGCTGGAATAGACAACCACCTCAGCTATGTCGCCATCAAAGAATCCGGCCGGGTTCAGGGTGCCACCGTACTGGGTTGCCCCGAGAAGGGAGAAGTTTGCTGTCAGCAAAGGTACTGTGGAAGATGCTGAGCCTCCTGTCAGGGAGGTCCCGTCAAGCCAGGAACTGTATCCTGAAACACTTGCTCCGGAGGGATTGGAATAAACCACCATTTTCCAGTTACCTGCGGTGTGCCCGTCGTTGAATATCTGGCTCTCGCTGTTGAATCTGACGGCATCTGAATATTCAAGACTGTAGTTTCTTACCTGTCCTGCACTTCCTACATTCTCCTGTCCAATGTAAAGTCCTCCGTTCTGTTCATCGGCAGCAGAAGTGTTTCTTGCAACCATTATTACCGTTGCCGCATCTGATCCTGAGAATCCCAGTCCGCCCTTATATCCAAGGAACGCCCCGCTGACACCCCCCATATCATCGAATGACAGTGCCGGCAGCCCGTTAATTACAGAAATATTGCGTTCCGGCACATTCTGGTCAAGAATGACAGGTTTAAAATTGCGGGCATTGCCCGACTGGTCATCCCATTGAACTACGGCACTGAAGGGCATGATTGTAAAGACTCCCCTGTCGGCCCGAAGCCATAACTGGGTGTTCGTCATATCCCCAACGCCACCCGGACCTGACTGCGCCAGGGCAGGCAGTTTGGTAAATGTGATGATTATCAGGAAGGTTATAAGCAGAATGCCAGTTCGTTTCATATTAATCCGGTTCTCGATTTAAGAAACTTATCATCTTATATATCAGACATTTGCGTCAACCTTTTGTCAGCATTTGCCTACAACTTGTAATACTTTCATTACCAAAAGTATCAAAAGCTAATATAAATAAATTCCGGATATTGATGCCCTCTCCCCGAAACGTATAATTAACCAAGTTAATAACATGACAGGGTTAAGCAACAAATGGTTGCTTCAGACGGCCGATTGCGGGTTATTGCAGTGTCTGGAATAAAATAGGATATTCTTTATTGCAGAATTAAAAATGTGGATTATATTTGCACACGTTTTCGGGCGATTAGCTCAGTTGGTTCAGAGCATCTGCCTTACAAGCAGAGGGTCGGCGGTTCGAGGCCGTCATCGCCCACACTGAAAATTAAGGAGTTGGAGAAATCTGGCTCCTTTTTATTTCTATATCGGTTGCAACATGGTTGAAACAAATCTTATTAATCTGGAATTTGTAGTTTAAGTTCTGTTATTACTGGAAAAAACGGACAAATTGGCCACCACTTGCCGCTTCTTGACGGCATCGCCTGACTTGCCATAGTATTTGGGCGGGTTCACCGGCAACGATATTCATCCTGTTTAAGAACCCCGACAATGCAAAGGGGTCAGATTTATTTCAGGATCCCAATAGCAATTCCGGCTACCGGAGATACTCCTGAAAAATCGATATTAAACCAATTTTTATATTTTGTAAAACCGTCCTCACCCCTATACTTGCTCAATTTAATATTTCCACCGGCAAAAAGGTCAATTGCAAGCACTTTAAAAAGAGGGAGTTTCATTCCCACTATAACGCCTCCAGCGAATATGTTCAGGTGCTGAATTATCTGCTTATCAACCATTTCAAATTCACCTGGTTCTATTTCAGTCCATTCCTGGTAATTCCCGGTTATTTTCATATTTCTGTAGGTAACCTGAGGTGCAGCATATAATCCAAGAGGCGCTTTCTGCCTCTCATTATGATTTGCCAGAAGGTAATTCCTGAACTGAATATTGATTCCACCTCCAGCCATTACTTCCCCTTCATATGGCTGATAAATATTATTTACCGCATCAAAATATGCAAAACTCTGATTGGTGAAATAGTAGTTTGAAAGTCCTTGTGTTGTTGAATAGGTAGCCATCCCACTAACATTTATAGAAAATGTGCTGCTAAGTATTCTCTCATATGAAAGACAGAAAGTCCCCTCCAACAACCTTGCGGGATCAAGTGTAATGGCCGATTTATATGAGGGAATAAATACGGGCTCTCGTTCCAATAAAACCGGGGATTGAATTTCAACCGGTATCATGTTTTGCTGATCCTGGGTAACCCTTAGAAGAGAATCCATCTCATTTAATCTATCAGTCATGACCTGTGGATCAAAATCCATGGAAGTAATCTTAGAGTCAATTTCCTTAAGCTTTATATCAAGCTCTTTTGGTTTGGACTCCCAGAGTTTGATCTTTACATCAAGAAGCTCAAGTTTTGAATCAAGAAGTTGCAGTTTTAGATCGAGCATTTCCGATTTTTGAGATATCGTATCTTGTCCGTAAAAAGGCAGGCTGGAGACCATAACCAGGAAAATCCCAAAGATTAAATAAGTCAGATTAGTTTTCATGTTGATAAGGTTTTGGTAAATAATTTAGGGTATTTTGAATACAAAAAATATATCACATGATTTGACGCAAATATCCTGCCAAATGTATTTTAAGACAGATGCCGGAGACATACCTTTCAACGGCATTTAAATATTTAATGATAGAATGGCATCAACTCCCACCAACCAGCATGCAAAACTGAACTAATTATCTTTAAAACCTGGCTCAAAACTGGCGCGCCCATATAAAAAAACACCTACGGTTTCCCGTAAGTGTCTGACTTGCTTCGCTCCAGCTAGGGGATGAACTATCTTTTCATTGGCGCTTATAATCAACTATATACAAAGAACAACATTTGTGTGGTCCCGGAAAATACTCCTCTCTGCTTACATCTGCTATCACAAAGTTAATTATTCTTTTGACCGGCAACAGCCTTTTTTGCTGCTTCAAGATGAATATGTCGTATTCGTAACCGGGGATGAGGCTTGCCATGTCAACTATTCATTATTATAAAGTTATGAAAATCCCCAAAAGTGAAGAATTAAATATTAACGAAACATTAATGTGCCGGTTTTATTCCTTCTTAATGAATGTAACTGCACTGCCTCCAGCAGTGTACCTGAAACTTGTGGGTTTTCCTTCAATATCAAAAATGAATTCCACAATCTGATCGGAGAATTCACGAATCCTGAACATGTTGTCTTTATAAGGTTCAAGATGCAGAGGCGGCGTAGACATCATAACCAGTTCATTATTCCTGAATACAACATTAATTGAAGAATTATTAAGTTCATATTTCCCTTCAAGTTTTTTAAGAAAATCCGGGTCCCTCAGTTTGGGATCAGCTTTCCTGTTAAAGATCACCTCTTTTTCGTCAAGACTGACTTTTACCTGGTTAATACCTCCCTGGGCATCGGTGCCGAACATCATTGACCATTTACCATTGATCTGATCATCCGGCGTTATGAACCGGTCATAATGATAATGGTAAAGAGGTAATTTGATGTGGTTAAATTCAAAATGCAGAC
>DATKUS010000130.1:0-5962 GCA_035530535.1 Bacteroidales bacterium
CTTTCAGTAAATGCCAAACCCGGAGACAGGGTTACCAAAGGTGCATTGCTCGTTCAGATAGGCTGAGATGTCTTAAAGACTTTATACCTGTGCCGTGGCAAGGAGATATTTTGACAGTGATTCGGACAGTTCCGGCTTTTCCCTGAAGATACCATAAACGGCTGATCCGCTTCCTGATAGTGAGGCGTAAACAGCACCTGCTTCATAGAGGGACATTTTCAGCTCGCCTGTGAGAGGGTATTTCATGAAAATATTTAGTTCAAAGTCATTTATCACTCTTCCGCGCCACTCGCTGACAGGCAGGGTGAGCAGCTGACGAAGGGAAAATCCTGTCGGACAAGGTTCACAGGTAGCATATGCCTCCGCAGTACTACTGTTGATGTCAGGATAAAGTATTTCAATATAGTAGGTGCTGAGGTCCAGGGGAGCCTCTGACAGAATATTACCCATGCCCTCGGCAAAGGAAGGTGAGTTGTCAATGAAGAAGGGGGCATCGCTGCCCAGACGGCCTGCAAAAGAACGCAGCTCTTCAGAGTTAAGTCCGAACCCGAAGTACCTGTTCAGCGCCCTGAGTATGCCGGCAGCATCGGATGAGCCGCCACCAAGCCCGGCACCCACGGGAATGGCCTTGTGCAGGTGAAGCTTCAGCCAGGGAAAATCAAACGACTCACGCATCAGTTTCACTGCCCTCATGACCATGTTATTCTCAGGATTGTCTTCCTCCATAACTCCGGTAACCTTCAGCGTGTCAGTCCTGCGGCCATCTTTCCTGACCACAAACTCAAGAGCATCTGCAAGAGGAACAGGATAAAAGAAGGTCTCAATGTTGTGGAAGCCGTCAGGCCTTTTCTCAACAATTCTCAACCCTATATTTATCTTCGCTCTCGGAAAAACAACCATTATGATCCTCCTGTATGAAACATCAAAAATATACGAACCTTTTTAATTATCCTTCAATTTTATGATTATATCCGTTTTCAACATCTTTTTAACAGCCGGGTGTTTGAAACAAAAGACGATTTGACCGTCTGTGATGACCGGTAATTGCTAAATTTGATTTCTGCGGAAAACAGTTCATTTATCAGTTAAATATTTAAATCTCAATATTATATAATAATGTCACCGACATCATCCAGAAACAGGCAGGAGAAAAAGTCATCAGTAATGGTGATCCCGGAGGGCGGACGTATTCCCCCGCAGTCACCGGAAATGGAAGAGGCAGTCCTTGGTGCCGCAATGCTGGAGATTGAGGCCGCCAGGATGATTGTTGACATTCTCAGGCCCGAAGTATTCTATTCAGCAGCGCATCAGAAGATATTTACAGCCATTACAGAACTGAACAAGCGTGACCAGCCCATTGACCTTCTCACTGTCACCCAGATGCTGAAGCGCACAAATGAGCTTGAAGAGGCAGGAGGGCCGGTATATCTGACAGAGCTGACATCGAAAATTGTCTCCGCTGCCAACATAGAGTACCATGCCCGCATTGTCCTCCAGAAATACATCCAGCGCGAGCTGATAAGAGCCTCAACGCTTATTCAGAACATGGTGTATGAAGATACTCTTGATGTCACCGAGCTTTTGGATAAGAGCGAGGATGAGCTCTTCCGTATTGCTGAGGGAAACATCAAACATGAGGTGGCTCCTATTCATGAAGTAATCAAGCAGGCCCTGTCAGAGATTGAAGAGGCAGGGAAAAAAGAGGATGCTCTTATAGGTGTTCCTTCGGGATTTACCAAACTTGACAGGCTCACTTCCGGGTGGCAGAAGTCAGAGCTGATCATTATTGCAGCGCGGCCTTCGATGGGAAAGACCGCCTTTGCTCTTACCATGGCACGTAACATGGCAATTGATCACGGAAAAAAAGTTGCAATCTTCTCGCTCGAGATGGCTGCCGTGCAGCTGGTGAACAGGCTGATAGTGTCAGAGACTGAGATACCCGGTGATAAAATCAAGAACGGTCGACTGTCGCCGGAGGAGTGGTCACTGCTTGAGACACGTATAAAAGCCCTCACCGACGCGCCGATCTATATCGATGATACACCGGCAATATCCGTCTTTGAGCTTAGGGCCAAATGCCGGAGACTGAAGGCACAGGGCAAGCTCGATCTTATCATTGTGGACTATCTCCAGCTCATGACCGGCCCGCCGGATGCGGGCAGCCGGGAACAGGAGGTGAGCTCAATATCAAGATCACTGAAGAGCATTGCAAAAGAGCTTGCAGTACCTGTACTGGCCCTGTCGCAGCTTAACCGGTCAGTAGAGACCCGCGGAGGAAACAAGAAACCTATGCTCTCAGACCTCCGGGAATCAGGTGCCTTAGAACAGGATGCTGACATGGTTGTATTCATTCACCGTCCTGAAAAGATGGGAGTCACACAATTTGAAGACGGACAGTCGACAAAAGGCCATTCTGACATCATACTGGCTAAGAACCGTAACGGTCCTACAGATGAGATTCTCCTTTTCTTCCGTGAAGACCGGGCATTGTTTGTTGAACCTGATGATTTTGGTCCGGATGTGTCAGTACCGGTCGGAAATGCTACAGGTGTATATACGCTGGGATCAAAGATGAATGATGACCTCTCTGCTGATTACAGCGACTTCTCCGGAGAGGATAACAGCAGAAAACCCTCGTTTTAGGCTGCTACCTGAAATTCAGTATGACTCTGAATCCCAGTGATTCATAGTTCCAGTCGTGGAATCCGACATAGATGCCAGCCTCTGCCATGAGGAAGATCTCGCTGATAGTGTAGCCTGCCTCGGCGTAAAAACCGTAGTGAGGAGTCCAGAGCATCGCTGTGCTGAGATTCTCTCTCATCAGTGTTCTGCTTAATCCCGGCAGTCTCTTCATCAGGAGGTAAGGAGTTGTATAACGAATATGCGCCTCTGCGAAATATCCTCTTGAGGAAACAGAATAGTATGGTTGCAGGTTGAATGCGTCTTCATAGCTATTTAGAAGGAGGGGCGATGCCTGTGTATTAAAAAAGTAAAGATCCTGGATCTGAAGTTCTTTCCCGTTGATAAAGCCACCGGCGGAAAGCCGCCAGCGGAACTCACTTAATGCTGCAAACTGCTTGCTCCTTGAAATCTCAGCCTTCAGAAAATCAAAATGACCTGAGAGGGTATCATTGTAGTTATAGCCATGCATGTAAAGGACCCGGAATGTAGGATAGTCAGACCCGGCACTGATCTTTGCCCCGTTACGGATACGGTATCGCTGACGCGGTGTATAGGTCAGCTCGGCAGTGAAAGAAGCATTACTGTGATTGACAGGAATGATTGCCTCCTCTCCTTCCACTTCTCCCGCAATGAAAGGATTGTCAGGCACATTGACAGTATAGACATTTTCAGGACTGAAGAATGAGAATGAGGTTGTATTCTCAAGTACCTCCCTTCGCTCCCACATGGCCGAAATCATCAGGTTCAGTCCGTTGGCCAGGTCTCCACGGTGCCCTGCGATTATAAAGGTGCTGTTGTACAGTTTCATCCAGTTATCCCTGAAAAAGAGAGAAGACCATGAGTTCAGGAAAGGGTTGACCCCCACTGGTGAGAAATCTTTTGAATAGTTACCACCGCGTATAAAAAATGATCCCGAGGTCATAGGGTCATAGAGCAAATTTGCCGAGACCGTCCACATCAGTCTCTCACGGCTGAAGGCATATTTTACAGATGGGTCAAGTGTCAGCCTGCCTTTCTCTCCTGTTTTTGTTGAGAGGCTCATCCCTGTGCCGATAATAAAACCGTCAACAGTATTGAATGATGCACTTTTGATATCGGCAAGCCCGCCAAAGGAAAGGGAAGTCTCTTTTGAAAGCTGCCAGCGGTTTCCGGTCAGGGCATACTTCATGAAGAGCCTTGCAGGGCTCTTTTTCTTGTTTTCAGACTTGACACCGATGTTAATAGTGACCGTTGATCCTTCACGGCGCGCCAGTGTGAGTGAATCGGGGAGAGTGCGTGGCAGGCTTAGCGCCTCTTCCGAAGTAAGCGGGATGGGCCGTATCGCATCCCAGTAAAGAGAGTCTTTGCCGAGAGCGTCATCAGCAATCTCATAGGATGTATTCTCAGTAATCTCGAGAGATTTTTCCTTCAAGCCAGCGGCAGCGTTTTTCTCATTCAGCTTCGCCAGCCTTGACATATCGCGGGTGGTGAGCTCATCCTTTGAAATGAGTTTTTCAATCTCTTTCCGGGTTTCAGTTTTTATCTCCTGTTTTTCATGTAGGGAAGCGGTGGTGACATTTCCTGAAGGCGGTAAAAGGGACCTGTCAGGCTGTACTTCGAGATATTTTACAGCACTTGAATATGATCCTCTTGCTTTTATCCCCAGGAGAGAGAGGTCCATTCCAAACTCATGGCTCACCGGCATCCAGATACCTTCTTCAACAGGTGTGTAAAGCTGTTTGATGCGGATAAGCCCGGCCATATTTTCGTTTGTCAGATCGAGGCTGTGAATTGCCCACAGATCTTCAACGATAAATAACACCCCTTCAAAGAGCTGCTGGCTTTTTCGCTTTGGTGTCACTTTGATCTTGTCAATGACAAAATCGCCCTGCGAAGTTGAACCCATGAATGCGAAGTTGTAGTGTGAAAAGGCATTCGGTGCGAGGGGCGATATTGTGATCTCTGCAATGACGGGCTGGTAGAAGCTGGCTTGCAGATAATCCATCGGCGAGGTCTGGCTATCGCTGACCGGGATGTTTGACCTTGAAGATATAACCTTGTGAACATATCTGCCAGGTGCTGTGAAAGTTATGATATTTACCGACTCGGTGAAGTAGAACTTGCCCTCTTCTATCTGTGCATCATTGGCTTCCACATCCATTTGCCTCCGGATCATTTTCGGGAGCTTCTCTATTTTCCCGCCACCCTTGATATAGACTTCCGCCCTGTACATCTTTACCTGGTTCAGATGAAACGAAGCCATCCCTATCGCTTTGCGCATGATAAAATATGCAGGGTCTTTGCCAGAGGCGGAGACCCTCACAGCAGGTATCTCATAATATTGTTCACTCAGGGTGATGTCTCTACGGACGTCAATGTCTTCAATTTCTATTCTTTCCGTTGTGGGAGTATACCCAAGAAACTGATAATTAACGGTGTATGTGCCGCTGGGAATGGTAAGCTCATAAAGCCCTTCCTGGTTTGTTGTTGTTCCCTGTCGCAGTTCTGTTATATAGACGGAGGCATAAGCCAGGGGTTCTCCCCCTGAATCTTTTACAGTGCCTCGTAAAACCTGGGCATTAATACCCGAAAGGGGAAGCAGGATCAGCAATATGAGGATGGCGCATCTCTGTTTCATCAATCTTCTTCTTCGGGATCTTCACCGGCATGGCCCCTGAATGAAGTTCCTGCAATGATGATAACAAATTCTCCTTTTGGAGGCTTAGTGGTAAAGTGCTCAATTACAGATGACAATGGACCTCGCACCGTCTCTTCAAACTTTTTAGTCAGTTCCCTTGACACTGAAATGCGTCTCTCTTCTCCGAAGATGTCGGCCAGTTGCCGAAGGGTCTTCAGCACCCTGAAAGGTGATTCATAAAGGACAATCGTACGCTCTTCTGCGGCCAGTGATAAAAGTCTTTTCTGCCTTCCCTTCTTCAGCGGCAGGAATCCTTCAAAACAGAATCGGTCACACGGTAATCCGGAGTTCACCAGCGCAGGGATGAAGGCTGTGGCGCCGGGGAGAGATTCCACTTCCAGGTCTCGTTCCAGGCACTGTCTGACAAGCAGGAATCCAGGGTCTGAAATGCCGGGTGTGCCGGCGTCAGAGACCAGGGCTACAACGGTACCCTGTTCAATGCGGTCACATACAGCCTCAACACTTTTGTGTTCATTGAACTTATGGTGCGACTGTAACGGGACTTTAATATTATAATGGTTAAGAAGCACCCTTGTTGTTCTTGTATCCTCGGCCAGGATAAGACCGGCCGACCCCAGCACCTCAAGGGCGCGAATGGTTATA
>DATKUS010000131.1:0-7899 GCA_035530535.1 Bacteroidales bacterium
TATAACCGAGATAGCGCAGGTTGTTCCTCAGGTAACGGAAGTTCTGGTTCAGGAATGTCACCCTCTCGTCGTTGATAATGTTCACTGCCGCATCAAGGTCCTGGTCGAAGGCTATGAGCCTGCCTGTAGTCAGGTGAGACAGTATGGCACGTGAGTGGCCGCCTCCCCCGAAGGTAACGTCGACATAGACCCCATCGGGCCTGAGGTTGAGCCCTGCGATGCTCTCATCAAGCAAAGCGGGGAGGTGATAAGCAGTCATTATCCTTGTCCGTTTTCAGGAGAGCCAAGCAGCTTCTCAGCAAGGTTGGCAAAGTCATCGCCAGGCATGTCAATGCGGGAGTAAACCTCCCCGGCCCACATCTCTATGCGACCATCCTGTCCGGCGAGCACCACATCCTTCCCGATGCCGGCAAGGTCAAGGAGCCGTCTTGGTATCAGCAGCCTGTTGCTGCTGTCAAGCGCCACCTCTGCGGTGCCCTTGAAGAAGTTGCGGAGAAAAAGATTATGCTCTCTGTTGTAAGGGTTGATCCTGCTGCGGATCTTCTCCAGCTGCCTGTTCCAGTCGTCAATGGAGTAGAGGACGAGGCATTTTTCGAAGATATCCCTTCTGACCACAAAGCGATCCTCAGCTGCCGGGGGCATCTGCTTCTTGAAGGCGGAGGGTAGGATGACCCTGCCCTTGGCGTCAAGCCTGCATGTATAATCGCCGATAAATGTGGACATCGAATGGTTGTTGTTTCAGAAGGCTAAAGTATAAATATTTCTCCACTTCTCTCCACTTTCCTCCATTTTTCTTCACTTTGTTGAAAACTTTTGCGTGCGATTCATAAGTATCTATGCTACAAGGCCGTGGCGGCAGCGGGAAGCATGGGGCACGGGGTGTGAAGAAATTAAGAATTAAGAATTAAGAATTTATTGACTTCAGACCTTCAGACCCTCAGACCTCAGACCTCAGACCGCAAGACCATTTTTTAATATCTTTGAATCCAATTTACAGACCCATGGAAAATCCACATAAACCACTGCAGTTAGACCTGGAGCAGATACTCGCAGACAAGAACCCCCGGCTGCCGAAGATGCTGCCTGGCTTCGTGATAGGCTACCTCAAACGCATTACACACCAGGACGGTATCAACGGGCTTTTAAGAGATCACGCCCAGCTTCGCGGATTCGCATTCAATGAGGCGGTCCTGGGTACACTGGGGATAAAATACCAAGCCCACGGCCTGAAAAACATACCTGCCGGCGGACGCAATATCTTCGTCTCAAACCATCCCCTCGGAGGCCTCGACGGAATGGTATTCTTGAGCGAGCTCGGAAAACATTTCGCGGCAGTAAAATTCCCTGTCAATGACATACTCCTCTACCTCGAAAACTATGCCGGCATCTTCCTCCCGGTAAACAAACACGGTGCCCTCGGCCGCGAAGCTGCAAGGCTCCTCGAGGAAGCCTATGTATCAGACTGCCAGATTCTTAATTTCCCGGCCGGGTTATGCTCGAGAAAGATCCGGGGGAAGATAACCGACCTCACCTGGCAGAAGAGCTTTATCGTCAAAGCCATACAACACCAGAGGGATATCGTCCCATGCTTTTTCTCCGGACGAAACAGTAACTTTTTTTATAACCTCTCCCTCATCCGTAACTTCTTCCACATAAAAGCAAATCTTGAGATGCTGTACCTCGTTGATGAGATGTACCGGCAGAAGGGAAAGGAGATAGACCTTTTCTTTGGTGAGCCGGTGCCGTGGCAGACGTTTGACAAGTCGAAGAGTCCGCAGGAATGGGCCGACTGGGTGCGGTGCAAAACTTATGATTTGCAGAGATTGGCATCCACACGTTAATATTATTTAGTAATTTTAACCTTCAATTATTTCTGGAAGTGGATACTCATACAGTGAAGGGGGCGATGGAGCCTGTAAAAGAGGCGATTCCGACGGATGATCTCGTTGCCGAACTGGCAAAAGTAGGGATGCTCCGAAAGACCAACAACGGAAATAATGAGGTCTACCTTTTTGACAACAACACCTCGCCGCTGCTGATGCGCGAGATAGGCCGCATACGAGAACTTACATTCAGACATGCAGGTGGCGGAACGGGTAAAACGCTCGACCTCGATGAGTATGATCTCTCTACCGAAAATCCGCAGAAACAGCTTATCATCTGGGACCCTGACAATCGCGAAATAGTCGGCGGCTACAGGTTTATCTTCCCGGGTCACAAGGAGAAGAACTTTTCTATTGACAGGTATGCATCATCGACATACTTCACCTTTTCACACAAGTTCATCAGGAAATATCTTCCTCACACCATGGAACTCGGGCGCTCCTTTGTAAGGCCTGAATACCAGAGCACAGCAAGGGGTCGAAAAAGCCTCTATTCGCTTGATAACCTGTGGGACGGACTTGGAGCCATAATCATTGACAACCGCCAGATAAGGTATCTCTTCGGCAAGGTGACCATGTACACTCACTATAACGTGCTGGCCCGCAATATGATACTTTATTTTATGCTGAACCATTTTCCCGATCCTGATAAACTGGCTATTCCTTCCGATCCTGTCTTCATCGATATTCACAAGGAAGAGATGAAGCAGATATTTACAGCCAAATCCTTTAAGGACAATTACAGGATCCTCTCGCAGGAAGTAAGAAAGCTTGGCGAGAATATTCCTCCGCTGATAAATGCATATATGAACCTCTCTCCCACCATGAAATGCTTTGGAACATTCATCAATCATCATTTCGGGGATGTTGAAGAGACAGGAATAATGATTACGGTAAGGGATATTTACATTGACAAGATCAATCGTCATCTCTCATCATACCGGTCAGACTTTGACATCTCTCAATAGGCTCAGGGGAATCTGAGCTGACTTTGACATTTCTCAGTAAGCCTCAGTAGGCGCGTGCGTTCAGACGATTTGAAATTTTTTCAGTAGGCCCGCGCATTCACCCCGTCGATATAATTCATATAAGCCCTGTTGACGACTCTGTTTCCTCCAGGTGTGGGGTAGTTGCCGGTGAAATACCAGTCGCCCGTGTGACCGGGACAGGCTTCGCGGAGACCCTCAATAGACTGGTAGACCACCTCCACCTCTGCTACAGTTCCCGGGGCCCTGAGCATTTGGGCGATCTTGTCGGATATCTGCTTCACAGTGAACGGAGCATAAATCTCCCTGACCGCATTGACCATCTCATCGTCAGGCTTTTCAAGCTCTTCCTGAGCTTTAGCATACACTTCCCTGATAATATTGTCCTTTTCAGTCTCCTTAAGCAATTCAATTGCTGCCTTGAAGGCGATAAAATCACCCAGCTTCGCCATGTCAATACCGTAGCAGTCGGGGTACCTTATCTGGGGCGATGATGACACGATAACGATCTTTGCCGGTTCAAGGCGGTCGAGGATGCGGATTATGCTTTCTCTCAGGGTGGTGCCACGTACGATTGAGTCATCAAGGACGACAAGATTATCAATTCCTCTGCGGATGACTCCGTAGGTGACATCATAGATGTGTGCCACCAGGTCATTGCGACTGCCGTCTTCGGTAATGAAAGTGCGTAATTTGGCATCCTTGACGGCGATTTTTTCTATACGCGGACGCACTTCAATAATTTTCTCAAGCTCCTCTGGTGTCAGACTGGCGCCTTTCTTCAGGATAGCCTCTTTCTTGCGCTGGTTGAGCCAGTCATCAAGTCCCTTCACCATTCCGTAGAAAGCACTCTCGGCGGTGTTAGGTATGTATGAAAAGACGGTGTTGTCAATATCATAATTTACGGCCTCAAGTACCGGTTTGGTAAGGGTCTCTCCCAGTTTTTTACGTTCGCGGTAGATGTTTTTGTCTGTACCGCGGGAGAAATATATCCTTTCAAACGAGCATTTTGCAGGAGGGGCCGCAGGGAGTATCTCCTCAATTGCCCATCCTCCTGTAGCCTTGATAATAAGCGCTTTGCCCGGATCAAGTTCATTGACATTGTCTGTTCTGATATTAAAGGCTGTCTGTATCACCGGTCTTTCCGATGCTGCCACCACCACTTCATCGTCGGCATACCAGAATGCCGGTCTTATACCTGCCGGGTCTCGCATGACAAAGGCGTCGCCGTGGCCCAGCATACCGGTCATTACATATCCTCCGTCCCAGCGGCGGGATGCACTTCGCAGCACACCGGCAATGTCAAGCTGCTTTTCGATCATCGGGGATATGTCACGTTTAGTATAGCCCTTCTCCTTGAACTGGCGGTAAAGACGTTCAACCTCATCATCAAGGAAGTGACCGACATTTTCAAGTATGGTGATTGTATCAGAAAAATCGATCGGATTCTGCCCTATCTCCAGCAGGCTGTCAAAGACCTCCTCCATGTTGGTAAGGTTGAAGTTGCCTGCCATGACAAGGCTTCGCGACCGCCAGTTGTTCTCGCGGGAGACGGGGTGGACATAGTCGATGTTGTAACTCCCGTAGGTGCCGTAGCGCAGGTGTCCGAGGTAGACATCGCAGGCGTATGGCATTGTGCTGGTGATGAAAGCCGGGTCGCTCCAGCATTTCTGACCGGGGGTGCAGCTCTTTTCAATATCGATATAGATCTTTCGGAAAATCTCTTTTATCGAGTCTGCTGCATTGGAACGCTGGCGGAATATATATCTTGTCCCGGGGCGTGCCCCGATGCGGATCCCGGCGAGGCCGGCACCGTCCTGTCCACGGTTATGCTGTTTCTCCATCATGAGATACATCTTCTGCAGCCCGTAGTCCCATGATCCGTATTTATCAATATAGTATCCCGCGGGTTTCAGCAGTCTCATCAGAGCTATCCCGCATTCGTGTTTTATACTGTCACTCATTGTTTACTTTGCTGACCCTTTAAAAGCTATGATATCCCTTATCAGGTAGGCATCAGGGTATTTTGCCTGTATTTTGAAGAATACGGTTGCGGCCTCTTCACGTGTCCGGAAGTCGCCCACCTTGACCTTGAACCAGTTAGGTTTGTCGAAGACCAGGTATGTATTCAGCTCCGGGAAGTTACCCATGAAGCGGGCCCTGACCTTGTTGGCATCATCGTTGGCGGTGCGATGGCCGCCACGATATATCTGTATGCGCCAGCCGTCGACGCCGTTCTTCTGGTGGTTGGCCAGGATATGCCTGTTTATCAATGCATCTATGCCGGGTGGCTGGTTTATCACAAGCCGTTCTTTCTCCTCATAGGTGCGGCCTTTATTGACGAGGTCAAGGACCATCATGGCCTCCTGTGCCATTGCTGACAGAGAGATGAGTGTAAATATTGCTATGGCGGTCAACCTTTTTTCCATGCTGCAAATATAATACACTTTTCACTGTAATATGTACTCCCTGCTGGATCCGTCAGGATCCTCCGGCGGCACGGTGGTCTTTCAGTCCAGGGCCTCCATTAGCTCATCAGTCATTTCGAGGTTATGGTATACAGCCTGCACATCGTCGTCATCCTCAAGGGCTTCAATGAGTTTAAGCACCTTGCGTGCCGACTCGATATCGAGTATCTTTGTCTCCCTGGGGATTCGTTTAAGGCCCGCATCTTCGACTTCGGTCTCAAGCGATTCCAGTTTGCGGTTCACGCTACCGAAGTCGTCCTTGGCGCAGGTGACGGTTATCATGTTATCATCGACTTCAAAATCCTCTGCTCCTGCGTCGATAAGGTCAAGCTCAAGGCTCTCGATGTCAATGCCTTCAGCATTAATTGTAAAGACTCCCTTACGGTCAAAAAGGAAGGTCAGGGAGCCGTTGGGGCCGAGAGCACCGTTGTATTTCCCGAAGATATAGCGTACGTTGGCGAGGGTACGGTTGGTATTGTCAGAGAGGCATTCTGCAAAAACTGCGATGCCGTGAGATGCATATCCTTCATGGTTGATCTCATGGTAGGATACGCCTTCTGCGCCGGAGGCTTTTTTAATTGCTCTGTCGATGTTTTCCTTAGGCATGTTGGCGCCCTTGGCGTTTTGTATTGCGAGGCGCAGGCGTGCGTTGCCGCTGGGGTCAGAGCCGCTCTCGCGAACGGATATCATTATTTCTTTAATGATCTTGGTAAAGATCTTTCCTCTCTTTGCGTCTGCCGCTCCCTTTTTACGTTTTATGGTAGACCATTTACTGTGTCCGGACATATGATTCAGGTTTTGCTATATGCAAAAATATATATTTCTGTTGATTCACAATTATTGATACAAAGAGAGCCGGATCGGATTGGCATATTTGTTTATCCCTCAGACTTTCAGACCTTCATCCGCCAGCTGGCGGATCAGACCTCAGACCTTCAGACTGCATGACCGCAGGACCAGTGACATGATGGTATTCGGTGTTCGGTATTCAGATAGTCAGATAAAAGTCATAAGATTCACAAGATAAAAGTATTAATATCAGGCATTTACAATTTTACTTTTGTCTTTTTACTTTTATTTTTTATCTTACCACCAATACCGCTTACCGATTACTGATAACCGATTACCCGTACAGCACACCCCAGACCCTCAGACCATTTCCTCTCTTTCTTATTTTTCCCTAAATTTGCACCACAATTATGCCAAAGAAATTCTATATAGAGACCTATGGCTGCCAGATGAATGTGGCCGACAGCGAGGTGGTGGCTTCAATTTTAGGGGAAGCAGGTTATTCTGCGACCACTGACATTCACTCCGCCGACCTGATACTTGTTAATACATGCTCTATACGCGCGAATGCAGAGCAGCGTGTATGGGGCAGGCTGGACCTCTTCAGGAGTGAAAAGAGAAAACGCCCGCAGGTGGTTGTGGGCGTACTCGGGTGCATGGCCGAGAGACTGAAGGAGAAACTCCTGGAAAGTGATAAGATGGTTGACATGGTTGTTGGTCCCGATGCATACCGGGAGCTTCCCATGCTGGTATCATCTGCCGGCGAAGGACATACGGCTGTAAACGTACTGTTATCTCGCAAGGAGACCTATGCCGATATCTCGCCTGTGCGACTTGAAAGCAACGGCGTCTCGGCATTTATCTCAATCATGCGCGGTTGCAATAACATGTGTGCCTATTGCGTGGTGCCCTACACCCGCGGGGCTGAGCGAAGCCGTGATCCTTATACAATAGTCCGTGAGGTTCAGGAGATATTTGCACAGGGATACCGGGAGGTGACATTACTTGGACAAAATGTAAATTCATATTCCTGGACAGGAGATAAATTAAAAAATGATCATTTCCCCTCCGTTTCAAGGAAGGGTGTCCCGACAAGTCGGGACGGGGTGGTAATGCTCCCCAATGAATCATCCTTAATAAACAGTAACAAAACAATTGACTTTGCTGCTTTACTGGAAATGGTTGCTTCCGTCAGTCCCCTGTTAAGGGTAAGGTATTCAACAAGCCATCCGAAAGACCTCTCTGATGATGTACTGCACACAATGGCCCAACATGACAATATCTGCAAGCATATCCATCTGCCTGTGCAGAGCGGGAGCAGCAGCGTACTGGAAAGAATGAACAGACGGTACGACCGGGAGTGGTACATGGGACGCATTGCCGCCATAAACGGTATCCTGCCCGGATGCAATCTCTCAACAGATATCATTGCAGGATTCTGCGGTGAGACGGAGGAGGAGCATGCGGCGACCCTCAGCCTGATGAAAGAGGCAGGGTTTGACTTTGCCTACATGTTCAAGTATTCGGAGAGGCCGGATACAAAGGCAGCGAGACACATGGCGAATGATGTACCGGAGCAGGTGAAGACGAGGAGGCTGAATGAGATCATAAGCCTGCAGAACAGGCTGTCGGGAGCAGGTAAGCAGGGTGATATTGGGAAAACGTTTGAGGTCCTTGTTGAGGGCAAGGCTAAGAAGCCTGCCGGTGCCATGATGGGGCGCACATCTGGCAATAAGGTTGTTATCTTTCAGTCTGACGGTATTAAACCTGGTG
>DATKUS010000132.1:0-2929 GCA_035530535.1 Bacteroidales bacterium
TGCGAAGAATGTATATGTGAAAAAAACGGAACTAAACGGACAAACACTTGACCGGCTCTGGATCACACATGAGGAGATCATGAAGGGTGGGACGCTGGTGTTTTATATGCAATAAAGGTTAAGGGCAAGGTTGAGGTTAAGGGCAAGCAGATCTCATTCTCAGCTATTTTATTCTTAATTCTTTTTGAAGGCTGAAACGCCACGGTCAAGCCAGTCAATATAAGCCTCTATGTTAAAGTCGGTGCCGCGGGTTTCTATCAGAGGCTTGCCGTAAGGGTCAACAATAGCATAGAGCGGCAGGGTATTGGTGTTAAACATTGATATCTCAATGTCCTCGTTCTTCTTGCCGATGGTCTTTTTATCCTTACCATCTATTTTTGACACAAAAATCTCGTTCTCAGTAAGTTTTGTTCGGTCGTCAACATAAAGTCCGACAAGTACAAAGTTCTCCCTTATACGCCTCTGAACCTCAGGGTCAGACCATACGCGTGCATCCATCTCCTTGCAGTTAGCGCAGGCATGACCTTTGAAATCTATCAGCACAGGTTTATTGAGCTGGCGTGCACATGCCAGTCCCTGTTCAAGGTCAAAATAACCCTGGAGACCATACTCAAAATGAAGAAAATCAGCATACTTAGGAGTCTCACATATGGCTGATCCTGTTGTAGGTGTCACAACCATTCCTCCTCCTTTGTTTTCACTGATTGCTTTCAGCAGGTTAAAGCCTGAAGTCTCGCGCGGAGGAAGCAACGATGAGATTCTCGTAAGAGGCGCTCCGAAGAGGCCCGGCACGAGGTAAAGCGCGAAAGTGAATGAAGCAATGATAAGCACCAGGCGGAAGATGCCAATGTGCGGCACATCACTATCATGTGCGAATTTTATCTTGCCCATGAGGTAAAGTCCCATCAGGACAAAGATGACGATCCATATGGCAAGATATATATCACGTGAAAGAATGCCCAGCGAGTATACATTATCAATGACTGAAGCAAATTTGAGGCTGAATGCCAGCATGATAAAGCCAAGGACAACTTTTACCGAGTTAAGCCACCCGCCTGATTTTGGCATTTTCTTCATCATGGAGGGGAAAAGTGCAAACAAGGTGAAAGGCAAAGCAAAGGCCAGTCCGAAACCAAACATGCCTATGGTTGGACGCAGTACATCACCCGAGGCAGCCTCAACAAGCAGGGCTCCGACAATGGGTCCTGTGCATGAGAATGATACAAGCACAGTTGTAACGCCCAGGAAGAATGCTGCCAGCGCCCCCCCCCTGTCAACTTTAGAATCCGTTGAGCTGACCCATTTTGTTGGCATGACCATCTCAAAGGCCCCGAAGAACGAAGCTGCGAAGACGAGGAACAGTATAAAGAATAGAAGATTTGGTATCCAGTGAGTGCTCAGTGTATTGGCAAATCCTGCGCCGGCACTGGTGAGTGAAACGATAATGCCGAGTGAGGAATAGAGAAGTATTATTGATATTCCGAAGATGAGTGCCTTGCCAATCGCCGATCCCTTTTTATCACCGCCTTGTGAAAAGAATGCCACTGTCATTGGTATCATCGGGAAGACACAGGGAGTAAGCACCCCGGCAAAACCCGCAAGCAGTGAGAGAAGGAAAAATTTTAAAAGTCCTTTCTTCGGCTGGGGAGTGGATGTCTCTTTAAAGTCGCCCGGTTGAGGCGTTTCAGCCTGTGCTGCAGAGACTATAGGCGCCCCATCAGCCCTCTGAAGTGCGGTCATTGTGACACTCTCCCTGACTTCCTGCGTGGCAGATTCTGAAGTTGTCTCAGCAGCCACCGGTTTGTCATCAGCTTTTACGGCAGCGGCAGCGGCACCTTTGATCTGTAATTCAAACTCAACATCGCGTGGCGGCAGACACTGTTTGTCATCGCAAGACATGAATGTTACAAATCCCTTTACTGTAGTAGGATATTTTGTCACTGTAATCTTCTGGCGGAACTCGGCTGACACGCTGTGCATGCCTATATTCATCCCGAAGCTGTTATCGAATTTCACTTCAGGTTTTGTGACCTCAAAAGGCTTTCCCGAGAGAGTATATCCGTTGGCCGGTTCAAAAGTGAAGCTGGTAGCTATAGGTCCGCCCTCTTCGATATCCATGGCGTAGAGATGCCAGTTTGCCTCGAGCCCGGCTGTCATTACCAGCTCAAAACTGTTTTCGCCGGTCTTCTCACTGCTGAAACTCCAGGTAACGGGCTCTAGCACCTGTGAATGCAGAGATAATGCTGATATAAGCAGAAAAAGAAAGATTAATGTTCTTCTCATCATATATTATTTCCTATTAAGACACCTTAATGATTGTTTGGTACTACTAAATTGTTTCAATTTAACTGTTAAATTAATCAGCAGGCAAAGAAAAGAATAATTTACATTTTATTAAATACCCGTGAATTGCCAATCAATAACATTTCTAATTGCAATTATGTTACAACGAGAAATCTTCAGGCAGGTGGCGTTCTACTCAAGAAGTGACTGGATCATCAGTTCCAGGGTCCTTTCATTACGGTCATCGGTCCTGAAATTTTTGAAAATTATATTCCCATCCCTATCAAGAAGGTAGTTTGTCGGAGCGCCACGTGCTGTCAGATTACCGCGCTTCTCAGGCTCATCCTTAAGAGGGATGAAGCTGTATCCGCTTGATCGTACAAATGGAACTACATATTCATCCTGTTCAGGGGCAATGTTAATCGCAAGGTAAACTACATCTTTCCCTTTGAATTTCCTGATCACATTTTCAAAGTTAGGAAATTCCCCCCTACATGGTCCGCAACCCGGGAACCAGTATGTAAGTAGTATCACCTTTCCTTTAAACTCATCCAACGAAATTGTATCATGTGTTATATAAGCTAAAAGCGAAAAAGGAGTCGCTGGGACTACTGTTGCATAACGGTTTGCATGTACATCCTCCCTG
>DATKUS010000133.1:0-5135 GCA_035530535.1 Bacteroidales bacterium
TGTCAGGTGCTTCTGCCATCAAAGCGACTGTATCTGGTTCAGGTGGCTGTTCAGACTGTACTTCGTCAATACTGACTGAAACAGGTTCAGGTGCAGCAGCATAAGGATGGACCTCCGTCTCAACTGTCTTTCCACTTTCAGAGAAATCCACAGGAATAAAATAGCAAACTGCTTCATTATCCGTAGAATGGTTAATCATGACCTTGAACAGGTCATTTTCATTAACTACTTCTACCTCTATTGACAAAAGTTCCTTAAGTCTGGCGGCCAGTGCTTCCGCATTTTTTTTCCTTGAAAACGCTCCCAGCTGCAGCGGGAAGTTACTCTTTGACAATGAAATAAGTCCCTCTACAGTAAGTTCAGTAGGAAAGGTGCTTATTATGGTGATCGGTAATCCGACTTTTTCACTAACTGCAGGATCATTTTCAGTACCTTTTGTAAATGAGGGTCCGGCCTGAACAACCGGAGCCAGGATAAGAGATAACAGTATTATCCACACCCGTCTCATTTTTTCGTTCTGATAGAGTATATAAAACCTATTCCGCCTTCGTATCTCCTGCGGTGAAATCCTGTAAGATATTCCTCATATGAGAATCCTGCCCCGATCCTGACAGCCCACAACGGAGTTATCCTGTCAAAATAAGAAATCCTGACGCTATTGGCACTCTGCCGCTCCAGGTCGGTTAATATGTCAAAGGGTTCGTCCGGGGCTGTACCCGTGCCCAATGTAAGCTGAAAATAGTCCGTTTTATTGAAGTATCTCCTGGCATTGAGATAAAATGATGTTGTAATGCCTATATCTTTGAAATAAAAGTATCCTTTAGCGGAAAACCAGTAGTCACCGAGGTATTTCTCCAGGGAGAGTGATCCTATAAAGACATCACCTGCAAAATGATAGTAGTTTACTCCTGCAGATGCAGCCCACCCTGCTGGTAATGTCTGCCACACTTCAAGGGCTGCCCTGTGCCTGGGAAAATATGTACCCGAACTGTAGGCATAAGATATATAGGCATAATTCTTTTTCGTTAGCTGAGGCCATGCTTCAGCGCTGTATTGAATATTAGTAGCCTTAATATTCAGAGGCTCTCCATAAATAATATTACCTGCATTTATCCCTGCCACCACTGTGCCCCATGAAAATCGGTGACCAGCCCCTGCATTGAAGATCTGCCAGAACCTGTCATAAGGTGTTGTGAAGGTGTCAAATAAATACCCGGCCCTGAGGTCTGTAGGTGGTGTATCCTGTTCAGCCGCTTTCCGCGACCATCTGTTTAAATCATGTATCGCTGCCAGTGCATCCTTGTTGTCAGGTTCAGTCACAAGGAGAGTATCAATAACAGCCTCAGCCTCTTCATATTCATTCTGCCATGCCAGTATACGGCCGAGCAGGATCCTTGCATCACCATATCCCGGGTACTGATTTACAAGAGCGCGGGCAGCGGTCTCCGCCCCTGAATAATTTCCTGATAGGGCCATTGACCTTATCAGGGCATACTCGGCCTCCGGGTCTGCTATTGACTGTGACATAACGGACAGTGGTGCAAAACACCCTATGGTGAACATCAAAAAGAGTGACAGATTAAAGAATCTGCGCATGGGTCATTGTTTTATTACCGCGCTGATCATTCTGACCAGTTCATCAGGATTAAAAGGCTTGATAATATATCCGTTTACTCCTAGTTCTCCTGCCTGCCTTTGCATCTGGGGATCGCTGAAGGCTGAGACTACAAGTACAGGTGTCTTCTTATGCAGGTCGATCCGCAGATACTTAACCAGCTCCAAACCGCTGTGATAAGGAAGATGGATGTCAATAATCACAAGATCATAAGTGTTATCCTTCAGCATCTTAATAGCCAGATTCCCGTCAGCCGCTGTTGTCGTCTCATATCCTTCACGCTCAAGGACTACCGAAATGGCTCTTGCTGCCAGCTTGTTGTCTTCGCAGATAAGGATCTTCATTACGTCTGCCATGTCCAGCCTATCAGATATTTTTTAGCTGAAAATTTGTTAAATATTGCAACAATATCCAGTATTCAAAATTGGCCAATATTATTGGCATAGACAAGTAATATACTGTCATTTTGATCGATGTTGATAATTCATTGATCAACTCCATAGAACCCGGTGACGAAGCATCAGTCCAGCCCTTTGATCCTTAGGTTGCGGAACTTCACAAGGGAAGTATGGTATAACAGGCCTATATGACCTGACCGGTTCTTCAGTCCGGGATGATCTTCACCGTCAATTGTTCCTTTGTCACTTGCTTCTGCAATATCTCCGTCAAGTATTACTGTCCCGTTCAGGATTACTTTCACTCTGTTTCCCTGAACAATGACCTCTTCGCTGTTCCATTCATCAAGAGGCTTCTGGAAACCTTTTTTTGCAGGTATAACACCGTAGACAGAGCCATGAAACTGGTACGGTTTAAGCTTTCCGTAGATTGTTGCATTATTATCAATTATTTGCAGTTCATAGCCAACATATGCTGCATCTCCGGAAAGAGGTGCCCTTATTCCCAGCCCGTTATTGCCATCCCTGCTTAAAAGGAAATCAAAACGAATAATAAAATCATCATACTCCTTCTCAGTATAAATATTCCCTCCCTTGAGAATATCAGGTACTGTCATTAAAATCCCGTCTTCCACCCTGTAGGTCCTTTTGTCTCCCACCCATCCGTCAAGGTTGTGTCCGTTAAACAGTGAAACAAAGCCTTCAGCCTTTTCCTCATCGGTGAGATCATATTCAGGTCTGTTTAACTCCCTTATCCATATATCCCTGAAAACCAAATCAGTGCCATGTGCCTGCAGTTCTACCGGACCCTTATCGAATATCGGCAGTGTCCGGTTCCAGTAGTTCTCAAGAGTGACATTGTCTGTTACGAGCTCCCCGTTGAGCCATACTGAGACCTTTTCACCGGTCATAAGAATGCGGAATGTGTTCCATTCACCGACAGGGTTATCAGCCACTTTCAAAGGTTTTGAAGGATTCAGCTGGTTGTTATAGAGTCCGCCGGATCCAACCTGCGCCCCCACCTCTGTTCTCGAAGTGTCCCATATCTGAACCTGCGGCGATCCCCGGAGATAAATACCGCTATCACCTTTCTTTGTTATTCGCCAGTCGACATACAATTCAATATCATCATAATCTTTCACGGTGCACATGTTGGCTCCGGCGCCGCTGAAACAGATCATGCCGTCCCTGACGCTCCAGTTATCGGTCATCCGAATATCTGCCTGCTTCTGATGTGCAGCAAGCTCTGACGGCTTCATTGCAGCCCTCGTAACAGGGTCTCCTACTAGTCCCTTCCATCCGGAGAGGTCTTTACCATTGAACAGTGAGACATATTCTTCTGCACCGGGAAGATTGAGTGCTATCATTGTCTGTTCAGCAGCTTTCCTTACCTCTTCAGAAATATCCGGGAGATACCCGGAGACAAAGAACACTGCAGGCTGGATCTCCAGTGCACCAGCAAGATCAAGCATTTCGATGCGGGCATCAGGGGCCATCGCCAGGGGGGCTATCTTTTTCAGGAGCAGTATCTTGCGTTCAGGCGTAATATCTGCTGATGAGACCATCATCAGGTAGGCATCAAAGGCAGGCCTCTCAAAGGTCTTGTTGCCTGAGGCACATATATCATAAAGAGCTGAAGCGGCAGACGCGTTGGACCAGTGTGACAGTGCATCAAAGCACACATCGCGGATCTCAGCAGTTCCTCCTTCAAATTCCTTTGCCACTCTTTCCAGGGCTTTCTCTCCTGCTGTCACAGCAAGAACAGGAATGAGTTTCTGCCTGTCAGCACCATTATCAAGGGCTGCCAGTATCACGTTTGATCTGCCGGCAAGGTCACTGCCACGTAATGCAGCAGCAGTTATGGCATTACTGAGTTCGTTGATCTCCGGTCTCTCCGAAGTCTTTTCAAGCATCCTGATCAGGGTCTCCTGGTCACCATATCCTGCAACATTTTTCAGGGCTGTCAGAGCCGCAGCTCTTACTCCTATATCATCACTTTCACAATACGGTACTATGGTTTTGAAATAATCCTGGTTGCCCGACCAGCCAAGGAGCCAGATTAGCGTTACTGTTGAATGGCCCTTTGATGCAGGGAGCCTGGCAGCAACCTTACCGATATTTGTCTTGTCCAGGATAGTCATGAGTGAGTTGGCGGCAGCCCAGTGTCCTTCTTCTGAATCATACTTCATTATCCAGGCCAGCAGAGGATCCACTGCCCTTGTGCCCTCTATTTTGGCAAGGGCTGAGACGGCCTCGGCAGATATGTCAGATGAGCGGTCATCCAGTGCTTTGTGCAAAAGAGGAACAGCCATGGCATCTCCCCTTTCTCCAAGCATAAAGAGTATCTCAGGCTTAGCTTCAGGGCGAACCTTGCCATACCTGTTTATCCATTTTTTTGTGGCATTCTCGCCCGGCATCTGGCTCGCGAGTCTGATAACTCCACCGCGGATGGCTATGTCAGGATCATCAATGGCATCAAGTAACAGGGAAAGAGCATCTTCGCCTTTCACGGCAACTATGACACTCATGGCCGCAAGCCTCTGGTTGGCGGTCTCAGTGGTATTGCTCTTAGAAATTACCAGGTTTGTAATTTTCTCCATCGTCCTCACATCACCGGCGAGTCCCGTTTGCCGGGCATAGAGAAGCAGGGCCGATACTGATCCTGTAGGTTCCCACCTGTACCCTGCATTCTCAGCGGCTTTCATAAGCACCGGCAGGGATTCACTGTCTCCGCTGTTTGAAAGCGCATAGAGGGCAGCAGATCTCTCCGCCGGTGATCCCTTTTCATACCAGCTGATATAACTCTTTAAGGCAGGAGAATACCTCTTGCCTGCAAGTACATCCATAATTTGTGAAGCGCATGGACAGGTCTCGGCAGCCAGAGAAGAGGCCAGAAGCTCCTGTGCCTTGACTGTTCCGACAGCCTCCAGGGCCATTACTGCATCACTGCAAATAACTTCATTATTAACATATTGCCTCACTGCCTCAAGAGCGGTATCAGATCCTATCAGATTCAGCTGTCTCAGGAAAAAACCTCTTACTTCATTGCTGTCTGTCGCTTTTATAAAACGCAGGCACTGCTCCTCCCACTTTGCTTTCTTCTCATTGTCAGTTCCCTTCGAGAG
>DATKUS010000134.1:0-7733 GCA_035530535.1 Bacteroidales bacterium
ACGGGAGATAAAGCGGATACTGCAGGAGTGCCTTGGCAGTGAGGACAAACGCAAACCGTTGACTGATGAGAGGCTGACAGATATCCTCCAGGAAAAAGGTTACCAGATAGCCAGGCGAACGGTGGCCAAGTACCGTGAACAGCTGAACATCCCCGTGGCAAGGATGAGGAAGGAGATAAGATGATCACCGTTAAAAGATCTCCGTCGCAAATGGTTGCTGCGTTTATCTCAGTATTGTTTCATCCTGTATTCATACCTCTGTACGGACTCCTTATTATATACAGCACCCCCACGCTGCTTTCATATATTCCACTCAACATGAAGAAGGTGATCTTCATGATGGTGATCGCAAATAATGTCATACTTCCCTTATCGGTTACGGCCATACTTTACTCCAGAGGAGTAATTAAATCCATGTATGCTGATGAACGCAGGGAAAGAATCATTCTACTGTCATTCGCACTGGTGATGTACGTCATCACCGCCATGCTGCTTGTAAAGGTTCCGGTACCCACTCTTTTCAAGGCCTATTTTGTCTCAGTAGCTGCCGTGGCCCTTGTATCGCTCATCATTACAAGCTTTTACAAACTTTCACTTCATGCTGCAGGTATCGGAGGGCTTTTAGCCCTGACCGGTTTCCTGACCATCCAGTTTAAAATAGTATCAATGGGTCATGTTGTCACCCTGTTGCTGATTGCGGGGGCAGTGCTGACATCAAGGCTCAGCCTGGAAAAGCATAAGCCTGAAGAAGTGTGGTACGGGCTGCTGACAGGTACTGCGGTAGTGGCGTTGTCTTTATTTTTCCTTCTCAGTTAACAGGTCAAGCGCTGCGGCAAGGATCTTGTCGCTTTCAGGAAAGCAGGGCATGGCTTCTGTGTAAGGTCCAGACTTAATGTCTTTTATTGTGGCGATCTCCCCCTGGTTTAATGTCATAAATCCCCATATTTTACCCAGATGCTCACCCAGATATTCCTGCTCCGGCTGACCCGGTGTAGGGATAATTATGGCTGTTTGATGCAATGAGGCAAGTTCCATGACAGTTGTATATCCTGACCGGCATATAACCGCTGCACTGCCGGAGATTATCGTTTTCATTGTACGGGTGTCCGGATTGGATACTACAGTGACATTGTTACGGTGGGCGATTGAATTATGTTCCCCGGCACCTTCCAGTATCACAAGGTGCATGTCATCAGCAGCATCGGTGACTTTTCCCTTCAGTATTGAACGCTGAGGCTCCGGTCCGGAGAGGACAAGACAACGGTAAGGATAGGGGATGTTCATCGCCACTGCGTTTCCCGCTGAGCTTTCAAATCTTGAAAGCGGACCGGACCAGGTTGTATTTCGCGGAAGCTTAATGCCATGTGAAAGCCTGCCCGAAAGGTTTATGTCACCGGGGAAATCGGGTATGAGACAGAGGTTGAATTTTTCAATGACCTTTCTGTGCAGCCATATCCCGGCAGGTTCGAGAAAACGGAATGCAGGAGGGAACGGTATACGGATCATATGAGTCACATAGACGGAAAAAATGTCTTTATGATAAAAACCAAACCTGTTGTCCGAAATGATAATATCAGGGTGCAGTTCTGCCGCCAGGCGCTGAAGTGCAAAGTGCTCCCTTACTGAAACAGCAATAATATGCGGCAGGTGTAACAGTACACAGAACCACAGGGGGATTTTCCGGAAGTATATTATGTGCAAGCCCGGTATCGCGATGATACTTATACCCGGTAACTCACGGGTCAGCATGGGGATGACATCTCTGTGTGCACAGAATACTATTTCATGACCTCTTTCACGGAGTGCCAGTGCCAGGGGGATCATGCGCCCGGCATGACCAAAGCCCCAGTTAAGGGGACTGATAAGTATCTTCTCAGGTTTCATCTGCCTCAGCCTGAAACGGATGTCCTGATGCCTGCAGCTTCCACCCGTGCTGCTATGACTTTCAGATCAGCCAGGGGCACTTTGTGAAGCTTTTTTCCCAGGGGGGTATCACGTTCGATGGTATAGATCATGACTGATTCAGGATTCAGTGTTCTTACTATTTCAAGCCATGCCTCCACCTCTTCAGGGGCAGAGTTGTCAACGGTTTTTCCTTCGTGTTCGCCCCTGACAAATAGTGTCTGGATGATAAATTTGCCGTTGAAGAGTTTCATGCTCTCAATTACTTTGGCGAGATCATATGACTTTCGTGGACGGTTAAGGGTGGCAACGGTTGACAGGAAGGCGGAATCGAGCTTCAGGATATTCATATCGACCTTCATCAGCGCTTCGCGGACACTTTTACGGTGTATTCCTGAAGCATTTGAGAGAACTGATATTTTTGCCTCCGGAAAGAATTCATTCCTGAGAGTTACAGAATCATCAATTATGCCTGCAAAGTCAGGGTGCATTGTCGGTTCACCGTTGCCGGCATAGGTTATCACATCAGGCTTTTCGCCGGCTGTTCTCATTGCGGTGAGCACGGTGCGTAGTTCTTCGCGGACGTCAGTGCGGGAGGGAAGGGGAGAATTGATGCTTCTACCGTGAGGGGTCCAGCCGCATTCGCAATAGATGCAGTCAAAGCTGCATACCTTACGGTCGCATGGCAGCAGGTTTATTCCCAGGGAGACACCGAGCCGGCGGCTGCGCACAGGGCCAAAGATGATACTGTCAAAAAGGAATGTTGACATCAGGATCCTTATTTCAGGCAGTAAATTTACAATAATCTCCTCACCCTGCTTTGCGGCAGTAGAAGCATTTCTGCCAGGTCCATATCGTCGATAAGGAGTAATCCCGGTTTTTTACCTGGCTCTATTGAGCCAAGAGTATCATGCATCTGCAGAGCCCTGGCACCGTTTACAGTTCCCCAGCGTATTATCTCGTCAAGAGGGACATCCGGAAAATTTTCCTGCAGGAGTCGCATCTCAGATAGTATGCTGAGCTGCCCGGAGGAGGCGAGGCTGTCAGTGCCTGTCACAATATGTTCCGTGGCTGCCAGGAGAAGTCTTACAGGAGGCATTGCACCGGAGATATGGAGGTTCGATGAAGGGCAGAGGCAGAACCATACGTTGCCTGATGCATTCAGTGCGGATACTTCTTCAGCCTCTATGCAGGTATTATGAACCGTGATCAGGTGTCCGGTGCGGGCTGCGAGTGTAAGTGCTGTTGTGATGTGGTCTGTGGGGGTATCAATATTCTCAGGGCCAATGCCGAGAGATCTATACGAATCCATGATGCGGCCGCGGCGGCGGCTTAACGCTTCGCGCTCATCGGCAGACTCAAGGAAGTGGAGCGAGGTGAGAGAGGCGGGGCTGATATGCTGCAGCAGCAGGGTGAAGAGGCTTCGTGACACTGAGTAGACTGCATGCGGGGTGATATGATGGCGCAGCCCCGCCGCCGCCGCCGCCGCCGCCACCACTTCCGCATCTTCAATACGCTTCTGAGCCTTCAGGGTGTCAACACCGAAAACCTCAATAAAAGTTGTATATGCAATCCTGCTCTTACTCTTTATATCAAAGGTAAGAGAGTTATTGCTGATGTCGCCGCATGCCATGATGCCAGCCAGAAACATTTCACTATCAGCTTCTTGCGCTGCCGCCTGTATCTCTTCATCCGATGCTGCCCTTGTCTCCCTGACAGCCCTGATGAAATCACCCAGTCCGCCGCCCCCGGGTACTGCATTATGCATGTGAGAGAGCTCAAGATGGCAATGGCAGTTTACCAGGCCGGGGATGATTATGCCATTGTAAAACTCAACCGAGGAGCTTTCAGTAAGACTGCCACCAGTATCTTCCACGGAGACCACCGAGTTATCATCGGCCACCGTCACCACTCCCCGTTTGAGAGGCTCGCCGGCAGAGGTAAAAATATACTGAGCCGATATTCTCCTCATCACTCCGGCGCCTGGATCTCTTTCTCAAGCCTGAGGCTTACATTCTGTATACGGGCATGCTTTTCCCACGCGCCCTGCTGACTGGTATGGTTCAGGAGCCATCCCTTGATATGCACCATATCATGGGACTCAAGATCCTTGCGTATCTCTACATTCTGTATCTTACCGTTCCTGGTAAGCTTCACCTCATCCCAGAAATCACGTATTTCCGCTCCCAGGCTGTCAGTGGAACTGAAAAAAACCGTTACCCTCGGGTCAAGACTTTTATCGTCTGAATAGACCTGTATATCAGCCTTTAAAACATAGGTGCCTGGCATATCCACAGGTACGTCAAACCATATGGGGTCTTTGGTGAAATCTTCAGGCAGGGAGTAGGTATATTTTCCCATCCATAAGTTCTCACTGTTGTTATCCTGTTTAGGCTGATCCTGGCTCTCTACCAGTACTTCAAGCTCCAGGAGATTGCCTGTTACCCTGTCATAAATTCTGGCCATCTTTTTAGGCTTGGCAGTAAAATAATACTGCATAGTGGCCTTCATTTGCTCATAGGTAAACCCATGGTTTTCAATGACATCAATATAGTTTCTTATTGAATCACGGTCACCCCATTCTTTCCTCACCACGGGAACATCAAGGATGCCTCCTGCCAGGTAAGTGTCAGTGAGGACCGCCACCAGTTTATCATCGGGTATAATCAGCTCTTTGCCCGGTTTCTTCGCAGTATCGGGTCCGCAGGCTGTGACTGCAAGAATTAGGAACAACGCCGGGGCTATCCATTTTCCCATTATTTCTGATCTTTTTTGTTTTCTGCAAGATACCTGCGTGACAGGTAATGAACGGGATACCAGGCAGCCCAGTATCCTATTGCCATTACTGTTGTGGCAACAATAATGAAATCGGAGAGAACCATTCTTACCGGATATGAATCCACGAGTAATGATTCTCCTGCCAGTTTTACAATGCCGAACTGTTGCTGGGCGGCACACAGAAGAAATCCTGCTGCCAGCCCCAGGCAGGTACCGATGAATGATATCATCCATCCCTCATAGATGAAGATCCGGCGGATAAGCGAGTTATTGGCTCCGAGGCTTTTCAGGATGCTGATATCACGCTCTTTCTCAATAATCAGCATTGTCAGTGAACCGATGATATTAAATGAGGCAATTATCAGGATAAAGGTCAGGATGACAAAGATGGCGAGCCTTTCAGCCTTCATCACCTTATAAAATATCTCCTGCTGCTCATAACGGTTTTGTACGAGGAACTCTTTGCCCATAACCTCCCTGACAGCTTTCTGTGTCCTTTTGAGATCAGCGCCAGGGATAAGTTTCAATTCTATTGAACTTGTTTCATCAGTATAATCAAGCAGCTCCCTGACAAAATCAAGGGGCATGAAAACGTACTTTGAGTCGAATTCCTGTTCCACTGCAAAGATACCTGAGAGGAATATATATCTGCGTGTAAAGGCATTATCAGGATTAAGAGTAAGATGTGCTGTCCGGTCAGGAATATATATTGCCAGCGGTGCCACGAAGTTAAGCCTCATCCCCAGGTGGTTTGCCACTCCGAGGCCTGCCACGGCATAAGGACGGCCGTTATCGGCTCTGAGGATGAAGTCCCCGTCCCACATAGCCGTATCGAGGTCTGTCACATCACGGTACTCGGGACCGACACCTTTAATGGTTGCAATATACTGCTGGTCTTCATACCTCAGAAGCGCATTCTCCTCAAGAGTCTCGGCCCACACTTCCACCCCGCTGATAGCTGACAGGCGGGTTAGGGCTGTGCTGTCAGGCACGAAAACTTTTCCGTGAACAGGTGAAATGCGCAGCTCCGGATCCGAAGTATTGAAGATGCCCTTCACCATCTCCTCAAGACCATTGAAAACGGACAGTATAGTTATCAGGGCCATGGTGCCAACGGTTACGCCGGCGACAGATATTGCGGAAATGACGTTAATAGCATTACGCGACTTTTTTGCGAACAGGTACCTCTTTGCTATGTAAAGTGAGATCTTCATAGGCTATTTTTCAGCTCTTACAAGCAGTCCTGTACCCTCTTTGTGTTTTATTCTCAGATCCATGAAGTTAAGGGCGAGGCAAAACGGCATGATTGCAAGATACCAGAAAGGCAGCAAAATGAAGAACAGTTTTGACATTGAAAGCATTGTCACAGGGTACTTCATAGAAAGCCTCCAGGCGATGCTGCCGGGCCTGCCGTATGTATATGATGCTGTCACTGAACCGAATCCTGCATCCTTAAGCTTTGCAGTTATTTCTTCGGTCCCGTACCCGTCGCGCACATGTTCACCAATGAATGATTCTTTGTTCTCGCCGTGAACATCAGATCCTCCCCTGTCAGAAGGGGTTGAGATGATCACACGGCCTCCCCTATTCAGGGCATTGAAGAAGTTGGAAAAGACACTCCTGTCTTCCTCGATGTGTTCCATAACATCAACACAAAGAATGAGGTCATATTTTTCATTCCTATTCCATGTTACAAGGTCGGCTTCAACTGCTTCTATCCTGTCAGCAACGCCTGTCTTTGCGAAGAATGCATTACAGTCGGCCACCTGTTCGCTTTTTATATCTGCAGCAGTGATCTTCCACCCGGGAAATCTTTTTGTCATCCAGAAGGAATATTGTCCGAAGCCCATACCTGCATCCAGAACCGTGGCTGAGACAGGCATGGTGGCGCCCGTCTCTTTCAGGGCCTTTCTGACATGCCATGACCGAAGTAACAGGATGTTGAGCTTCGAGTAGAATACCCTTCTCAGAAGAGGATGAAGGTTGAACAATCGTCCCAGAAGCTCTTTTATAGGGTCATAATGCATCCAGCCTATTCTTTGAGAAGGTTATTTATTTTGTCAATATAGTCATTACTGTCATCGATAAAAAAAGCCAGCTCCGGGATGATGCGCAGCTGGTTGCGCACTTTCTGGCCGAGTTCAAATCTTAACCTTGGAACATGACTCTGGATATTTTCCAGTGTCTCCTGTGATTTTTCAGAGGGGAATATGCTTATATATGTTTTTGCCAGTGCCAGGTCGGGGCTGATGCGGACCGTGGTCACGGATACTATTCTGCCAGGAGCAAGCTCACCGGTATGATGCAGCAATATCTCGGCGAGTTCTTTTTGTATCAGCCTCGCAACTTTCTTTTGCCTTGTTGATTCCATCGTATGAGATTTTCACCGTAAAAGTACAAAAAATAGTTTCAGCAGGAAGGTACGGGTAGCTTTACCGGGTATCATGAGGGGTTAGGGGGAAATTCGTTATTTATCCCTATTTTTGTGGCTTACATTTAAACCAAAGATGGATACAGTAGTAAGCGGAATACGGTCAACGGGAAATCTTCATTTGGGCAACTATTTCGGTGCACTCAGGAACTTTCTCAGGATGCAGGATGAGAACCATTGTTATTTCTTTGTGGCAGACTATCATTCGCTGACAACCCATCCCCATCCTGATGATCTTCACGGCAATATCAGGCAGGTTCTTGCCGAGTACCTTGCCTGCGGAATAGATCCTGAGAAGGCAACTATCTATGTTCAGAGTGATGTCCCCGAGGTGACTGAGTTGTACCTCCTGTTGAATATGAATGCCTATGTCGGAGAGCTTGAGCGCACTGCCTCATTCAAGGAGAAGGTTCGGAAGCAGCCTGACAACATTAATGCCGGGCTTTTGACCTATCCGGTGCTGATGGCTGCTGACATAATCATTCACAGGGCTCATAAGGTGCCGGTGGGGAAGGACCAGGAACAGAATCTTGAGATGGCCCGCAAATTTGCAAAACGCTTCAACCATATGTATGGGGTGGAGTATTTTACGCTGCCCGAACCCTATAACTTCGGGGAGGAT
>DATKUS010000135.1:0-3957 GCA_035530535.1 Bacteroidales bacterium
GCATATCCTCCGGCTAAATGGATTGATGCTATGCCTACTGGTGCAGTCGTGATGTTCATTCCAGCTTTCAGAATCGAGAGATTTTTGTTGCTTCCTGCAGGGTTTGAAACAATTAAACCCGTATAGGCAGCAGCCAGCGCAACCGTCCATGTATCTTCCGCCTGAGTCGCGGCAATAAACACGTTATCCCTTACCGTAGCCTCATTGTATTCACCATGGGCTTCTGTAACTACCGATGCCCCTTGTCTATCAATTCGTGCAGGGTTCACCGCACCATCTGAACTAGCAACGGGGCCTGTCTTTTTTTCATTCAACATTGTTTTTCCTCCTATCTTCGTTCAATAAAATTGTAATGCCCCGAGTCCGGGTAAAATTCGACCTTGTTCCCGGGGCTGTCATCCTCTGCAATTCGCCGAGCCGCTGAATGAGCATCATTGAAGGTTGCCTCACTTATCGGCCCGCTGACATCCTCTTTCCAATTAAAGCCATCCCATAAAAACCTTTTCCCGGTATCCCGTTCATGGAGTTGCGAGCCGTCCTTGATATTTGTTGTCGGCTTAGTGTCAGTTGACACTCCTTCATATCGGCCAATCGTTTGAATCCGTTTATATGCCATGGCAACCTCCCTTAAATCACGTTCGTGACATAAGCGCCATCAGACATGGGCTCGTAAAAAATTGACCATTGATGGCTTCCACTTGTTGCATCTGCAACAGTTGTAACCATTCCGATTGTGCCAGTCCCGCCCTCTGTACCGATTATCATCGAGAGTACGGCATCGCCAGGCGTGATGCACGCTGTTCCTGTGAGGAGAGGCACAGATGCAATCCCAGTGCCTATCCATCTAACTCTACCTCCCACCACCAATGTAGCCAGTGTTAGGGAAACTCCGCTTATCACCTGGACACCAATGGCTGGTACAGTCGATGTAAAGTTGAGTTGCAAGAGCGTTGCTCCTGGTGCCCCATCAATAACAAGAGATTCAGCAAATAAATAATTGACTTTGATGACACCATAAACATTAAAAAGCTCCCATTGGTCCTGATGCCAATAAGTCAAATTGGCGAGAACTCCAGTATCAACCCGGAAACCGAGGACTTGGTTACCAATTTCTTCCCTTGTGTCTGGTTCATAATGTTCATATCCCATTTTAGACCTCCTTCCTTACAATATAGCGGTCACATATGACCCGTCTTCCATGGGTGCCCAATACATAACAAATTGGCATGTCCCGCTTAATTGACTTGCTGCTGCTGTTAATATTCCAATGGTTCCAACGCCCATAACACCTGCGATTGTGGCTGATCCGATTATCTGCGGATCTTGACAAATCACATCTGAAACACCACCGCCACCAGTGATAACTGGAGCACTTGCAACTGCACCACCCACATAAACAGCTCTATTGCCCTGTGCTAAAGAAGTCAGGGCTGCACTTGCTCCGGTCATTGGTTGAACAGCTACGGCCGGAACCGTAAAAGTAGCATTGAAAAGCAGAGTCGTTCCTTGTGCGCCGAATACTGTAATTGCTTCACAATATAGTTGCTTGACTAAAATCCGTCCGTAAACATTAAATATCTCATATTGCACTTGATCGAGATATGTGGCGTTAGCAACAACTGATGTTTGTATTCGCATACCATGTGCAAGATCACCCATCCGTTTTCTCGTTGATGGACTATACTTTCGCATTATCCTACCTCCTACTTTTTAGAGAAATCTTTGACCTTTGGCTTTTCCGGTTCCTCTATTTTCTCCAGCCTTTTTTTCAACCCCTTCAATTCCTCCTGCATGGAGTGCATCTCAGACTTGGAACCTTCAATTTCCAGTCGCAATTTCTCTTCAAGTTCTTTTATTGTTGCTTTCAGACCGTTGTTCGCTGAAGCAATCTCTTCATTAGCAATTATATGAACTTTGGCAATGTCATCACCATATAAGGACATATTAGCCTCCTTAAATGAGGCGGCCATATTCCAGGCCGCCCCGGTGTTTTAATAAACTGTCATTTGACTGGTGCTCGATTTCGCATACCTGGCACCACTCAAAATCGCAATAGCAGACCCGGTTGATGCCCCTCCGGGATTGACAACACACATTCTGAATCCGACATGACCATCAACCAACATTGATGCGTCAAGCTCGATGACATACATTTGTGGCACAGCACCTGCAACAGGAATGAGGCCGGCAGCTGCCGTTGCGGTCCATGTTAAGGCACCCGGAACATCACCATTCGCCAATGACTGCGATGTTTCGTATCGATAATACGGAAACATGATCTCGGTTGGCGTAGTTGGCACCAGATCATCACACGATTCGATGGTAACGACCCCGGCAGCCAATGGATTCACACCGATACTGTATATGATCGTCGCATGTGAATAGTTTTCCATATGAACGATTACGATACTATCAGCACCGGCATATATTCCCTGAAATTCAGCCGGGACATATAAGGTCACGATCTGACCTTCTTCAACTATGTTAAATCCTCTTGCTCCCATAATTAAATCCTCCTTATTTATGAGCCGGGGCCGAAACCCCGGCTAATTTATTGTTATGCTCTGGCATCCAAGGTGATGAAATGACTCTGGGTAGACGTTGCCCCGCCTTTATAGGGCGTAAGAGGTAAAGCCCTCCAAGGCTGCCCATCCATTCTCAAAACAAACCGTAGGGCTGTCTCATCATACTGGAATCTGACATGAATACTCATATCCTGTTTCAATCCGCCTTTTTCTGCCATGATGTATCCATCCTTGAAATTTGCCAGGATGATATCTCCCTTAGTCCCAAGGGTAGCTGCCTGCTCAATGGCGATTGCGGGTAAGCCCATCAACCGCCCATAAGGAGCATCACTCAACCCACCCGGAGGCATATAGATTGGAATTCCACCCGTGCCGACTGCCAGGCTCATAGTGAAAAGTTGGGGTTCAATGTTCTGGTTGTAATACCACTTATAATTTCCAGTCTGTGCAGCAAACCTACGAGAATACATATTGACAATATTCTCAGCCATGATTGTTGACGCCGGTTGAGCAGCTTCCTTGCCAACTGACACGAGACATCCGGCGTTTAAGATACCCAACGCCATGCCTGCCCCCGTTCCATTGACGAGATCATCCTGAACCTGAAAGTTGAATGCTCCTTGAAAAGCTGAACTGACACGGGTTTCCATTGCAGGTGCATCCATCATCAGCTCATCAGTCAAGTAGCAAAGCCCGATCAACTTTTTCAAAGACAACTCGACTCTTCGGAATTTTGGCTTACTTTTCTGCTTTTCTTCGGCTTCATCAGCATGATAAACAATGATCCCACCGGCTATACTGGATGCTCTTGAGGTTTCGTCATATCCATTGAGCACGATTCCGTTTGAGGTAGCCGATATCGGAATTTTCTCACATTCACCTGCAATCAAGCCATTGTCGAAAAGATCCTCAAAAAGCCGATTTGCATGATCCTGCTGGATCAGAAATCCGCCATCGCTTGGAACGCTTTCTCCCAGACCCGTTGCCGCTGCCTGAATCCTTAATCTCGGGTCAACGGTTCCACCCGGACGTCCGGCATTGATAATGGCTGCAAGTTGCTCACCGAGGCTATTAAACCTGTCCTTTCCGGCCCGGTCGGCACCAACCGCGATTTTTGCCGTGTCCGGAATTGTCAGAGCATTACCAGGTGCCTCTAGCTCGGAATTCATTTTCTCCTGGCGCTCCATGGCAGCCACGATCTCACGATATTCCTGAACCTTGTCCAGTATTTCATTTTTCAGTTTCAACTCCTCCTGGACAGGATTCCGGTTCTCTGCGATGCATTTCGCATCGATATCGCCGAGTTTTTTCATTAAATTGGCGATATCTTCCCTATATTGGGTTATTGTCTTCATCTTATTACCTCCCTTTGAATATTTAGTGGGCCAATGTCACATCGACCCTGGTTAATAGTTCCATGACTTCATCGTTT
>DATKUS010000136.1:0-8076 GCA_035530535.1 Bacteroidales bacterium
GAGTGCTGATATCGATATCAGCACTGCAGACCTTTCTTTTTTTGATTGTGGCCAATGCAATACTTGACATCAGGGGTCTCTTCCCTGAATATTGGATAGCGCTTTTCACAACAGCTTTCTGCGCAAATATGATCGGCCTGAATATATCCTCAGCCTTTAATTCTCCCATCACCATATACATTGTCATTCCACTGCTGATGATACCAATGATGGTGCTTAGCGGGGCTATGTTTCCATTTGACAAGCTCAACAGGCAGATAGGAAGTGTTGACAAAGTTCCTGTCATGGCAGAAATAATGCCTACCCGATGGACATATGAAGCACTAATGGTGAAACAGTTTACAGGTAACGAATACGGGAAGCGCGTTTATGATCTGAAGAAGCAGATAAGCCTGTCAGATTTCAATACAATTTACCGGATCCCGAAAATCAAAGATGCGCTTGAGATAACAATGGGAAGGGTTAAATGGGAAGGCAGGGTTTCCAATGAGGAAAGCACTCTGCCGCTGGTCAGAAATGAAATAAAAAGTCTGGGAGCATCAGGCATTCTGCCTCCTTTTTCCGGGCAGGACTCACTTACCGCTGAGCTCTTCTCATTGCCGCTTGGCACAAGGCTGACATTATGGATCGAGGATGTAGAAAAGGAATTCATAAGCAAAAGCAATAATGCCGACCAGCAGCTTGACAATTATATTGGTGACAATAAGAAAGCTCTTTCTGCACTATACAATGGCTATCACAATGACAAGCTGGAAGAGATAATGAAGAAGTTCTATGAAAAGAATAAGATATTGGAATACAAACACAGGCTCATCCAGAATGTTGACCTGATTTATCTTGACCCTGAACCTTCAGGGCCACTGAATTTCAGGACCCATTTCATGGCCCCGGTTAAGAAATTTCTTGGTATGACAACAGGCACATTTGCCTTCAACATTATTCTTGTGCTTCTTTCGACTGTTGTACTTTTCATAATGCTTTACCTTGAATTGCTGAGAAAGATTATTGATTTTTTTGAGGGGATTAGACCTCAAAAAAAATGAATAAATAACGTGAATTGGCCAATTTTCTTACTTTTGTACAATAAGATCCATACCTGATGACAGGAACTATTTCAAAGCTGGTTGCAGTCTTCCTGCTGATTACGGTCTGCTCCTGCCGGCAAAATATGACAAGGCAGGGCAATCTTAAGTTCCCTGTAGCTGATTCAGTACCGGCTTCTGAAGCCGAGAAACTCAGCGATGAGGCTGTTGCGGATATTGTTCAGAACATGTCATCACCCGTTGAGATTTCAGCCCTCCTCCAGGCAATGAAAGTGCCTTTTTCAGCTGAGTACCTTGCGTCTACACTGGAGGCGGAGAGGCTCACAACCAATTTTCAGAAGGCAGTAATGCTTGGAATTTACGGAGCAGATCTCGGGTACCTTAATATGTATGAAAAGACCGGCAATTCAGTTGAGGTTCTTTCAACTATCAAACACCTGGCTGACGGGCTGAGGGTGGAACAATATTTTGATTTTGAAACGCTTAAGAGACTCTCTATAAACAGTAGCAATCTTGATTCTCTGTTGTTTCTTTCTGTAAACTCGTACAATAAGATTGATGAGTACCTCCGGGAGAATGGCCGTGGATCCGTTTCAGCTCTGATGATAGCAGGAGTGTGGATAGAAGGGCAATATCTGGCCACCCAGGTTATCCTGAAATTCCCTGATAAGATGCTCAGGGACAGGATAGGAGAGCAGAAGATCATCCTTAATGATCTGTTGATGTTGCTAAGGCCATACAGTGAAACAAATGCCGAATATGCTTCCTTCTTCAAAATGATGGAACAGATAAGTGCTGCTTACCGGGATATTCGCATTACGTACAAGCTTGGAGAGCCGGAAACGGTTGAACAGGACGGACGGCTGGTCATGATACAACATGAAGAGAGCAATGTTGAGATGACAGAAGAACAGTTGTCAGAAGTTGTTAAGCTGTCGCTTGAAATGAGAAATAAATTAATTTCAGGTATATAAAATGAGTTACAGGTTTATCATTCTGGCTTTGGCCCTGACTATTGTACCGGTAATGACAATGAGCCAGCCGGCATCTGATGATCTGGTAAGTAAGTGTGTCCTGGCGGCAGCCGAAAACACAACCTATCTGAAAGATTTCCGGGTGCAACTTCCGAAGGCCGTTGACAATTCTTCGATACCTGTTCACAAGGCAAATATGTACCTCATGAAAAACATGAAGTACAGGTTCTCCCTCTGTAACTCTCAGGAATCAAAGGGAGAGCTGGTTATTACCCTCTTAGATCAGGGCAAAGAACTTATCTCGTCACTTAACAAAAGTACTGGCAAAAAATACAGCTCCATTGATTTCATCTGCAACAAAACCGGCCTCTATACACTGTGGTTTGGATTTGATCAGGGAACCCAGGGGTCAGGGGTAAGCGTCGTTTCTATGATCAAATGATCAGTAAGGCCAGACCCTCGAAACTACCAGCATTATCACCATTACCCACAGTAAGATTTCAGCAGTTGTTATACGGCTCGTAAATGAGTAATAATTGGCTATTATGTAGGCTGTCGGGATGGCGGCAATGGCTAATATCTCAACAGAAACCGAAGGAACGGCGAAGTAAATTATTATGCTGATGACCAGCAACCAGATAAGCATTGAAAAAGTCTTTCTGGATTTTACTTTTTTTGATGACATCTCCGGGAGGAGAGTAAACATTCCAAGTAAAAAATTCAGGACAACAACTAACAGGAGGATTATTAAAGTTCTGCTCCAGTAAACTGACGGTGCTTCTTCAAACAGACTGCTGTAAATAATTCCTGTCAGTTCGCCGGGATCTTTACCCGTAAGGTACCAGATAGCGTAAAACAGGGCCCAGGGAAGTATTGCACCCGCAAGAGTAACAGTTATCTCCCTTATATCTGGTGAGCGCAGTAAAAGTGCACCAATAAGTGCAAGAAGGATGAACCAGATTGCATCTGCATAAAACAATCCTCCTGCAGAGATAAGCATGGCAGCATCAAAGAAATTATATGCAATGCCGCTGTGTCTATAAGCCTCAACCATCCTCCACAACCCAACCATTATAAGTATTGCAGCCGGAAGAGCAGGATTTAGAACCATTTGCCCCGGAAAGATTGAATACAGAAGAACATAAACAAAGGCAGGGAGATAGGTGCGCCTGTTAATAAAGAATACCGACGTATTGAACCGTATCATAATTAAAAGCAGCAAAACCATCAACATCAATGAGATGACCACGGAGAGAACAGGAAAGCCTTTAAGTGAATCAAGTATCACTGACCATAATGGCATAATATTGTCACCAGCAGGTCCGGTGACAACAGGAGGTGTGATGAAGTACCCGGCCCACAGTGCACCTGTAAAAAGTACTATAAGTACAATCGGACCAAACCCCGTGCCTCTGAAAAACCTTATTAACATTATAGTTTTTTTCTCAGATCAAATCCTATGTCTCTCCTTAGATAAACCCCGTCAAAGTGAATGACCGATGCACTTCTGTAACTTTTCTCCAGAGCCTCCTCCATATCATCCCCGGTGGAGGTAACAGCGATTACACGACCACCATTGGTGACCAGTTTTCCTTCATAGATACCCGTGCCGGCATGAAATACGGTGCTTCCGGTTACAGCATCAAGTCCGGATATTGTTAATCCTTTCTTATATTCATCAGGGTAACCTGCAGATACAAGCATCACTGTCACGGCTGTTTTATCGCTTATTTTTAATGACCTTTCACTTAGCCTGCGTTCGGCCACGCCAGTGAAAAGTTCAAGGATATCGCTCTCGATGCGCGGCATCAATACCTCGCTTTCAGGATCACCCATCCGGGCATTGTATTCAATGACCCAGGGCTCACCGTCAACATTAATGAGACCGAAGAAGATGAATCCACGGTAGTCAATGCCCTCGGCCTTCAGTCCTTCTATTGTCGGAATGATAATCCTCTCCTCCACCTTGCCCATAAAAGCAGGTGTGGCAAATGGAACCGGAGAGACTGCTCCCATGCCTCCTGTATTCTTTCCATTATCGCCCTCCCCTATTCTCTTATAGTCCTTTGCTTCAGGGAGGATCTTATACGATGCTCCGTCTGTAATTGCAAATACCGAAAGCTCTATCCCACTGAGGAATTCTTCAATGACAACTTTATTGCCTGCAGATCCGAAACGTCCTGCCAGCATAGCTTTCAGCTCGCTCACCGCTTCATCATAATCATTCAGGATAAGCACGCCTTTTCCAGCAGCCAGCCCATCGGCCTTCAGCACATAAGGGGGCTTAAGTGTTTTCAGAAACAGTGCTGCCTCGTTGATGCGGTCAGCGGTAAACGATTCATAAGCAGCCGTAGGTATATTATGACGCATCATGAAGGCTTTTGCAAAATCCTTGCTGCCCTCAAGCATAGCACCTTTTCTGCATGGTCCGATGACCGGAACATGCATCAGTTCAGTATCAGCCTCGAAATAATCGCGTATACCCTCAACAAGGGGTGCCTCAGGGCCAACTATCACCATCTCAATGGCTTCCGACAGCACAGCGCTCTTTACCGCTTCAAAGTTCAGTGGATCAATGGGCAGATTCACTGCTATCTCACCCGTTCCGGGATTGCCGGGAGCAACAAATATGTTTACAGGCTTTTCACTGTGTGACAGTTTCCATGTTATAGCGTGTTCACGCCCCCCTGATCCCAGAATAAGAATATTCATCAAATAGATTTCGTTCCCTTTTCAAAAATAATATTTCATACGGAATATCTCACTTGTGCAGAAAAGAATCGTCAAGCGGGGCGAATGTATATCCGCTTTCAAGAGAAGAACTTATAAAATTCTCAAGAAAGGAGAGAGAATGAGAAGTTGCCGTATCATGAAGTACAATTATAGACCCCGGCCTGATGTTTCGCCTGAGAATGGCCAGCGATGATTCAGGTGTCAATTTCAGGTCAAAATCATAAGGCATTATATCCCAGAATATTATCCTCATTGACCGTTCAAGTATTTTATACTGTCTGAGGCGCAGACGTCCATATGGAGGTCTGAAAAGATTGCTGCATGTTATATCCCTGCCCCTGAAAATATCAGAACAATACTCTCTTACAGGTGTAGTAAGTCCGTTCAGGTGAGAGTAGCCGTGGTTGCCCGTGATATGTCCTTCTGATGCTATGCTTGCAAACAGCCCTGGCGAATCAAGCACCTTCTTGCCTGTACAGAAAAAGGTAGCAGTGATCTTTTCTTTCCTCAGAATATCAAGTATCAGGGGAGTTGACAAGGGGTCAGGACCGTCATCAAAAGTCAGGAAGAGCTTCCTGCCTGACCCGCTGATCCTGAAAAGGGCATCAGGGTAAATTATCCTGGCCGGGAATGGCTGTCTGAACTGTCTTATCATCTCACTGGCACTTTATTATAGAACCTGTTGAGCTCAGTGGCGGCTTTCTCAGACAGCGGAATGAGACCGGCGGCTGATGCCAGGTTATATACTTCATAGATAGCCTGCAGAGACACTCCGGCCTGGAATTCCAAACCGAACATTTTCTTTTCAGGTAAAGTCACAATAAAGCTTAGTGTGCCAACTGAATTGTCAATGATTGTCCCGAGAAGCTCTTCTGCATCATTTACTCTTCCCGACATTAACAGGCCCTCAGCGAGATCCAGGCTGTAGTAGTCATATGGCATTTTGGAAGGAGGAACTATTGAAAGTCCCTTCTGTACTGCTGCAACAGCCCTGAGTGTGTCTCCTTCAGCAGCCAACGATTTTGACAGACGGCCGAACTGCCTCCTGAATACATCAAACAATCTGCGGTTGTTTTCATCAAGATATACATTCGGGTCATCGGCATTACCCCACCTGAACCTGTTCATCATTTTCTCATACATCTCATCATTATCAACCATTCCTGTTTCTCCGGGAGCGGGTTTGTCAATGGCGATGGGACTTACCCTGAATGCCATTCCTTCCAGAACAAAGTAGTTTTCAAGACCGATATATTTAGAACTTGTCACCGTAACAGCATAATAGAGCGGACGTTGCCAGTTATTGCCGGCCATAATATCCATCAGGGCAAGGTCATCCTTTGAAGCCATTGACCCCTTGAAGGTCCAGATCATGGGATGCAGTATCCTGTCTGCGTGATAAGGTCTGACTGCTCCCTTTCTAAGCACATCAGCAGAATCAACGTCAACAATAAACTGTTTTACGGGTATGAAATTGTAGAAATCTCCCTTTCCTGAAAGGTCAACTTTGGCCTTCGGATCATCAGAACCGGTGAACTCCACGACTTTCTTCAGGTTATACGGTTCTTTTACAAGGTCTTCCACGGGCAGCTGAACGCGCTGGCCCTCCTCATACTTTTCGAATCCAAGGGTAAATGGAAGCGGATCTGACTTAAAAGCCTTGCGGCTCATGGATTCGATATAAAAGCCGCTCTGCAGATAGCTGAGGTTTGCAACGCGTACATCTGTCCTGAAGCCTTCAACATCCTGAATGTACCACAGGGGGAATGAGTCATTGTCACCGTATGTCAGCAGCATGGCATTCTCATCACATGAGCTGAGGTAGTTTGAAGATATGTCCCTGGCAGTGTACCTTCCTGACCTGTCATGATCATCCCAGTTGCGTGCGATCATCAGCAGCGGCACGGCCGCCAGCAGCACTGCTGCAGGGGCTACGGCTGCCAGACGTTCATTGACATATTTTTTCAGCAGGTCATAGATCATCATAACACCCATACCTATCCAGATGGTAAATGCATAAAATGAACCTGCATAGGCATAGTCTCTTTCTCTGGGCTGGTTCGGATACTGATTCAGATATACGAGTATTGCCAGGCCTGTCATAATAAAAAACAATCCTACCAGCGAGAATCCCTTCCTGTCACGTTTGTATTGCCAGAAGAGCCCTGCCAGGCCTGCCAGGAAAGGCAGAAAGAAATAGGTGTTTCGGGCAGGATTGTTTCTTGTCGCTGCAGGCAGAAGCGACTGGTCTCCGAGTCTTGGATTATCAATAAAGGGTATTCCTGACAACCAGTTACCATCCATCACATTGCCGTTAGCCTGATTATCATTCTGCCGGCCCACGAAATTCCACATGAAGTACCTCATGTACATCACACCCACCTGGTACCTGAAGAAGAACCGGAGATTCTCCCCAAAGGTGGGGAGTGCCAGCTGTTCACTCTCCCGGCCAGCCTGAACAGTGATTTTTCTGCCCCGGATCTTACCCCAGTACTCGTACTGGCTTATGTGTGCAGGATCAGAACTGTACATCCTGGGGAATAGAGTCATGAATCTCTTATCATATTTATACTCAGGATAATGATAAGGGATATATTTCCCATTTTCTTTATTGTAGCCGGCAACTTTATCTTTTACGCTGACAGCCGGAGCTGAGTAATACTGACCGTATATAAGAGGTGTGCTGCCATACTGAGTCCGGTTTATATAATATATAAATGAGAAGACGTCGGAAGGGTCATTCTGATCCATTGGCGGATGGGCATTTGCCCTTATAATGATAAGTGCAAATGAAGAATATCCGAGTATAATGACCGCTATCACCGTAAGAATATGGTTAAGGAGAAATTTGCTTTTATGGAGTGAGTACCTGATGCCGAAAATGATAAGACCTACAAGCAGGATAAGGTAAACAGAAAGACCGGTGTTGAAGGGAAGCCCTAAGGTGTTGACGAAGAAAAGCTCAAACCAGCCGGCAACATCGGCAACCCCGGGAATGAATAGAAAGTTTAGAATTCCGAGAATGGCAAATGATAAGAGCACAGCCTTAATAACTCCAGCGGTTGACATGGTGTACTTCCTGTAATAATAAACCAGCACGAGTACAGGGAGCGTGAGCAGGTTAAGCAGGTGTACTCCTATGGAAAGGCCCATAAGATATGCTATCAGGATTATCCACCGGTTTGCATGCGGATCGTCAGCCTCGTCATACCAGCGAAGCATAGCCCAAAACACTGCCGCGGTAAAGAGGGAGCTTGTGCCGTACACCTCTCCCTCAACAGCTGAGAACCAGAAAGTGTCCGAAAAAGCATAGGCAAGAGCACCGA
>DATKUS010000137.1:0-3183 GCA_035530535.1 Bacteroidales bacterium
TTTTCAGGGATAAACGCTTTGGCATCATATACAAGTGAGGCTATATCATATTGGGGAGCTCCCAGACGACCGCCCTGGTAATCTATATACCACGGCTTTCCCTCGCGGATCATAATGTTGGCAGTCTGAAAATCGCGGAAAAGAAAATACTCCTGTCCTGCATCGAGCAGAAAACGCGTGAGTGTCTCAAAATCACGCTCAAGCCTTGTCTCATTAAACGGTGCGGCAATAAGTTTCAGGAACATGTATTTATAATAGTTCATGTCCCATACGATGCTCTGCCTGTCAAAGCTTCTATGGGGGTAGCACAGTTTCAGATCCAGGCCTTTGATGCCCTCCGTCTGTATCCTGACGAGGTCAGCAGCAATGGTCAGGAAAAGGGATTCGGTCTCACTGTTAAATCTCTCATTGTCAGAGCGTAAAGCCAGCCAGGTGAAAAGATTTATGTCTCCCAGGTCCTCAAGGAAATAGACTTTCTCATCAGGGTAATAAACATTTATCTCCGGAACAGGCAGGCCTTTTGACCTGAAATGATTTGAGAATCCGACAAATGCATCATTCTCCTCCCTGCCGGGGTTATAGGCTCCTATAAGATGATCTCCCCTGTCAACAAGCCTGAAGTACACCCTGTCTGAGCCCGACTGCGGCAGTCGGGTCATTGACTCAGGATTCCTGCCTTTCCATTTTATATACTCAGCCTCAACTATTGCTCTTATGTCCATCTCAGAACCTGATGATTATTTTTTTACGGTAGAGAATATATCCGAACACCCATATCAGCAACACCTGCATCAGGGCAAACATGAGGCTTGCTATTTTCTGTTCTGCAAACAGCGGGCTGCAGAGATGAGTGAATATCCAATTATAGAGTGTCACCTCTCCTATTTTGACTGCCAGCATTGTTTTTGTCCATATCCCGGCCAGCACGTATGTAAACATCGGGTTAGTGCCGAAGGTATTAAAGAACCCTGTCCAGCCTTTGACTCCCCATATATCAATTATCATGAAGAGCAATGACAGTAATAACATGCCTATCCCGCCTGCAAAGAGAACGTAAGAGCTTGTCCAGATAGGCTTGTTGATAGGAAAAAATTCTCCCCAGATAAGCCCTACTGCAACAAGCGCTGCTCCGATGACTGCCAGGTACCCTACAGTCTTCCATGATGTTCCGAAGCTGCCGATGAGATTTCCTGCCATGAACCCCAGAAGCACAGTACCTACGGCAGGAATAGTACTCAGGAGTCCTTCCGGATCAAAAGGTATTCCGAATCCTTTGTACAGGTGGTTGGCACCAATGATCGCAGTATCAACCCTGACAGCCAGGTTGCCTTCAAGGCTATAGGGATCGCTGCCCCCAAGGAAATACATGAGAGCCCAGTATCCCAGCAGTATGATTGCTGTTGCCACCCAGATATAATTTCGTTTTACGAGCAGAACAATGATTGCCCCCAACCCATATGCCAGGGCAATACGCTGCAGGACTCCCATGATACGCAGAGTGCTGTAGTCACGGTCAAAATGAGGAAATATATTTAAAAAGAGACCCGCGGCAAAAATCAGCGCCACTCTCCTCAGAATGCGAAAGAGTGATGGCCCGGAAAACTCAAAGTTGTATTTTTTGAGTGAATAATAAATTGCGACACCCGCAATAAAAAGGAAGGATGGAAAAACAAGATCCGTGGGAGTGCATCCATGCCATGGGGCATGCCTGAGCGGTGCGAAAACATGACTCCACGTACCCGGCGTATTGACTATAATCATAAATGCTATAGTCATGCCCCTGAAAACGTCAAGTGACATCAGCCTCCCGGTTTTTCCGGTGCTGTTCTTGCCTGTGGTTGTTCTATTGGTCATCTTTATTTATTTTATCTCGTAAAAATAGTAAAATGCCACATATAAACAGATTAAGATTAATGAAGAAAAATGCTATTTTTGATTGATTCCAAGAACGATAATAAAATGAAGAAAAACGTCATCAAGCTATCATTTTTCTTTCTGGTGGCAACGCTGCCATTACAGTCACTTTTCGGCCAGATATACGATGTACCATGGTTAAAATACCTTCGGGTCCCCGAAGTTGACAGTATACTTAACTCTATGTCTGTCAGAGATATGATTGCACAGAGCATATGGGTTGAGGCCTGGGCCGGAGAAGGAAATAATAATTTTACCAAAGTTAAGGACCTGGTTACAAACTGTGGTATTGGCGGAGTGATTTTCTTTGAAGGTTCGCCTGCCGACCAGGTTAACTTCATTGCCCACATTGATTCACTCCATGGAATACCACTCATTTTCGCCCTTGATGCCGAATGGGGTACCGGGATGCGGATGAAAGGCGTTGAGGATTTTCCCTACCAGATGACTCTTGGTGCCATTCAGAATGATTCGCTCCTCTACAGGATGGGAGTTGCAGTGGCCAACCAGTGCCATGAAGCAGGCATCGACCTGAACCTGGCACCCGTTGCTGATGTAAATAACAATCCACGTAATCCTGTAATAAACTATCGCTCTTTTGGAGAAGATCCTGAAAAAGTAGCAAGGAAAGCTGCCATGTATATGAAAGGGATGCAGGACAATGGCGTTATGGCCTGTGCAAAGCATTTTCCAGGTCATGGCGATACTGAAACTGATTCACATTTCGGATTACCGGTGATACACAGCGGGCGTGACCGGTTTGATAATGTGGAGCTTGTTCCGTTCCGTTATCTTATTAGTCAGGGTGTCGGCGCTGTCATGACTGCACATATCAATGCTCCTGCACTTGACAATACCCCAAAACTTCCGGCAACCTTTTCATCAAAGATCATAACAGGATTGCTGAAGGAGAAGATGGGATTCAAAGGACTGGTGCTTACTGATGCGCTTAACATGGCCGGCGCCACCGGGGCCTTCCCTTCCGGCAAGGCCGATGCAGAAGCCTATGCCGCCGGAAACGATGTCCTGGAGTATTCCACTGATCCTGAAAAAGCGATCAGCGAGATATTGATGAGGGTCGATAATGGTGATATTGCCCTCGAAGATGTTAAGACCAAGTGCCGTAAGATACTGGCTGTCAAACATTGGATGGCTTTGGAAAACCCCGGCTATCCACTTCCGGAGACTACTGACGCCTCCAAAACTGCCAGCACACCCTATGCCCTGATCAGGGATCTGTATGCCGATGCTATTACCCTGATAGAAAAC
>DATKUS010000138.1:0-2447 GCA_035530535.1 Bacteroidales bacterium
ATTTTAATTGTAAGAAGGCTCCTCCTTATACCTTTTATTATTATTGGGTATACCAATGCTTGTGCAGAGAGGTAACTTAATTAAACAGCTCACTATTTATTTAAACAATTTATTGCCATTTTTGATCAGTCATCAGACGCCGCTGTAAGCGCCGAAGCCTCCATCAACGGGAATCACCACCCCTGTAATAAATCCTGACAGGTTATCAGAGAGGAGGTAAAGCATTGTACCAACAAGTTCTTCCGGTTCAGCGTATCTTCCCATTGGTGTTGCTGCAATTATTTTTGCGCCCCTGGGAGTCATTTTACCGGTTTTTTCATCAGTAAGAAGAAACCTGTTCTGATTTGTGAGAAGGAATCCCGGAGCAATGGCATTTACCCTTACCCCTGATGGTGCATAATGTACTGCCAGCCACTGGGTGAAGTTATTTATGGCCGCTTTGGCAGCGGAGTAAGCGGGTATCTTTGTCAGCGGCCTGAATGCATTCATGGAGGAGATATTCAGTATAGCACCCCTGCCGTTGCGGACCATATCTTCGGTAAGAATCATGGTGGGGAGAACTGTACCCTTGAAATTGAGGTCGAAAACGCCGTCAAAACCATCGATATCAAGGCTGAAAAATGTTCCGGCCAAGTCCTTGTCTTCCCGACTTATTGTCTCTTTGCCCGTGGTGGCAGTGGCTTTGTTACCGCCGGCGCAGTTGATGAGAATATCAAGGGTGCCGAACCTGGAACGTATCTCATCACGGGCCTTTACCAGCGACTCCCTGTCAGTGACATCGGCGCCTATACTTGTGACCGACCCGCAATCAGATCCGGTGGCCATTTCGACGGACGTCTCATCACTTCTCCCGGGGTTCAGATCAAGGATGATTACCTTCATGCCTGCAGTGCACAGCCCCTTAACCAGGGCCTGACCTATGATACCACTGCCGCCGGTTATGGCAGCAACTTTTCCTTTGAGATCACTGAAATCATTCATGTTTATATTTGTTTCTATTCAACAACAATGGGTTTATATTTTGGCACAAGCATTTTCATGACTATCCATCCTATAAGATAAGCTATTGCACAGATACAGAAGATAATAAAGTAACCTGATCTGATTCCTTCAAATCCAAAAAATTTCATAGGTTCAGTAACATATTGTGCCCCTTTTTCAAGTAATTCTTTTGTCATTACTGTTACCGTGCCATCTACCATTGTTGAACCGGATGAGAAGTCAAATAAAGAGCCGGATCCTTTATTGATTAAAAATGAACCGATACCTCCGGCCATACCACCGATACCGGTGATGGTTGCAATAGCCGATTTAGGGAACATATCACCAATAGTAGAGAAAAGGTTAGCAGACCATGCCTGATGAGCGGCTGCTGCAATACCAATAATGATAATCGGGAACCAGTAAGACAAATGCCCCATTGGTTGAGCCAGCAGTGCTAAAAGCGGAAAAAATGCAAAAATCAACATTGCGCGCATACGACCTGCATAAGGATTCATTCCCTTTTTATCCACAAAGTATTTAGGAAGCCAGCCTCCTATGATTGACAGCATGACTATTGCATAAAGCACAAATATCAACAACTTGGCTATTGTGGTATCAGAGGTGAGTCCGTACACATCACTCAGATAGGCAGGCGTCCAGAACAGGTAGAACCACCAGACACCATCTGTCATAAATTTTCCAAAAGCAAAAGCCCATGTCTGTTTGTACTTAAAGCATTGCTTAAATGACATTTTCTTCTCTATCTTCTCTACATTATTGTTTGCTTTGGTCTCAGCTATCATGTCCTGGTTGATATAATCCAGTTCAGCTTTATTCACCTTAGGATGAACGTTAGGTTTTTTATACATGAATATCCAGAAGCCCATCCAGATGAAACCAAGTACGCCGATAACAATAAATGCCATTTCCCATCCATATTTGACTGCAATAAAGGGAATAGAGATCGGGGCAACAAGAGCTCCGACTTGTGCTCCGGAATTAAAGATACTGGTTGAGAAAGCACGGTCCTTCTTAGGAAAATACTCGGCGGTAGTTTTAATAGCCGCGGGGAAGTTTCCTGCCTCACCAAGTGCCAGAACAAAACGCGCAAAAATGAATAATGTCACGCTCACATTTGTTATCATGCCAATATTATCAACTTTACCGATAATGTTCCTGGCTTCTTCAAATCCAACAAACCACTTATCGGCTATGATGCCGGAAGTAGCTATGCCGCAAAAAGCATGGAGAACTGCTCCTGCGGACCAGATTCCTATGGCCCACAGAAATCCTTTTTTCGTATCAATCCAATCCACGAACCGGCCTGCAAACAACAGGCAGACAGCATAAAAAATTGAGAACAGGCCGGTAATGGTTCCGTAATCATTGTTAGTCCAATGAAACTCAGGCGCAATAAAGTCCTTCCATGTAAGAGACAGAACCTGACGGTCCATGTAGTTGAT
>DATKUS010000139.1:0-3749 GCA_035530535.1 Bacteroidales bacterium
CACGCACTGGATGAGAAACTTTTCACCAGATCTGTTTTCATATAACAAAATCTCCGTCATTAATCCTTTCCAGGCTATAGATTATATAGGGATATCAGCCAGGGAATCTTCACCAGATAAAATGGTGACCGGTATGGAGCCTCCGGTGATTACTGACGCTGCCAGTCAGGCATATGGTGAAATAATTACCGGCAACTACAAATTGCCTCCTGTAAATTTTAATGTTAAGGTCGATAAAGCAAGCTACTCAGGAAGGGAGAAAGTAAGAATTGACATTTTTGCCACTGACTCTGAGGGCAGACCGGTTGTAAGTGACCTGGTGATGTCATTGGCCAAGTCTTTTGCTTTGAATGAGACAGGTAAAAGTCCTGAAAGTGACATTAAAAGGGCCGGTATGGATTTGCCAGGCAGAATCGCAGGAATAACCGGGATAAATGATCATTCCAATAATTCCATTGACGTGGATAACCCGATAAATAGAGACAGTGATCAAGTTACTCCCGAGTTCCTGCCTGAACCTGACGGCCATCTGATAAGCGGCAAAATGATAAGTGCCATCAGTGGGGAACCGCTCAGGAATGAAGATATTGTCCTTTCTTTTGTTGGCAAAACAGCGCTTTGCAGGTTCTCAAAAACAGATGCTGAAGGATGTTTTAAATTCGTGACAACAGAACACGGGACCCTTGAGGTTGTCATACAGCCATTGTCTACCGACTTTGATGACTATTATGTTGAGCTTGATAATCCCTTTCCTGACTCATTCAGTCAAGGCCATTTACAGAAATTCAGTTTTGATACAACCAAACTGGAAGAGATAAACAATGCCATTATAAGTATGCAAGTCAGAAGAATCTATGAGCCTTTCCTGTCGGACACAATAAAAAATAAAGATACAGCACTGAGCCCTGATTTCTACGGGAAGGCTGATAATACAACCCTGATGTCCACTTTTATTGAACTTACTTCACTGAAGGAGGCCATAAAAGAGATTATTCCGGGTGTTGTCACATCAAAGAATAAAGGTAAGACAATCATCAATGCCGTATTCAGGTTCAAGGACAGGGTATATTTCACGAATCCCCTGCTTCTTGTTGACGGGGTGCCGGTCTATGATCCTGAAAAAGTTCTGGCCATCAGTCTTGACAAAATAGAAAAGGTGGATGTTCTGAACCTGGGATACATATTTTCAAGGATATACCTTGATGGTATTATTGATATTACCACATACAAGGGCAATCTCTCCGAGCCTGTTTTTGACAAACCTGTATTCAGGCAGGAATTTGAGGCGCTTCAGCAGGCATCATATTTCAGCTCACCGGATTATTCGACCCCACCACAAAGAGACAGACGCATTCCTGATTTCAGGAATACGCTTTACTGGAATCCGGACATTAAAACAGACAACCAGGGCATGGCATCTGTTGAATTTTATACCTCAGATGAAACAGGGACCTATACAATACTTGTGGAAGGTTTTACTACGGAAGGTACTAAAGGCAAGACCGTATCTTCATTAACAGTGACCAGGTAATATTATGTTGGCGGATGGAGCCGCTTTTGGAACCATATGCGTAGTAAGCGCATCTTTTCAAGCTGGTTTACCGGAGAATGACGCCGACATGTGGATCTTTCATCGCTTTTTTCCGGCGCTCCCCAGCGTATTTCAATACCGTCATTCGGATTATATGCCATCTCAAAGGCATCTCTTCTTTTAAGTATCTCGCTTAAAGTCAGCAATTGCTCAGAACCGTCTGTCCGGGTATAACTCACGGACAGTTCCGAAGCCTTATGATCCAGTACTAGCTGAAGGTTTTTCCTAATCTCTCCGGGAGGGATTTTTGTTGAGATGTCAAAATCCTCCCGTGACTGTTCAACCTGGTCCGGGAATCCGAGAACCGCATCCATTGCAATCAAAAGCCTCAGGTCCCTGTTAGGAGTTGAAAAGGCCTCCCATTGTCCCCCTGCCTGAAAAACTCCGGCAATATCGGAAGGCATAGGAATAACAGTACCTGGATGTAATTTGAAATAAGCTTCAGAATTAGCGACTGAAGTTACACGTACCAGCAGTTGTTCGTGAAGTGACTGGATAAGGCCTGTCAGTGCGTCTTCGGGATTGAGCGGCCTGGGATTGATTAATCGCTCCATAGTCTTATAGAAAACATCGCTTCCCATCTTTCTTTGCTGAAGCGAATAGGGGATAAAACCTGATGAGGTGGTGAGCTCATTGTACCGGACCAGGAATGGCACTCTATCCTTCAGTGAAATGGGGCGGAAAGCTTTAAATCCGGGCTCCCCCACTACTTCTGAAGTGTTAAAAAGAAAATTCCCTTTCCAGAACCTCTTGATTCCCACAGTCCCGTCGGGTTGGGCATCTACGGAAAGAAGCAATCCGGGATGACCGTTTTTTTGCTCTATCCAGCCAATGATTATCATTGTATGTCCATAAGGATCAGCGTACACAGTACCCGGAAGCAAGGCTGCGCGTTCAAGCGGAACAGGATAATAATCAGATTTTACATCGTCCAGGGCTGTCCGGGCTGTCCCTGAATGGACACCATCCATCACCTTCCTGAGAAAGGCATTGAACGCCAGTACCGGATTGGTCTTCGTACCGGAAGTCTCATTGGTGACCCACAGGCCCGTTTTGGGATTATGCCCGACATAGCCCCTGTCACACACATGGTAACCAAAAGGAAGACCCAGCTTCCATGCAAAGTATGCCCTCAGAAAAAACGGATTGTCGGCACAGTCAGGCTGCATGATCACTCTTATTTTTCCGTCATGGTCATCTTCACCAAGGGAGAGATAGTTGTGGAGGAAATTCTGATCTTTATTCTGGGTCACCTCGTGGAGTGCAGACCAGGAGGCATTCTCGCTGTAATCCTTAAACAGGGCGTTTATCCAGGTAGAATAGAGAGTTTCCATACCGCTGTCCCATCCTCGTAAAGACCTCCATACCACACCGGTCTGAGGATTCTCCTTATCCTGAGAAATTATAAACTCCAGGCTACTGACCACCTTATTATTCGTCATTAATGTTGCCTTATAACTACCGGCAGGCCCTCCTGCAAAATCATCAATCCGCCAATATGGCATTTCCTCTCCCGTTTTACTTTTCAGAGATTTCAGTTCACCGGACGGACCGGTTACGAAAATCTGTGCTTTCCTGATGTTTTTTCCTCCGGTTGCCAGAATGCGGAATGTTTCCCCGGGAACGGGATTTTTGGGTGACACAATCATGGCATTGACCGGCTGGTAATGATCAGGATTCTCTTGCACTACGGCAGTATCTGATATCCCAGTAGAATTCACATTTCTTCCCCGGGCCGTCTTTTCACCATTGCATGCTATACAACTGAATATTAAAGAAATAATCAAGGTTGTGAAGAGTGAACGGTTAATTATCCCTGCCATGATTTTAACGATTGTAATTTTGGCTTAAAGATACCTGAAATCATGTGATAACACAGAATGATCCGGCAATAGGGCCTTCATCTCTTGAAATGATTAAGAGTTATGCTGATAGGAATGGACTTATTTACCTGGATTTTTTTCAGCCATGGTTGATGAACGCAGTGGATTAAAGGCTTCGTACACTTATGATGGAGCCCTATAATACTCCCTAAAATTCATACCACTGGTTAAGTTTAATACAAACGATTAAATTTATCCATTATGAAAAAGAGTAGAAAGAAACACACTGCAGCATTCAAAGCTCAAGTAGCTATTGAGGCGATTAAGGAACAGGA
>DATKUS010000140.1:0-3740 GCA_035530535.1 Bacteroidales bacterium
AGGAGCTTCAATTATGAAAAAATATTCAGCATTGCTCATATTATCTGCCATGCTTGTTTCATGCAATGGTAAAGAAAAGAAAGACGGTGATCAGAATAACACCTCCAGAACATTTTATTCCGCTTCGGATTTTGTGATGGGAGCTGACCTCTCTTACGTGAACCAGATACTTGACCATGGTGGAGTCTACCGCGACTCCGGAACCGTGACAGATCCATATGTGATCTTTAAGAAATACGGGGCAAACGCCATTCGATTAAGGCTCTGGCATAACCCGGTCTGGACAAAGACAGTGTACAATCCTCCAGCCGCAAATATGTATAATGATTTCAATGATGTCAAACGGGGAATTCTGGCTGCTAAAGCACAAGGCATGGCTGTGAACCTCGACTTCCACTACTCTGACAGCTGGGCTGACCCTGCCAAACAGGTGCCCCCGGCCGCATGGACAGGACTGTCACTGGAACTCCTCCACGACAGTATATACAATTATACACTGAAAACACTTGACAAGCTTGAAGCTGCCAGCCTAATGCCTGAATATGTACAGGTGGGCAATGAGATTAATCCGGGCTTTGTACTGCCACAGGGCGATAGATGGAACAATACAACAGACTTTGTTTACCTGATAAACGGAGCTATAAAGGCAGTAAGAGATGCAGCTGTATCTTCCACGATAAAACCAAAGATCATCATTCATGTTGCCCAACCTGAAAATGCAATTTTCTGGTTTGAAGGAATGGCTGCCGCTGGATTGACTGACTATGACATTGCCGGCATCTCATATTATTATCTCTGGTCTAATGTGAGTATTGACAGCGTAAGTGATTATATAGCTGATATTAAATCTCTGACCGGAAAGGACGTCATGGTGGTTGAAACAGCTTTTCCATGGACTCTTAACAATGCTGACAATTATAATAACATCCTGGCAACAGATAAGCTTACAGTGGCCTATCCTGCAAATCAGACCGGCCAGTACAATTATCTTGTTAAGCTTACTCAGGAGATCATTGACGGAGGCGGTAAAGGGATCCAATATTGGGAGCCGGCATGGATAACATCAGAGACTCGCGACATGTGGGGCAAAGGTTCTTCATGGGACTGCAACACTCTTTTTGACTTCACGGGTAATGTCATCAAGGGGATGACCTTTATGACATACCCTTATGTATTTAAGAAATAGACTGAGATAAAGGTTGAGACCAAGGCTGAGATAAAGGTTGAGACCAAGGCTGAGGTAAAGGTTGAGAGACTGTTAAAATCGTTTGATTTCCCCTCCTTAAAAAGGAGGGGTCTGCTCAGCCGAAGCTGAGCAGGGGGTGGTTTGTTATTTAATATGCTGGATAATTGCTGAATCATGAAATTGAAGCTTCAAATCATAACATTACTGCTGCTGGGGTGTTCCCTTACGCTTCGGTCCCAGGTTATTACCGTTAATCCTGCTTTCCCTAAATCTTCTGATGCAGTAGTTATTACCTTCAATGCAGATAAAGGCGACATGGGCCTCAAAGACTACGCAGGTGATGATATCTATGCACATACCGGTGTCATAACCGATAAAAGTACAAGCGGGTCCGACTGGAAATATATTGTCGCACTGTGGGGCACTTTCGTCACTAAGGCTAAAATGATCAAGGTGTCAGACAATGTTTATACCCTCACCATATCACCTTCAATAAGGGACTTTTATGGTGTCCCCTCCACAGACAAAATCCTGAAACTCGCATTTGTATTCAGGAACTCGGCACTCACCGGCACAGCAACCGGCAGAGATGTAGGGGGAGCCGATATATTTTACAGTGTGAGCGAGACTCCTGTATTTGAGGTAAGGCTTACTCAGCCTGACAAATACACTTCTATTGTAAATGCAGGAGACATTGTCACTATTCAGGCTTCGGCTTCCATGGGAGACTCGCTGATACTGCTTCAGAATAATGCCAGACTCGTAAAAGTGACCGGGCTGACTGCCAGTCATTCTCTTACGGCTGCAGGTTCAGGCCTGTTTAAAATTGTGGCCCGCGCATGGGAAGACCTTGTAATGAAAGAGGATTCAGTTTTTTATTATATCAAACCCCCTATGACTGTTGAAGAGGTTCCTGCCGGTATGGATCCGGGCGTAAATATTACAGGTGACAACAGCGGCCTGTTTTTGCTCTATGCCCCGGGCAAAGACAATGTTTTCGTCACCGGCGACTTCAATAACTGGCTCTTCAGTGATGAGGGATATATGAAAAAGAGTCCTGACGGCCAATGGTTCTGGCTCGTAGTTAACGGTCTTGATCCATCCAAAGAATATGCTTTTCAGTATGTCATTGACGGTGCGATCAGGATACCTGACCCTTATACAACAAAGGTGCTTGACCCCTGGAATGACAGGTATATTACTTCGGCTACATACCCGGGACTGAAAGCATATCCTGAGGGACTGGCTGAAGGTCTTGTTTCCGCCTTTCGCACAAGGCCTCCGCAGTACAGCTGGAAGAATACCTCATTTACAACGCCGGCTAAAGAAGATCTCGTCATCTATGAGCTTCTTGTCCGTGATTTTGTTGCTGCCCATAATTTCAATACCATACGTGATACACTTGCCTATTTCAGTCGGCTTGGTGTTAATGCCATTGAATTAATGCCTGTGACAGAGTTTGATGGTAACAGCAGCTGGGGCTATAACCCGGCAATGTATTTCGCACTTGATAAATACTACGGTACGTCTGACAGCTTCAAGGAACTGATTGACTCATGCCACAGTCGCGGGATTGCAGTTATTATGGACATGGTTCTTAACCATGCTTATGGAAATAATCCGCTTGTGAAGATGTATTTCAACAGCACTGACAACAAACCTTCTGCTGACAACCCGTGGTTCAATGTCAATTCTCCAAATCCTGCCTATTCATGGGGTTACGATTTTAATCACGAGAGCATTGCCACACAGGCTTTTGTGGACAGTGTCTGCAGCTACTGGATCACTGAGTTCAGGGTTGACGGGTTCCGTTTTGATTTCAGCAAGGGCTTTACCAATACCCCTGGCGACGGTTGGGCATATGATGCATCACGCATAGCCGTTCTTAAACGTATGGGAGATAAAATATGGTCGAATAAACCTGCTGCACATCTTATTCTTGAACATTTTGCAGATAACAGTGAGGAAACCGTTCTGGCAAACTATGGCTTCATGTTGTGGGGCGATACAAAGAGAGACTACCTTGAGGCATCCATGGGTTATTCTTCAGATCTGGCAAAGGCATCATATATTACACTTGGATGGAGTAGGCCTGGCCTTGTCACATATATGGAGAGCCATGACGAGGAGCGCATGATGTTCAAGAATATCAATTATGGAGCGTCATCTCCGGGATATGATATTAAAGATTTTAAAACGGCATTGAAGAGAGCCAAGCTCGCGGCGGCATTCTTCTTCATCATTCCCGGGCCCAAAATGATATGGCAGTTTGAAGAGCTGGGGTACGATTATACAATTGGAACCGGAGATGCAAAACTGTCAGAAAAGCCCATAAGATGGGATTTTTATAATATGACTGACCGCCGTAATGTCTTTGATAATTTCAAGGCTCTTATCGATCTTAAGAAGAGGTATGAAACCTTCTCTTCAAACAACTTCACCCTATACCAGGTGGGCAAGATAAAAAGGCTTAATGTGGAACAGGCAGTTATGGATGCCGTGGTGTTCGGAAACTTTGACGTTGTAAACGGTAACATTAACGGCAACTTCACCA
>DATKUS010000141.1:0-13767 GCA_035530535.1 Bacteroidales bacterium
CAGCAAAAACTGCATTTATTCTTGCCAGGAGCGAGCGGGGCGCAGATGCAGTCCTGACTTCTGACGAAGAACTGAAGATAATTCAGAAACTGGTAAAGCAAAGAAGAGAGTCATCTGCTATATACAAAGAGCAGAGCCGTCCTGACCTTTATGAGAAGGAAGATGCTGAAGCAGAAGTCCTTGAGGGGTATCTTCCTGCAAAGATGAGCGCTGAGGAGCTCTCCGATGCTGTTAAGGCCATTATCTCAAAGGTAGGTGCAAAATCTCCCTCAGATATGGGCAGGGTCATGGGTGTAGCCACCAAAGAGCTTGCCGGGAAGGCTGACGGCAGGGAGATATCTGCCCTGGTGAAGCAGTTGCTCGGTTAGCAACTCGTCATTTGAACCGGAGACCCCTTTCCCGGGTTATATATTACTATAAGCAATTTTATGGCTGACGGAGAGAAAATCAAGACCGGCAACGGTCTCAGGGAACTTATGAAACTGTACAGGTTTCTGAAGCCATACCGGTGGAAATTTGCCCTCGGCATGTTCTTCCTTCTCATATCCACAGGTGCCAGCCTGATGTTCCCCAAACTCCTTGGCGACCTTGTTGACATGGGAAACAAGGGCATGATGAAGTCTGAGATCGGTCGTACCGGACTCCTGCTGCTTGTCATTCTCGTCACCCAGGCTCTTTTCTCTTACTTCCGGACAAGGCTCTTCGTGCTGGTGACTGAGAAGACTCTTGCCTCCATCCGCCAGCACCTGTACAATCACCTGATAAAGCTGCCTATGGCCTTTTTCTCCGAAAGAAGGGTGGGGGAACTCAACAGCCGCATCTCTTCGGATGTGGCCCTTCTGCAGGACTCTCTCACCGGCACCCTGGCGGATTTTCTTTCTCAGATACTGGTTATTACAGGAGGCATAACCCTTATGATGATAAGCTCTTTCAAACTGACCCTGTTCATGCTTGCCATTGTTCCGGCCATGGCACTGCTGGCCTTCTTCTCAGGAAGAGCCATAAGAAGATATTCAAGAAAGGCACAGTCATTCGTGGCAGAATCAAATACAATTGTGGAGGAGACACTGCAGGGAATACAGAATGTGAAAGCCTTTACAAATGAACCGTTTGAAATAAACAGGTACCGTGAAAAAACAGAAGAAGTAGCCAGAGCAGGTATAAAGGGAGGAAAGTATCAGGCGTCGGTCTCTTTCATTGTCCTCGGATTTTTCATTTCGATGGGTGCAGTGATATGGCGGGGTTCAACAATGATCGCAACCGGTCAGATGGAGGCGGGGCAGTTGTTTTCGTTCGTCATATATTCAGGTTTCATCGGAGGGAATATTGCAGGGATGGCCGGGGTGTACACAAGGTTGCAGAAAACAATAGGAGCAGCGGAAAACCTGTTGCTCCTGCTTGATGAGCCTACGGAAGAAATTGACGAGAAATATCTTCCTGATCCATCCCAGACACTTTTGGGGAAGATTGCCTTTGACAGGGTTGAGTTCAGATATCCTTCACGTGATGAGGTGGCCGTACTGAAAGATGTCAGTTTCAGCATTGACCCCGGACAACAGGTTGCTCTTGTCGGTCCCAGCGGGGCAGGCAAATCCACTATCACCTCGTTGTTGCTGAAGTTCTACGAACCTTCCGGGGGCAGGATCCTTTTCGACGGCCGTGACAGTCGTGAATTTCCCGTCACTGCCCTGCGCGCCCAGATGGCAATTGTAATGCAGGACGTGTTTCTTTTCGGCGGCACCATACGGGAGAACATTGCCTACGGCAAGCCCGGTGCCAGTGAGGAGGAGATAAAAGAAGCTGCCATCCAGGCAAATGCGTGGGATTTCATCCGGTCATTTCCGGATAAAATGGATACGATTGTTGGCGAACGTGGCGTGCAGCTTTCAGGCGGGCAGCGTCAGCGTATCGCCATCGCCCGCGCCGTTCTGAAGGACCCTAAAATACTGATCCTTGATGAGGCCACCTCGTCGCTCGACTCCGAATCTGAAAGGCTTGTTCAGGAAGCGCTTGAGAAGCTCATGCAGGGCCGCACCTCGCTGGTGATAGCCCACCGCCTGGCCACAGTACGCAAGGCTGACAGGATCATCGTTCTCAATGATGCAACGATAGTGGAACAGGGAACTCATGATGAACTCCTTTCAAACGGGAATGGTCTTTATAAAACCCTGACGGCACTTCAGTTCGCGACCTGACCGGGCTGCCTGAAAAAGAAGCCCTCCTTCTCTGCCAGCCAGCAGAGAAGGAGGGCTAAGTCGGGGTGATGTGACTCGAACACACGGCCCCTACGTCCCGAACGTAGTACGCTACCAACTGCGCTACACCCCGAATGCCTGAATTATTTCAGGTGTGCAAAAATAACTATTTTTTTGTAAGCTCAGCAATTTTCCTGTGAAGATCACCACTGCTTACCGGTTTGGACAGATAGTCAGTGCATCCTGCTGCCAGCGCCTTGGGCTTGTCCTCCGGAAAAGCATAGGCGGTAACAGCAAGGATAGGAAGTTCTTTGAAGGCTTCCTCCTTGCGCAGTCGCCTTGTAAGTGACAATCCGTCCTCCTCCCCTGCGAGGGAGATGTCCATAAGTACAAGGTCAAACGACTCACTGTGAAGAAGGTTCCATGCATCACGGGCTGAGGTGACGGCAGATATATCATACATTCCTGACAGCAGTTTACTGAAATATAACTGGCTGTGAGCGTCATCTTCAACGATCAGAACGGATTTACGTTCCGGGGATAATTGGTCTTTCATACCCTTATAAGTTTATATGACATTGTTCCGGCATTTATCTTTTCTCCGTGAAGGAGGGCAATATTCCAATCTGTATTTGGATGTGCTATTCTGAATTTATCTTTCCCTTTAAGATCCCCGTCGTCTTCTTTTTCACATATATGTGATGCTCCGGGAGCAGCCATCACCATGTCAGCACATGCCTTGTCCAGTGCTACAGGGTCCCTGGATGCAGCTATCCCGATATTTCCCACCAGCGGAAGATCATTATGCCCCCAGCAGTCGCAGTCAGGCGATACGTCAATGATAAAATTGACATGCAGTGCCTCTTTGCCTTTCACAGCAGCATAGGCATATTCAGCAAGTTTTTTGCTTAATATATCTCCCCCGGGGCCCCAAACCACCCTGGCTGAGTCAAACTGGCATACTGCCACACACTGGCCGCAGCCTGTGCATTTATCCGTATCGATGTGTGCCTTGCGGTTATCCATCAGATGAACCGCATCATGAGCGCAGTTGATAACACACAGATTGCACCCTGTACAGTTCTTTTCATATATCTCAGGGGGGTTTCCGGAGTGAAGAAAGAGCTTGCCGCCCACCGAGGCGCAACCCATTCCGAGGTTTTTTATTGCACCGCCGAAACCTGTCTGCTCATGCCCCTTGAAGTGATTGAGAGAAATAATGATGTCAGCGTCAGCCACAGCAGTACCGATCATCGCTTTGCCGGTATATTCAAGGTTAACTTCTATCTCGCGGTAATCAGTACCCTTGACGCCGTCGGCAATGATTACATGGCATCCGGCACTTAGAGGATTATAGCCGTTTGAAAATGCAGCTTCAAGATGGTCAGGAGCATTTGAACGATGTCCGTGATATAAGGTGTTACAATCGGTAAGATATGGTTTTCCTCCCTTTGCCTTCACCATTCTGACAATCCGCTCCGCAAAGTTAGGTCTCAGGTATGCCAGGTTGCCCGGCTCACCAAAGTGAACTTTTATTGCCGTCATCCTGTGGTCAAAATCAATCTCATCAAACCCGGCAGCCCTGACCAGCTTTTCCAGCTTTTTCAACAGGTTGAGTGAGGGCGTACTGCGCATGTCAGTGAAGTATACTTCGGATGATTTCATATTTCGATCAGTTCATGACAAATTTAGAAAAAGTTCGGTTCAGAGATAACAATATTTGAATATCAAAAAAAAAGGCCTCATGTGAGGCCTTCATATCATTCCGTAATAATATTATACATTCAGAACGTCAATGAGATCAATGAGGTGCTGGTTGAGCCCCTTATGGAGTTTTACAGCTTTTCTGAAAGGTATCAGGACGATCTCATCATTCTGGAGACCGACCATTACGCTCTTCTGGTCATCAAGGAGTGCTTCAACGGCAGCATTTCCAAGACGTGAAGCATTAACCCGGTCCAGGGCTGACGGAGACCCGCCTCTCTGCAAATGGCCCAGAATGGATACCCTGATATCATAATCCTTGAAATCGGGCTTAAGCTTTTCAGCTATCGCCATTGCTCCACCCTCCTCATCACCTTCGGCAACGATTATAATATTGCTTGATTTTCTTCTCTTATTGCCGCCCTCAATCATTTTCTTGAGATTACGTGCCTCGCCCTTTATCTCAGGCATTATTATTGCCTCAGCCCCTGTGGCTATGCCGCTGAAAAGAGCTATATGGCCTGCTTCCGCCCCCATCACCTCAACAAAAAACATCCTGTTATGCGCGCTGGCTGTGTCACGTATCTTGTCAACGCACTGGACGACAGTGTTAAGGGCGGTGTCATAGCCAATGGTGTAGTCAGTGCCGTAAATATCGTTGTCTATTGTTCCGGGAACACCTACAAAGGGGATGTTATATTCCTCATCAAAGATCCTGGCGCCGGTAAAAGAGCCGTCACCGCCTATGATAACCACTCCGTCTATTTCAGCGGCTACAAGATTTTCATAGGCCAATTTTCTTCCCTCCGGGGTCCTGAACTCCTCGCAACGGGCTGTCTTAAGAATGGTGCCGCCTCTCTGGATTGTGTCACTCACAGTGTGGGCTTTCAGAGGCTTGAAATTGCCATTGATCATACCCAGGTAACCGTGTCTTATACCGATCACCTCCAGACCGTTGTATATTGCCGTGCGGGTTACGGCACGTATGGCGGCATTCATGCCGGGAGCATCACCTCCTGATGTAAGAACGCCAATTCTTTTGATTTTCCCCATTAGTATTTAGTGTAAAAAAGTACAGAAGCGCAAAGGTAGGAATTATTTCAGCCATTACAAAAAGCGCATTTTACAACCGGATCAGAACTTTTCAACCGCCCCGGCCACCTCATGGATAAGCCACCGGGGAGTGGATGTCGCCCCGCAAATCCCGGCACTTTTTGCATTCAGGAACCACGAAGGGTCTATTTCTGATGCAGATGAAACATAATAGGTACGCACATTTTCACTCAGGCACACCTCATAAAGCATGTGCCCGTTTGAGCTGTTGAGGCCGCTCACAAATATGATCACATCATGCTCTTTTGAAAACTTCCTCAGCCGTGGTTCCCGCCCTGAAACCTGACCGCAAATTGTATTATAGACCCGGAGTGTTGTTCCGGGGTTTGTGATGCGCTCCTTTTCCACTTCCTCAGAGATAATACCTGCCAGATGATAATACTCCTTCTTGCTCTTGGTGGTTTGTGAAAACAGGAATACGGGCCTTGAAAAATCTATCCTCCTGAGGTCTTTCTCAGAAGTAATAAGTATGGCATTGCCACCGGCAGCTCCCAGAAGTCCCACAACCTCCGCATGTCCTTCCTTCCCGTATATTACTATCTGTCCGTTTTCACCAGCGGCAGTCAGGGCCGCACGTTTTATCCTTTGCTGCAGGGTCTGAACGATGGGGCAGGTGGCATCAATAATTGTAATATTATTTTTTCGGGCTGTTTCATATGTTGATGGCGGTTCTCCATGGGCCCTGACAAGAACCTTGCAGTCGTTAAGATTAAGAAACTTTTCATAGTCTATAGTTACCAGTCCGAGTTTTTTGAGTCGGTTTACTTCAGTCTCATTATGTACGATCTCGCCCAGACAATATACCTTCTCACCTGCCTGAAGCGATTCCTCGGCAATCTTTACCGCGTTCTCAACACCGAAACAAAAACCTGAGCCCTCTTCAATTACTGCTTTCATTCAGTTTGTCGCTGTAAAGTTTTCTGAACCAGACCATCTGCTCCTCCATGGTCATGTGGCTGTTGTCAAGCAATACCGCATCATCTGCCATTCGGAGCGGACTGGCTTTCCTTGATCCGTCAATGAGATCGCGCTCATTGACATTCCTGGTAATTGCCTCCATGTCAGCTGGCATACCCTTTCCAACAAGCTCGAGATATCTGCGTTGAGCCCTTATTGCAGCATCGGCAGTCATAAAGATCTTTATCTCCGCATCTGGGAAGACCACTGTGCCAATATCCCTGCCGTCCATCACTATCCCTCCGCCAGCTCCAGCCTCACGCTGTATTTTTACCATCTCTTCCCTTACTCCGGCAATAGATGCAATGGCACTCACATTATCAGATACTGCCCTGTCTCGAATTTCCTTTTCTATCTTCTCACCGTTGAGCAGGGTCTCATATTGCCTGGTGGCGCTGTTAAGGCTGAAGCTAATCTTTATACCGGACATTGACTTTAAAACAGCTTCAGCATCAGCGACACCGCCGGCTGTGTATCCCTTTCTCAGGCAATACAGCGTCACCGCCCGGTACATTGCTCCGGAGTCTATATAAAGGTATCCCAGTTCAGCAGCTATGGCCTTTGCAAAAGTGCTCTTGCCGCATGATGAGAAACCGTCAACCGATATTATTAATTTCTTTTTTTTCTTCATTCAGGGGTCAAAGTTAAAACGAAAAACCGGCCCTTTGGTTCACCGTGAACGGTTTTTGATGAAAATCTCAGGTCTGAGAGTGATTGTCAGATGATTGGCTGATCCGGCAAGATGAAAAGTGTCTCGTCCGTAAGCGAGGGCAAATGCCTTTGCATTAAAGCCAAATCCCCATGAAAAGCCTGCCATACCCGATCTCTGTTCGGTATGCATCTCTGCTCTGCGCTGGTAATTGAATCCTGCTCCTGTCCAGAAATTCTCAACAGGCAGTATCTCGACCCCAATGATCATATGCCTGAGGATATTGTCGCCCGGGCCACCTTCAGGGATGTCATCAGAGGGGTCATAGTCATATGTAAGGTCAGGTTTCTCCAGGTGTCTCAGGGTCAGGGAGAACCTGAAAGGAGCATGTTCCAGCCTCTTTGTCACTCCTGCCACTATCTCAAAAGGAAGCGGTTCTCCCCCGGCTCCGGTGTAACTCTTTATCTGAAAGCCGGCATTCCTGATCACCAGCCCGGCATCAAGAAGCAGTTTTGCATTATGGTATGTCACCCCGAGATCAGCACATATCCCTGCAGAAAAATACCTTTCCAGGTGGGAGAGGACGGGCTTGATGTTTATTCCAACGGTAAATGACGAATCTAAAGCTGCCGAGTATATTAAATTCAGAGAATATTCTGATCCGGAGAAGGATCCGGTGATATTCCCGGAGGCATCGGCCTCTGTGAACTTACCGTAACTTATGAAGCTTATTCCGCCGGCAAGGGTTCCTTTTCTTTGCATGGGGGCCGACCAGGAAGCATAGCCGAAGGTAATACCGGCAAAATATGAGCTGAAACTCAACGAAATATTATTGGCCATTGAACTTTGAAGAAGAGCCGGATTGAAATAGGGGAGGCTCAGGTCACCGAGTCCCTGCGAGACTGTTATCCCTCCTGTTGCAGCGGCAAAGGCAGAGTGGTTGATATTAAGGAACTCATACACGTTATCACCTCCTGTCTGGGCTGACAGGTGTGACAATGCCATAACTAACAGAGCTGTGAATGTTAATCTCCTCATCTAAGAATTGCCTCAAAACAAAGATAACACAATCAGTGAAACCTCAGGCGCTGCGGCCTGCCAGGTCAACTTCAGCGGCAATACTGACCCTCTTGCCTGTCTGCGACAGGAAAAGGCCTGCAATTACAACGGCCATACCTATAATATTACGGAGAGTAATTCTTTCTCCCACCAGGAAGAATGCTATTATGGCAGTGAAGAGGGGTATCAGGTTGCTGAATATGTTGGCTCGTGAAATGCCTATGTGCTTTACGGAATATGCAAAGAGGACAAAGGCTCCGCTGGAAGCGAAAATAGCAAGCAGAATGATTGAAGAGAAACTCCCGGCAACAATGCCTGTCTCAGTAAGTTTATGCAGGTCAAAGATCAGAAAGAGGGGAAGAAAAAACACAACGCCAATGACGTTCTGTACATTTACAATATATATCGGATTGTATTTTGACGCAAGTTTATGGAGCATCATATTATAACCTACAGCCGCGCTTACAGCAATGAGCATAAGCCCCAGTCCTTTCAGGTTCATGGCTATGTTGCCGGAAGCATTGGTGATGAATATTAACACGCCAATGAATGATAAAATTACTCCGGCATAATTGATCAGTTTAAGACGTTCCCTGTAAAATATCCATGCAAAGATCACGGCAAACACCGGGATAGTCGAGATAATGACCGATCCTACCGTCGAGGAGACATAAGTAAGGCCAAAACTCTCACCAAGGAAATAGAGGAAGGGCTCAAATACTGCCAGCATAAGAAAATACTTTTTATCGCCTGATTTAATTTTAGTGAATCCTTTTGTCAGCCACAGAAATGTTGAAAGGAAGATTGCGGCAACAGCCAGCCTGATAAAAACTATGGTTATCGGATCGTAATCCCTGTTGGCAATTTTGAACCATACAAATGAGAATGACCAGAAGATCATTGAAAATACCAGGGCTAGATAAGGTCTGCCTTTCATCACGTAACTCTCTTTATTTTTATCGGCGGGCGAAGGTAATTCAATATTTTGAGAACTTTAAGGATATTAGTTACGGAACAGGTCAAACGAACGGCAGTTAATGCCTTATTAGTTCGAACGTCAATGCCTGATATTCCAAAAGCAAAGTATAAGTTGCTATAATATAGATATTTATACAGAATATGGCTTTCGACCATTTTTTATGCGACCTCTGATAGCGGTTTGACGGTATCGATTTATTATTATATTTGCCGCTTCAAAAGAGTTGAATTCACATGAAAGGAATCAAGATCGTTGTTCTTGCCAAGCAGGTACCTGACACTCGTAATGTTGGGCCTGATGCGATGAAGGCGGATGGCACGGTGAACCGTGCAGTGCTGCCGGCAATTTTTAATCCTGAAGATCTCAATGCCCTTGAACAGGCTCTGCGTTTAAAGGAGAGTATTCCCGGCACAACTGTCACAATCCTGACTATGGGTCCGGGAAGGGCTGCAGAGATAATCCGTGAAGGACTCTACCGCGGTGCTGATGACGGTGTCCTGCTCACTGACAGGGCTTTTGCCGGGTCAGACACACTGGCAACCTCTTATGCGCTTACCCTCGCCGTCCGCAAGATCAATCCTGACATGGTCATTGGCGGACGCCAGGCTATTGACGGTGATACTGCCCAGGTGGGACCCCAGGTGGCGGAGAAGCTTGGATGGCCGCAGGTTACTTATGCCGAAGCGATGCATTTTGAAAATGACAGGCTCGTCATCCGCAGGCGTCTTGAACGGGGTGTGGAGACCGTAACAGCTCCTCTGCCTCTGGTAGTGACGGTGAACAGTACCGCTCCAGGATGCCGGTTCCGTCATGCAAAGCTGGTGATGAAATATAAATATGCCCGCACTGATTCTGAGTTGCAGACAGAAAACAGCGACTATATTGCAAACGCCCGTCCCAATATGCGGATCACTGAGTGGGGTGTTGATGCTGTAGGTGCAGATATTGAGCAGCTGGGATTATCAGGGTCACCCACAAAGGTGAAGGAGATAGATAATGTGGTGCTGCAGTCAAAGGAGACAAAACGTCTCAGCGCTTCTGACAAGGATATTGAAGCCCTGGTGAAGGAGTTGTTTGCCAGTCATACTATTGGTTAATAAACAGAAAAAATTCATATACCGTGAATAATCTATTCGTCTTTTGTGAGCTTGATGAGGGTAAACCGGTTGATGTCAGTCTTGAATTGCTGACCAAAGGACGGTCGCTTGCCAACACCCTGGGATGCAGGCTTGAAGCTGTAGTACTTGGCAACGGGATAGACAGCATTGAGAAAGAGCTGTTTCCGTACGGGGCAGATGTTGTTCATGTTGGAGATGATCCGGAGCTTGAGCATTACCGTACTCTTCCCTATGCATCGGTGATAATAGGCCTCTTCCGGCAGGAGCAGCCCCAGGTGGCTTTATTCGGAGCCACCACAGGAGGACGTGACCTGGGCCCGCGGGTCTCTTCGGCCCTCCACAGCGGACTGACAGCAGACTGCACCAGCCTGGAGATAGGGGATCATTATGTGAAGAAGACGGATACCACTTACAAAAACCTTCTTTACCAGATAAGACCTGCCTTTGGCGGGAATATCATCGCCACTATTGTAAATCCTGACCACAGGCCGCAGATGGCTACAGTGCGCGAGGGGGTGATGAAGAAGGAGATCCTGAATAAGAATTTCAGGGGCGAACTTAAAACGATAAACGTAAAAGATTTTATGAAGCCCGAAGACCTTGTTGTAGAGATCATTGAACGGCATATGGAAGCACGAAGGGTAGATATAAAATCCGCTCAGATAGTTGTTGCCGGGGGTTACGGAATGGGATCCAGGGAGAACTTCAGGCTTCTTTATGAGCTTGCTGATGTCCTCGGGGGCGAGGTAGCGGCATCACGGGCAGCCGTCGATGCCGGTTATGCAGCTCATGAAAGGCAGGTGGGACAGACAGGCGTCACCGTCAGGCCGAAGCTTTATATCGCATGCGGAATATCAGGTCAGATACAGCACACGGCAGGCATGAACCAGAGCGGCAAGATCATATCAATAAACAATGACTCCATGGCCCCCATCAATGATATTGCCGACTATGTGATCAACGGTGATGTGACAGAGGTGATACCCCGGCTTATAAAACATTATAAGGCTAACACCAGGTAGGGAGCATAACAAAAAATCTTACGACAATGGCAAATTTCTATACCGAAAATAAGGATCTCAGGTTTCATCTTCACCATCCGCTGATGGAGAAGATTGTAAGGCTGAAAGAGATGGACTACAGGGAAAAGGATCAGTACGATTTTGCTCCGCGCGACTTTGAGGATGCCATGGACAATTACGACAGGGTTCTTGAGATAATCGGTAATATCTGTGGTGATGTCATTGCTCCGAATGCAGAAGATGTTGATCATGAGGGACCCACGGTGGTAGACGGCAGGGTTCGTTATGCCAGGGGCACGCAGGAGAATCATGACGCTCTTGCAGCGGCGGGGGTCATCGGTATGAATTTCCCGAGGAAATATGACGGTCTGAATTTTCCCATGGTGCCGTATGTAATGGCTGCCGAGCTGGTTTCCAGAGCTGATGCAGGGTTTGCTAATATATGGGGGCTGCAGGACTGCGGAGAGACTATCCTTGAATTTGCTTCTGAAGAACTTAAGGACGAGTTTCTGCCGAGGTTCAACAAGGGGGCTACTGCTGCAATGGACCTGACCGAACCGGATGCCGGTTCTGATCTGCAGGCTGTGCAGCTCAGGGCTCACTTTGATGAAAACAGGGGTGTATGGCTGCTGAACGGGGTGAAGAGATTCATCACCAATGGTGATGCAGAGATATCACTTGTCCTTGCCCGTTCTGAGGAAGGCACTACTGACGGCCGCGGTCTCTCGCTCTTCGTTTATGATAAGGCTGAGGGTGCTGTCACCGTCAGAAGAATTGAAAATAAAATGGGAATCAAGGGATCACCAACGTGTGAGCTTGTATTCCGCAATGCCCCTGCAAAACTTATAGGTGAACGGCGCATGGGTCTGATAAAATATGTGATGTCACTGATGAACGGTGCCCGTCTTGGCATTGGAGCACAGTCAGTGGGCATAGCCCAGGCAGCTTGGGAGGAGGCAAGAAAATATGCCTCCGAGAGAAAGCAGTTCGGAAAGACTATTGACCAGTTTCCGGCTGTTTATGAAATGCTTACAGTGATGCATGTACGCCTTGAGGCGATGCGCTCCCTTCTTTATGAGACAGCAAGGTTCGTTGATGTTTACAAGGCATGGTCATTTGTGGCAGAGGAACGGAAGCTTGAAAAGGAGGAGAGGGAGGATTTCAAAAACTATTCGCGTCTTGCAGACCTTTATACTCCCATGGTCAAACTCATCACCAGCGAGTGGTGCAACCGTATCGCCTATGATGCTCTTCAGATACATGGCGGCGCAGGATTCATAAAAGACTTCCCGGTGGAGAGACTTTACCGTGACGCCCGCATCACATCGATATATGAAGGCACATCTCAGCTTCAGGTTGTCGCTGCCATCCGGGGCGTAACCACAGGAGCGTACCTGGCACAGATCAGGGAATATGAAAAAATGAGTGTAAGTCCTGAACAGGAACACATTCACCGCAGCCTCAGAAATCTTACTGACGAGTATGAACGTACAGTGGCAGGGGTAGTTGCTGCAGGCAACAATGAACTGACTGACTTCCACGCCCGCCGCATGGTTGAAATGGCTGCAAACATAATAATGGGCTACCTGCTCCTGTCGGACTCTCACAGGGAGGAAGCCTTTGCCAGCTCTGCCGGACTTTTTATATCACTATCTGTTGCAGAAAACAAAATGAGAGCTGACTATATTGACAGTTTTGAGGAAAAAGAGCTGGGGCTGTTCAAGGTGGACTGATCATTTTCACATAAAACCTGGCATTATTCCCTCATGCTAATATTTATCACACCTGGAGGTGATAAATGTCAATAAATCAATTGATAAGAAGCATTGTTTATTCTGTAAAACTATGTTCTGAAGTAGCTATTTCATCTGGTTATTGCGATATCTTTGTGATTGAAATAACAACACTACAAAGATGGATCTAAAAGTAAAGATTATCAGAGCATTCGCCTCTATTGTACTACTAATAGGCCTTATGGGTCTCACTTCGTGTGAGAAATATGTATGGTCGCCGCCTGAAGTTCCTCAGGATGTTATTATCAGTTTTTCAAGTCATATTTATCCTCTGTGCACAACATGTCATACTTCATGGAGTACGACAAAAGTATACACTGAACTGCTGGAAAGAGTAAATATTGACGATCCTGCCTCAAGCATTTTCCTTACCTTCCACTCATCTGTTGTTGAAAGCCACATGATCAAAGTCAATGATGACGTGACTCTGAAAGCATCAGAAGTAATAAAACTATGGGCGTCACAGGGTGCTGAAAACAACTAAAAAAAACCTATAATCCAGATAACTATGAAAAAGATACTTGCAACACTGATTCTCGCGCTGCTTGTTGCGCCGGCTTTCAGCCAGGAAGGCGAAGATTACCCGGTAAGACTGTTTGAAACGAGTATATTAATTGACAACCAGACAGTTACAACCCCATTTAAGGGTATGCTTGAGTTTGAAATTCACCACAGGTTTGGTACAATAAACAATGGAATTACTGACCTTTACGGGCTATGGGCTCTGGGAAACATACGTCTCGGTCTGAACTATGCTGTCACTGACAAACTGATGATAGGTGTGGGTACTGCGAAGAATTACCGTGCTCAGGATCTTGCTGTCAAATATGCTCTTCTGCAACAGACAAATTCAGGGTCAATGCCGATATCTCTTACACTTTATGGCAATATGGGCATTAATCTCACGGCTGAGGAGAATTTCGGTCCGGCTCACGACTGGAGCGAGATACACAGGTTATCTTATTTTACTCAGGCAATTTTTGCCCGTCAGTTCACCAAACTTTCTCTGCAGGTAGCTCCCACATTCATTTACTTCAATGCTGTGGAGATAGGTTACAATAATGTCAACTTCGGTCTGTCTGCCGGTGCAAAGTACAGTCTCTTTGGCTCGCACAGCCTGATCCTTGAATATGACCAGCTCTTCAACAAACAGGAGAATGAAGACCTGAACCCCAAAC
>DATKUS010000142.1:0-3956 GCA_035530535.1 Bacteroidales bacterium
CTGGATCAGGGTAGTTTTTTCCTTAAGTCGGCGCAACAGCTGCGGAGCACTAAGATGACAGACAGGGAAGTAACTATATATGATGCCGATTCGCTTGTGCCGCTTATGCCCATGATTGTATATACCGCCGGTGACTACAAGATCGTGCCTCAGAAGCTTACCCTGAGCGGACTGGCATCTATTGTCCCCGCTGAGCATGGCACCGAGAAACGTGGTCCCGGAGCCCTTGAATTCAGGTTGTCAGGATCAGGATATGAAGAGACGGTTTACCTGTGGGATGACCCTGCCGAAGAGATTGCAGAATGGGCAGGAATTGCAGGAAATGTTCTGGCAAGGGTGACCTACGGCAGCCGGAAAGAGTCACTGCCCTTCGTTATCAGACTTAATGATTTTATTCTTGAAAGATATCCGGGTTCAAACAGCCCGTCCGGATATAAGAGCAATGTCACACTCATCGATAAGGAGCAGGGGGTTGAATTTCCCTATGATATTTATATGAATCACATACTTAAACACAGGGGCTACCGCTTTTATCAGTCGTCATTTGACCCTGATGAAAAGGGAACAGTCCTCTCCGTCAATCATGACCCTGCCGGTATGCTTACAACGTATGCAGGTTATGCTTTGCTCTTTCTTTTCATTGTACTTTCAATAATCAACCGGAAGTCGTTTTTCCGGACCGTAAGCAGGAACTACTGGAGCTCCAGGTATCGCAGGCCGCTGACAATCATGTTTTTACTGGTTGCCATGTCATTCGGAAGCCAGGTCAGTGCGCAGGAGCTCATTCTTGACCGGAAAGAGGCAGACAATTTTGGCGCGGTGCTGGCACAGGACCAGAAGGGGAGGACCAAGCCGCTCTACACCATAAGTAATGATATACTGAGGAAGGTCACAAAGGAGAATGATTTCAACGGGCTGTCATCAATGCAGGTATTCCTCGGTTATTCTCTTGACTTTATGCACTGGCAGAACGTACCTCTTATCAAGGTCTCAAATGCTGACCTTCAGAAGGTCCTCGGGTTAAAAACTGACAGGGCGGCATTTACTGATATTGTGGACTTTGGCCCTGAAGGCGGATACAGACTCTCATCATATGTTGACAAGGCATATGCTAAACCTGAGAGTGAGCGAAGCCGCTTTGACAAGGAGGCGATCAAACTTGACGAGCGGGTTAATATCTGCTATATGATGTCAAGGGGTGATTTTCTGCGACTCTATCCGCTGAAAGACAGCACTGACCACTGGGGTTCTTCAGTGGAGGCTGCCAGGATTGCTACAAATGCTGAAGACTCAATATTCATCATGAATGTGTTGCCTCTGTGGGCACAGTCAGTGACAGCCATTGGTAAGGTCGAAGTGACACCGGAAGAATCGCGTACAGCCCTCATTAACTATCAGAGAGCGCATGCATCGTATGAGCTTCCCTCAGTTTCAAAGGTCAAAGCTGAACTATTCTATTATAAAGCGAAAATTTTTGAGAAGCTCTTCCCCGGTTATTCAACCCTGGGTCTGATAATGATAATAACATTGCTTGCAGGTATTATTGCAGGGAAAAAGGGAGCTTCCCTGTTCATGAAGATACTTGTCGGCATTGCTGTTATGGCATTTGCATTTCACACCCTGGGGCTAAGTATCAGATGGTATATTTCCGGCCACTCACCTATGAGCAACGGGTATGAATCAATGCTCTTTATCTCATGGGTGACGATGCTTGCCGGTTTCATTTTCAGCCGCAAGTCAATGCTGGCTCTTGCAGCCACATCTGTGCTTGCAGGTATGACACTTATGGTTGCACATCTTAGTTTTATGGACCCCGAGATCACCAACCTTGTGCCTGTGCTGAAGTCATACTGGTTGACACTTCATGTATCAGTCATCACGGGCAGCTACGGCTTCCTTGGGCTTGGTGCGATACTCGGACTTATTGTGCTGGTAATGATGATGTTTGTAAATGATAAGAACCAGGCCGGCATCAGTACTACGATAGATGAACTTACCGTAATAAATTACAAGAGCATTACCCTTGGTCTTTATTTTCTAACAATAGGTACCTTCCTTGGCGCTGTATGGGCGAATGAGTCATGGGGCCGTTACTGGGGATGGGATCCTAAGGAGACATGGTCACTGATAACCATCGTCATCTATACACTTGTCACACACTCGAGGATTATCCCGGGGATGAAGGATACATATATGTTTAACCTCCTTTCGCTCTTTGCCTTTTCTTCGGTGCTGATGACATATTTCGGGGTCAATTATTACCTGTCAGGGCTCCATTCGTATGCCCAGGGTGACCCGGTGCCGGTACCGGTATTCGTTTATGTTGCAGTTGTCACACTCACCGGTTTTGCAGCCGCAGCCTATTTCAGATATAAAAGCTCAGGCAAAAGCGGGCACTGATTTCCGGCAGGACATCATAAAAAAAGACAGGGCCGATACCCTGTCTTTTTTATATCACTAATTATTGTTTATCTCATTTTCCCGGGACCTTTTTTCTGAACGACGGTAAAGGTTCCTTTTTTGGACGGTGAAAACACATGACGGACGTTGTACTCATCATCATAAAATAAACGATAGTCAACAGTCATCGAATTGTCACACCCGTTGTAGGTTCCGCTGCCTTCAACCCATCCTACGGTAGCATCAAAGAAAGTGAAGGTCTGATGTGGCACTGTAACCTTTTCCTCGAAATCACCAGAAAGTGTATATTTAACTACTGAACCAGGAGCAGCAAAGTCCCAGAAATTATCATTGCTAATAGTGTTTGCAAGTACCGGGTCTTTGGTAAAATTCACCGAGTAAACATCGTAACCTGCTTCATCGCAGTCAAATACACCGGTGAAATTATTGATGTTAAAAGTACAGAATGGGGTTACTTTAACTTTAACAACTTTATCATCTGCTTTTATACCATCGGATGTTTTCTCACCAATGGTAATGTAGGCTGTGTCATTTGCAGGCATTGCGGCAAAACTAAAAGTAGCAATTTTTGTATCGCTGCTTATATTCTGCAAGGTAGCCCCTGCAACAGTCCAGCTCCATGTTGTCCCCGGTTGTTCCCATGGAACAGTAACCTCATAATCCGCCACCTCAGTCTGAAACACTGTGGCCGGTCCGTTTACAGTATAATCCACCGGAAGGGGGATTTCTCTACCCTTGCATGAAGTCAGAATCATCCCGGCTGCTGCTATTGTAATAACCATCAATACGATTAAGGTTCTTTTCATTTTCTTGGATTATTTAGTTATAAAGCACCTCAGTAAAATGTCAGACTCAGTACTTCATACGCAAAATTAGGCATTATGTTACAAAAAACAAAGCCGGTCCGCCAGATGGCGGACCGGCCTCTTCTTCCAGGGTGGAAGACCGGGTTCGAACCGGCGACCTCCAGAGCCACAATCTGGCGCTCTAACCAACTGAGCTACAACCACCGTATTTCGGAGTGCAAAGAAAATGTAAAATTCCCATTCCGCAAACTTTTCATTTACTTTATTGCTCATGGAATACAAATAGTATCTTAGCCGGGTGAAAAGGTGATGGTACAATTATTGTTGCCATTCTTCGTTTCCGTACTAAGAAGTAAACGGTTGAGGAAACTGAAGCTCATAGACAATATCTCAGGATTGCAGGCTGTACAACTGCTGAGATTTGTCACCTACCTGATTATCAGTATTGTTTTTACAAAGAGCCATCTTTCCAGGGCAGAGATAGGAACCTGGGAGCTCTTCCTGTTTATCTCCAGCCTGCTAAGCTTTTTCTGGGTCTCCGGCATAATCCAGTCGTTGCTGACGCTCTATAACCGTAACAAGACCTTTCGAAGTCTCGGGGAGACGGCAGGGCGAAAATCGCCCGAGATATTTAATGCCTTCCTGCTTATCCTCTTCTTCAGTTTGCTGGTATTCGCACTGGGGATTCCCATAAAGAACACTCTGCCCTCAATAGGTATAAAGCAGGAT
>DATKUS010000143.1:0-2935 GCA_035530535.1 Bacteroidales bacterium
GCCGATGGTACTGCAGAGCAAAATGTGGGAGAGTAGGTCGCCGCCGACTTTATAATGAAAGCCTTCAGGGAAACCTGGGGGTTTTTTTATGTCCGAGGGTCTGTCGCTGCGCTCCGTCCCAAGGTCTGAGGTCATGCGGTCTGAGGTCCTGCTGTCCTGGTAATCAGCAACCGGTCATCGGTAACTTGATTTTACCACTGATACCGATTACTGATTACTGAATACCCCAGACCTCCTTACTTTCAGTCTCCTCATCCCTCAACCTCAACCTTAACCTTAATCTCTCCCTAACTCTGCTGCCTGCTGCCCCACTCCGCAAACCGGCTCCTTCACTAAAATAGCCCACAGGGCTATTTCTTCACGCCCGGCCCTCTTGCCTGAATTTATATATAAAAGTTATAAAAATATCTTTGCAATCGGTTGCATATTTAAAATATATTAGTATATTTACAATGTTGTATAAAATTTATCGGGACGATTTGAGGGGAACTGTTTGAATAGCTGTGCAGAAAGGATCTGTGTTTTGAGTTATCCGGTTAAGCTGATTTTCTGCGCCACAATTGAAATTACTGCTTTTACAAGTATCATAGTTTCAAAATAGTACCAAACAAACTTAATCGTATGGAAACAGACGATAAATCACCGTGATCCTTAATGAGGACCATTGGGTTTCAAACCCGGGAATCTGACAGGTCATGATTCCCTTTCAGCTAACCTGAACATATTAACCTAAAACTCAAACCTTATGATTAAAAATTTATCCGGTAAAAGTGTTTTGTCAAAGAAATACTTTGGAAAACTACTTCTGAGCTTTATGCTCCCGGCATTGCTGTCACTGCTTCATGCAGTGCCGGTCTTTGCCTCAGATACCGTATATGACGGAATGACGGTTGCCCAACAGAGAGTTGTTACGGGCCTCGTCACAGATAATAACGGTGTCCCGATGCCAGCAGTAAACATCATTGAAAAAGGGACATCCAACGGCCTCTGGACAGACAGCCAGGGCCGGTATTCAATAACGCTGACAACGACTGACCCCATCCTGGTCTTTTCCTATATAGGATATGCACCCCGGGAAATTGCAGTCGAAGCACAGACAACAATCAATGTTATCCTCGAGGTAAGCGCTGTAGGCCTTGACGAGGTTATTGTCGTTGGTTACGGTACAATAAGAAAGAGCGATGTGACAGGGTCCATCACATCAGTTGACATGGACAAGATCCGGGATGTGCCTGCTGCTACGGTTGTGAAGGCATTGCAGGGCAAAACAGCCGGCGTTGAAATCCAGAACATAGGAAGGCAACCCGGCGCCGGCTCCCAGATCAGGATCCGAGGCAGCCGCTCACTATCGGCATCCAACGATCCGCTGGTGATCGTGGATGGAATACCGTACGGCGGCAGCGTAAGTGATATTGCTTCCGATGATATAGCTTCCATAGAAGTGCTTAAGGATGCCTCCGCAACAGTTATCTACGGCTCACGCGGCTCCAACGGTGTTATTATCATTACCACCAGGAAGGGAGTGGCAGGGGCTATAAAAGTCAGCTATAACGGTTATTATGGCCTTAATACCGTTGCCCGCGAATATAACCTGTTTAATGCAGAGGAGTTTATCAAATTCCGCACCGTGGCAAATTATACAAACTATATGCCTGACGAAAAAGAGTCAATGCTGCTGGGACGGGATGTTGACTGGCAGGACCTTTGCTACCAGACGGGCGTGACAAATAATCATGAGCTGAATTTCTCCGGTGGCACTGAAAAATTTCAGTACGCTATGTCAGGAGGATATTATGATGAAACGGGCGTACTGCCAATTATTAAATATTCCCGTTATAACGTGCGCATGGCCATTGACCAGCAGATAGGTGATAGATTTAAGCTGGGACTGACCTCAATGAACTCCCTGGCAAATACCGCCAATTCACAGGCAACTCAGATGTTCTGGCCGATGTATTCTCTTACACCGTTGATGGTCCCGTATGAAAATGACGGGACGCTGAACAAACAGCCTGCATATGATACGGATAACACCTACAATCCACTTACCTTGCTTGATCAGACAAACTGGGGTGACAACAACCGCAGAAATGCATCATTCAATACTATGTATCTGGAGGTTGGCCTGTTCGAAGGCCTGAAATACCGTGCGAACCTCGGGTTTGATTTCAGCACAAGCAAGTATAACAGTTTTGCCGGCAGTGATACTCACATGAGGCAGGGAAGCCAGAGCACCGGAACTGTTTCGAACAGCGATAACATGGCATATACCATTGAAAACCTGCTAATCTATGATAAGACTTTTGGCAACCACCGAATTGGTATCACAGCCATGCAAAGTATCCAGGAGTCAACTTCAACAGGATCAAGCTTCGTAGGAACAACCCTGGCAGCTGATTACATCCAATGGAATAACTTTAATTTATTTGAGGTGATTGATGCAAGCAGTTCAGGTAACTATTACTCGAACTGGGCTTTGGCCTCATACATGGGTCGTATCAATTACTCACTCTATGACAGGTATCTGATAACTCTCACCGGCAGAAGCGACGGTTCCTCAAGGCTTGCCGAAGGGAAGAAATGGCATTCATATCCTGCGGCTGCAATTGCCTGGAAAATAAAGGAAGAATCTTTCCTGAAAGATGTTGATGCCGTTTCAACACTGAAGATACGTGCAGGATACGGCCAGACCTCAAATACTTCAATAAATCCTTATTCAACTCTGGGTGGCCTGTCAGGTACTGTTTACAGTTTTGGTGATAACGGGGTAAACGGATATTATGTTTCATCCCTGCCTAACACTGAACTGACGTGGGAATTTACCAAGCAGACGAACCTCGGCCTTGATTTTGGTTTCATCGGTGATCGCATCAATGGTTCTGTGGACGTCTACCTGCAGAAGACAGACGGTGTCCTGCTGGGCGTTTCACTGCCC
>DATKUS010000144.1:0-10383 GCA_035530535.1 Bacteroidales bacterium
GCCCGTTTGGCGGATGCAGGGTGCCCGACAAATTTGAGGTCCTTTACAAATCAGGCAACTCCTGGAAGAAAATTGAACCGCTCGCACCTCTGGCAGTGGTCAAAGATGCCTGGAATGTGGTCGAATTCAAACCTGTTTCTGCAACCGGGGTGCAACTAAGGGTAAAACTGAACAAGGACTTTGCATCCGGAGTGCATGAATTGGTAATTGAGTAAGTCTACATAACCCGTTATTTCAAACGATTGCAAAAGTGTTGCAAAACATCTTTTCTGTTGAATAAAATGGCTAACTTGCCTTAATTAGATAAAGTGTAAAATGTACATTTAAAGCCGAATGTCTTAAACCAGATTCGGAGAAATCGTTTAAAATTTCAGTTTAAGTATCGCTGACAAGTAAAGTAGTACCGAGGAGAGAAATGATGCTTAAAGTGTAAAACGCACACTTAAAATAATTTTTAAGCTTAATAATAACCTATTTTTCTTAACAGATTGATCCAACAATTATGAAAATGAAACGCATCTCGGAAATGAAACGGTGGAACCTTTGCGGTTTTTACCTGAATCTAAGAAAAGTTGCCATTCTTCTAATGGTCTTGTCTGTTTCTGCGGGAGTATTCGCACAGACCAGGCAGGTAACAGGAGTGGTGACAGATCCTGACGGGGCTACGGTCCCCGGCGCTGCAGTTAAGATCCTTAACACCGGTAAAGGTGTTGCAACTGATTTTGACGGCAGATTTACGATTACTCTTGCAACAGGTGAGAATGTACTCTTGATCTCCTACGTTGGGATGAAGTCCCAGGAAGTCAATGTTCAGGGCATAACAAATGTAAATGTGGTTCTTCAATCTGACATGCTTGGCTTGGAAGAGATTGTTGTAGTTGGATATGGCGTTCAGAAAAAGGGCGATGTAACCAGTTCAATATCCAGCATTAAGGCTGACGAATTTGTCAAGGGGGCTGTTAAGGATGCAGCTCAGCTTATTCAGGGAAAGGTTGCAGGTCTTACAATATCCAATCCTTCAGGTGACCCAACGGCAAATGCTCAGATAATGCTTCGTGGAATAACCACTCTGGCAGCAAGCACTGCTCCACTGATCCTTATTGACGGAGTTCCCGGAAGCCTTTCTACCGTTGCTCCCGAAGATATCGAATCGATTGACGTACTTAAAGACGGTTCAGCAGCTGCGATCTATGGTACAAGAGGTACAAATGGTGTTATTATAATTACTACAAAAGGTATGGGACAGGATATCAAACAGAGCATTGAATATAATGCATATGTTACTATCCAGACCATTGCAAGGAAGATGCCATTCCTCGATGCAGAACAGTACAGGGCTCATATGTCTGATGTACCTGGTTTTGTTGACCTGGGTAGCAGCACCGACTGGCTTGGTGAAATTACACGTCAGCCTGTCAGCATGAACCATAACCTTACACTTAAAGGAGGTAACACCAATTCAAACTATACTGCTTCAGTTAACTACCGTTACTGGGAAGGTTTGTTTATAAGGTCTGATAATAAGCAGGTTTCAGGTCGCATTGGTGTTAACCATACTGCTCTTGATGGTAAGCTGAAGGTAAGCCTTAACTCTATAATGCGTGACAGAAGCTACTGGACCGGCGGTGACGGGTACAGCTTTAACAACTATGTCTACAGGCAGGCTATCATCCGTAACCCGACTGATGCTATTTATGATGCTGACGGTGTATGGCAGGAACGCAATACCTATTTCTATGACAACCCGGTTGCATATATAATGGAATCTGACGGGCAGAATAACGAAAGGGAGATACAGCTGAACGGAAGGGTTACTTTTACTCCCATAAAAAGGTGGAATATCAGTCTGCTTGTTTCAAACAATACTTATAATCAGACTCGCGGCTTTTCCCAGACCAAAAAGCATGTTTCAACTACAAAGAGCGGACGTAATGGTTATGCATCACGCGGCACAACTGCAAACCTCAGTAAGCTTCTTGAGCTGACCACAGATTATGCATATACATTCGGTAAAAGCAATCTTAGTCTTATGGGCGGTTACAGCTACCAGAATAATGTATATGAAGGTTTCTACATGACCAACTGGGACTTCCCTACAGACTTTTATTCCTATAACAGGATGCAGAGTGGTGATGCTCTGTCGAGGGGCGAAGCCGCAATGAACAGCAGCAAGTCAGAGAACTCCCTTATAGCATTTTTTGCAAGGGCCAGTTATAACTTTGATGACAAGTATCTTGTCATGGCAAGTCTGAGACAGGAAGGCTCAACGAAGTTCGGAGCCAATAATAAATGGGGTACTTTCCCGGCTTTATCAGTAGGCTGGCGTATTAGCCGTGAATCATTTATGGCTGATCTCGATTTTATCAGTGAACTCAAACTCAGAGTAGGCTACGGAATGACCGGAACCGCCCCGGGAAGCTCCTATATGTCTCTCATCAGCCTAAACTATGGCAGCCGCTTCCTCTCCAACGGAGTATGGATACAGGGGATAGAACCTAACCGTAACCCGAATCCTGATCTCAGGTGGGAAACGAAAGAGGAAATCAACATAGGCCTGGACTTTGGCTTCCTGAACGGAAGGATTTCCGGTAACATCGATGTTTACCGCCGCCGTACCAATGATATGCTCTGGGATTACCAGGTGCCAACACCTCCTTATCTCTATTCAACTATTACCTCAAACGTTGGAGTAATGGATAACCGTGGCCTTGAAGCCCTTATTCAGGGGACCCCGGTAAAAAATGCAGATCTTAGCTGGACTACCGGTTTTACTTACTCAACAAACATAAACAAGCTTGTATCACTTTCAAATGACCAGTTCCAGACAACCAATGACTTTTTCTTTGCAGGTCATACTGGTGAACCTATTCAGCAGACAACTCACATCGTGAAGATTGGGGACCAGATAGGAAACTTCTACGGATGGAAGTCAGTTGACATTACTGATGCAGGCATCTGGATCATCGAGAACAAGGATGGTGAGAATATTCCAATAACAGCTTCAACGCAGGATGACAGGAAAGTACTTGGTAACGGACTTCCCAAACATTACCTGGGTTGGAATAACTCAATCCGTTACAAGAACCTTGACCTTGAGGTTAATATGCGTGGGGCATTTGGATTCCAGATACTTAACTTCCAGAGAATGTATTATGAGAATCCCAGAATCTATCAGTATAACATGCTTGAATCAGCATTTGACAATGTATATGGAAAGGCCAGACTTACCTATGACCTTTCTTATGTAAGCTATTATATTGAGGACGGCGACTACTGGAAGATTGACAACGTGACACTTGGTTACACTTTCAATCTGAAAAATAAAAATGTTATCAAGAATGCCCGCGTCTATGCTTCAGGCCTGAATCTCTACACGCTGACAGGATATAAGGGTATTGATCCCGAAGTGAACCGTATTGGACTTAATCCGGGTAATGATGAAAGGGACAAGTACCCAACTACCAGAACATTCACACTTGGTGTCAATGTTACTTTCTAACGATAAAAAAAATGACAATGAAAAAGCAATTCAATAAATATGCAGGTGCTCTGGTTATCCTAATAGCATTGGTGGCCGGTTCATGTACTGATCTCTCAGAGACAGTATATTCAGAGCTTCTCGCTGAACAGTTTGTTCCTTCAGAGAAAGATATTCCTTATATAATAGCTCCGGTTTATACCGGTATGCGTGGAATGATGGCAGGTTGGCAGGGCATGTTTGACCTTCAGGAAGAACCTGCTGATCAGATCGTTACTCCTGCCAGACCGAATGGATGGTATGATGGCGGAACCTATCAAAGGATGCATAAGCACACCTGGACACCAACACAGTGGCAGCCTCAGAACCTTTGGAACAACTGCTACAGGGGTATTAATACCGCCAACAGGGTTATCTACCAGATTGAATCAGGCGAGATCCCGATGACATCCGGAAAAGAAAACCTTATTGCAGAACTGAAGGCAGTAAGAGCCTATTATTACTCTGTGCTGCTTGATTCGCATGGAAATGTGCCTGTAGTAACTGATTTTAAGGCACTTGATCTGCCTGAACAGTCAACCCGGCAGGAGGTTTATGATTTTGTTGTAAGTGAGTTCCTTGCAGCTATCCCGCTTCTGAGCGAAAATGTTGATAAGGCAACTTATGGCAGGTTTAATAAGTGGGCTGCCAAGGCTGCTCTTGCAAGAGTATACCTGAATGCAGAAGTATATACAGGTACACCACAATGGACACTCGCAATAGGACAGTGCAATGATATCATTGCCAGTACAAAGTACCAGCTTGAAACCTATTACCGCGATGTGTTTAAAACACTTAATGAGAATTCAAAAGAGATAATTTTTGCCGTTCCCTATGATGAGACCAAAGCCACAGGATGGCAAATCCATATGAAAACTCTTGATCCTCTCAGTCGCCTTGTATTCAAGATGGAAGCTCAACCCTGGGGTGGCAACTGTGCCGTTCCTCAGTGGATTGATACATACGATGCAGAAGACCAGAGGTTGAAAGACACCTGGATTCAGGGTCCGCAGTATAATCCTGACAACGGTAACCTTGTAATTGACTATGTTAATTTTGTAAAAGATATTGACCTCGCAGGCTCAAATGAGGGCTACCGCATTGGTAAGTACGAGATCAAGATCGGAGCAAAAGCTTCTCTGAGTAATGACTATGTCGTTTTCAGATATGCAGATATTTTGATGATGAAAGCTGAGTGCCTTCTCCGGACCGGGCTTGAAGATGATGCAGCAACAATCGTTACCGAAGTAAGACAGAGAGACTTCAGAGCAAATCCAACCAAAGCGACCGTTACAGGTGCAGAGCTTCTTATGGGCAGCTCTTACAACTACGGGTTCATAGTCAACGGAGTAGTTACTGAAGCTGAAGGCGGTGCCGATATACAGTACGGACGTTTCCTTGATGAACTTGGATGGGAGTTTGCAGCTGAAGGACGCAGAAGGACAGACATTATAAGATTTGGCGTATACCATACCAAAACATGGATGAACCACAGGCCGACAAGCATCGATAAGGCTATCTTCCCGATTCCACAGGCCGAACTGAACAAGAACCCTAATCTGACTCAGAATCCCAGCTATTAATAGCAGTATCACTTTTGTGATTATTTTGATCTTCAGTTTTAGGTATTGAATGGTTAACAGAGGGTGCGGCAAAAGACTGCACCCTCTTTATATATAAAAGGAATGACAGGTTACAAAATATTATCCGTGTTTCTGGTCCTGCTGAATTTTATGGATTCCGGGGCTCAGGAATTAACTCTTTCCGGAACAGTAAAATGCTTTAACCGGTACCCGATGAAGGATGTATCCATAAAGGCAAAGAAATCAAATCAGGTGACTGTATCAGATATTCTCGGAAAATTTGAAGTTCAGGCCAGGAAAGGTGATGTTGTTACTTTTGAGGCCGACGGATTTAAAACGTTTTCATACAAGGTACAGAAAACGGATACCCTCAATATAAACCTTATCTTCAAAGGAAGGGAACAGGATGTCATGGTGGCGGTGGGCAACGGATATGTCAAAAAGGAAGATCTTGTCTTTGCCGTTTCAAATCTCCAGCAGGAGAATAGTGAGTTTTCAAATTTCTCAAATATATTTGACCTTATACGCGGCCGTTTTCCGGGGGTGGAGGTCATCAATACTCCGGGGGGAACTTCAGTACTTATAAGGGGTACCAACTCGCTGACACTATCCTCAGAACCGTTATTTATTGTTGACGGAATTCCTGTGGCCGATATTTCAAATATTGAACCGGTAAATATCAGGTCAATTGATGTTCTCAAAGATGCTGCCGCAGCTTATTATGGTTCAAGGGGTTCGAACGGAGTAATTATTATCCAGACTAAAAAGTAGAGTCATAACCTGCACAAATATTGGATTTATTTTATCGGTTTACAGGTATGGTGTGCGTTAAGAAATGACAGCGATCTGAATAATTCTTTTTTATATATTGATAATAAGGAGGATACGAAATAAAATAATTTTATTCAATTTTTATTACCGAGTTAAAAAAAACTCATAACTTGCATAGTAGGGGAAAGTGTAAAAATTACATTAATAAGTCGGAAAGGGAAAATTCAAGAATAATTTTGTTTAATAAAAAGTGTACAAAAAACACGTATTAATTTAAAAGAACATTTATATAATGAGCAAAACTAAAAATGTGAACCAATAAACCTACAATTTCAGGATAACCCAATCAATTAAAATAAACTCCAGTAACATGAAACCTGACTTATTTATTAAGATGCGTTTGCTGATCTGTTTGTTTCTGTTTACCCTGGTGCCGCTATCGGTATTCGGGCAGGGCAGAACCATTACAGGTACAGTAGTTGATGAGGCCGGTGAGACTCTCCCGGGCGTGACGATCGCCATTGCCGGAACTACAAGAGGAGTAACTACGGACATCAATGGTAATTTCAGCATTAACGCCTTGCCGGAAGATGTTCTTTTGATTTCTTATGTGGGAATGACAACGGAACGGATAACGGTAGGGACACAAACCTCTGTTAAAGTAATCTTGAAATCAACTGTATCACAGATAGGTGAAATAGTGGTTGTGGGTTACGGTGTGCAGAAGAAAGAGACAGTCGTAGGTGCCGTTTCACAGGTCTCCGGTGACAAGATCCGCACCATGAAAATGGGGGGCGCCATAGAGAATAACCTGCAGGGGATGTTGCCCGGCATGGTGATTCTCATGCAGGATGCAACCCCGGGTGAAGAATCCAAATCAATCACAATGCAGATAAGGGCTGGTGCCTCTATGGGCAACAACACCCCGCTGATCCTGGTTGACGGCGTTGAGAGGTCATTTTCAAACATAGACCCTAATGAGATTGCTTCCATATCAATACTCAAGGATGCTTCTGCAACAGCCGTTTACGGTGTCAAGGGAGCTAACGGTGTTGTTATTGTGAACACCAAGAGAGGCCGAGAGGGTACTCTCGAACTTGATTTCTCGACCGAGACCTCATTAAAAACGGCAACTCGTCTTCCTGAGTATATGAACTCATATGAGACGGCCCTCCTGAGAAATGAAGCTTACTCAAATGACAACAAATGGTCAAGCCTGATTACCGATGAAGCTATCGAACATTACCGTTCGGGAGACTCTCCTTATCTCTATCCAAACTTCGATTGGATGGATTTTTATTTTAAACCGGCTCTGGACCAAAACTACAACCTGAATGCCCGCGGTGGAAACAAATTCGTACAGTACTTTGTTTCAGTAGGTTACCTTCAGGAGAGTGATATCTTTGATGTTGGATCACTCTTTCCTTATCATTATGAAAAGCATGATGCTTCATACTGGCATAAGAGATACAACTTCAGGAACAACCTCGATTTTAACCTGACAAAAACTACAAAGTTATCTGTAAACCTTTCAGGTAACCTCAAAGTTTGGAATAAACCTACCGATGACTATACCCAGGAACAGTGGTTTGAGGCTGTGACATCACTTCCCTTCTATCCGGAGGAAGCCGTACAGGCTTTCCCTGACCCAAATAACCCCTATGACCAGACGGGGATAAGATATTATGAAAATGCTCAGCAGGGCGAAGTGAGGATGCACTGGCTCGGCGCCCGCGGTTTCCGCCGTAATAAAAGCAACGGTGTCTCTACTGATGTGAATCTTGAACAGAAACTTGATTTTATCACTGAGGGCCTTTCTGCCTCAGCTTATTATTCGTTTAACTCTGATATTGGTTATAGTCAGGATTTTACCCTGGATTATATGTTCGGGTATTACCTTAATCCGGCTGACTCAACATGGTCACGCTACACAAATAACCAGGTCATTGACCAAAATACTCCTCAGCCAAAGCTGAATGTATCCAATCCTGACAGGATTTCAGGGGCATTCAGAAGTTCTTATTATAAGGGACAGTTAAACTATGTCAGAAGCTTTGGTCTTCATAACGTAACTGCAGTGGGTGTATTCAGCCGCAGACAGTCAAGCTCAATATCATCAAACAGGAGCGTAAGTTTTCCCTCATATGAAGAGAACTGGGTTGGCCGTGCCACCTATAATTATGATGAGAAGTATATGTTTGAAACAAGTATTGCATATACCGGTTCTGAAAAATTTGCCCCCGGCCTTCGCTTCGGTACCTTCCCTTCATTTGCTGTCGGTTGGCTTGCCTCACAGGAAGACTTCTTTAAAAATGCGCTTCCGTGGGTGAACTATTTTAAGACCCGTTTTTCATGGGGTATGGTAGGTAGTGATGCCGGCATAGCAAGATGGCTCTATATATCAGAGTTTACAAATGTCAGCGGAACCGGTCTCGACGTAACCTCGGGTTACGGATATCCTATGATAAGGTATCCATATATCAGCGAGGGAAGAATTCCGGTAACAGATGCTACCTGGGAGACTGCCAGAAAATCAGACCTCGGGTTTGAAATGGGGTTCCTCAATAATCAGATAACATTAAATGTTGACCTGTATGATGAGCACCGTACAAATATTCTCCAGTCAAGAAGGTCAGTTCCTTCCTGGGTAGGCGCCGGCACTATACAGGGTAACAGCGGTGAGACAAAGGCTCACGGCGTTGAGGTTGAACTCGGGCTGAACCATACATTTAACAAGCTCACTCTTCAGCTTCACGGTACACTTGCAGCCAATGAGAGCCGCGTTGTTTCTTATGATGAACCTGATGCCCTACCGGAACATCTCTCGGTGGAAGGCAAACCTGTAGGTGTTGCTCAACGTATGTGGTGTTCGGGAATACTTGACGACGGGTTCTACCAGGATTTTGATGAACTGTTCATATGGCCGCGTGCTTCCGGTGGATCCCCTATCGTTGGGGACTTTAAATACGTTGACTATAACGGTGACGGAACTGTAAACGCATCTGACCTGATCGTTGCAGCCAATCCATATGCCCCTGCAATAACATGGGGATTGAACCTCGCAGCTATTTATAAGAACTGGACAGCAAGGGTTGACTTCTACGGTATCAGCTCAACCTCTTACCCAATGAGACAGGGTGGTATGTTCTTCCTTTATCCCTTCTCACAGAACAAAGACAATGCATATACTTCACATGCTGACCACTGGTCACCCACAAACACAGATGCTACGTGGCCTGCCGTTCACTCAATGGCAACAGACCAGTACAACTACCAGGCAAACTCTTTTGCAATAGTAGACGGTAAGTATACAAGGCTGAAGAACGTGGCCATCTCTTACAAACTGGATGCGCCAGTCCTTGGCAAGATCGGTGTAAAACAGGTTGACCTGACTCTTACAGGGACTAACCTTCTGACCTGGACTCCCGGCTTTAAACTCGGAGGTGACCCTGAAGGCTTTAACTCAGGTGTTGACTTTGGAGCATATCCGATGATGAAACGTTTCACATTCGAAGTAAGGCTTTTGTTCTAAACAGGTAAAAACTACGAAAATGAAAAAGACAATAATATTTTTTCTTGCGATAGCTCTCCTGTTACAGGGATGTGAAAAATATCTCGACAAAGTACAGGAGTCCACAGGGATGGATGAAACCCAGGTCTTTACAGACTATAATAACTTCCGCAAGTTTGAAGACAGGATGTACAAAGACATCCATGATTATCTTGCTGATTATGACTATGGAATGGTTGCAGCAATGTGTGACGAGGGTTATACTGAATCAGCACAGTGGGAAACTATGGGCATTGTACAGTCAGGTGACTGGATCCGTGCATACAACACTGCTCAGGCTTTGCAGTTCAGCGCAATCTGGAATTCCTGGCAGAGTATAAGGATAGCCAATATTTCTCTTAAGAATCTTCCGATGCTGGAAGGCAATGCAACTCAGGCTCAGATTGATCAGCTTGAGGGACAGGCAAGGTTTATGCGTGCCTGGTATTATTATGAGTTTCTGAAAAGACAGGGCGGAATGCCTTATATCACCGAACCGCTATCAGGTTCAGATAATTACGCACTACCCAGGCTTACATTCCATGAGACAGCTCTGAAGATCGCTGAAGACTGTGACGCTGCTGCTGCTCTGCTGCCTGCAAAATGGGATATGGCCAATGTGGGAAGACCAACTAAAGGCGCTGCAATGGCAGTCAAGGCTTCAGCCTTACTCTTTGATGCAAGCCCCACAAATAATCCCGGGAATGATCAGGCCAAATGGCAGGATGCTGCCCAGTCTGCATGGGATCTGATTGCCTTTGCCCAGTCTACAGGAACATACAAACTGTTACAGTCAAACGGCACAGACCAGGTCACCTATAATTCCCCCGGTGGTGTAAAGACAATAACATATCCAAGCGGTTTTGACAGCATCTTCATGTACACTCCCTATAATGATGAGATAATATGGGAATTCTATGAGAGAATGAATTCGGGCGGACAGTTCAGCACTTTCACAATAG
>DATKUS010000145.1:0-7967 GCA_035530535.1 Bacteroidales bacterium
CGGCCTCAGGATTCATTGTTCCGGCAGTATTACGCTTAATCTCAACGAGTGCGCTAACGGACCCGTTTTCACCACTTATCCTGCCCGAGGTAAGATGTACGGTCCTCATTGGCAGTGTGCTGGTACACGAAAGCCTGCTATCTTTTATTTCCCAGTCAGACAGTCTGTTGGCCCATAGGTCGGGGCCCACCCACCGGCTGTCAGGATACCGCTCCCATGAAGATGAGAAACCCAATCCTTTAAACTGTTCACAGGAGGTAAGAAGTATTAGTAATGAAATAGTAATCGCGGATAATACTGACAAAATCCCGGATCTGACCATAAGAGATTATTTAATGGTTATCTCCACTAAGATATCATCTTTCATCACATTCTGCCCGGGCCTGACACCGATTTTTGTAATTATTCCGCTAACTATCGACTGAATTTCATTTTGCATTTTCATTGCTTCAAGTATCGCAATCGGCTCTCCACGCTTGACTTCTCCGTTTTCGCGCACCAATACTTCGATGATCTTGCCGGGCATGGGAGCTTTTACAACCAGTTTGTCACTCCTGGCAACTGAGGAACTGAGTACTTTCTTTCGCTCCAGCGAAATGGGTGTTTCAACGGTGAAGGTGTAACTTATATCATTGAAGAGTATCTCATAGCGGTTCTGTTTTGTACGCACTATTTCTACCGGGTAGCGCCGGTTTTTCAAGAGTACGTGCAATCCGTATTTCTCATCCTCGCGAAGCTCGATGTTATATTCCCTTTTTCCAACTTTTATGACATTCTTAAGTGGAAGGGTGAATGAATATTTTTTCCCTTCACTTGTCAGGGCATGTAATTTCTTGATCACGGGTTTTTTGGGATTCATCATTTCAACAAATAAAACCTGTTTAACCTTTTATTCAGCAGCCATGGAGTAAGCTCATTTCCAAGTTCAAATTTTATTTCAGGTGTTCTGTTGTCCAGATTTTCTTCATAGAATAATTTGGTTGCAAGCCAGGCTGCTATCATCTCTTCATAATCACTGCTGTAGTGAAATTTTTCAAGATCTTTCTCAATAAAGGCCGTCGTAAAATCACCTGACTGGAACCTGTGATTGCGCATTAGCATGCGGAAGAATGGCAAGGTAGTTTTTGTTCCCTTCACCCATACTTTGTCAAGGGCTTTCTTTGTGTTGGTAATGGCTTCCTTCCGGTCGCGGCCGGTAACAATAAGCTTGGCGATCATTGAATCAAAGCTGGCAACTATCGAAGAACCTGCCTGTACTCCGGTATCTATCCTTATGCCTGGCTCATCAGGGAAACTTAGTTTTTCTATTTTGCCCGGGGAGGGGGCGAATCCCGACTGAACATCTTCGGCATTAATACGGCATTCAATTGCCCAGCCAGTCAGTTTTACATCTTCCTGTTTTATCTTCAGCTTTTCACCCATGGCAACAAGGATCTGCTCTTCAATCAGGTCAATCCCGGTCACCATTTCTGTGACAGTATGTTCTACCTGTATCCTCGTATTCATCTCCATGAAATAGAAATTCCTGTCAGAGTCAAGCAGAAATTCCACAGTGCCTGCCGAATAGTAGTTTACGGCTTTGGCGATCTGTACGGCAATCCGGCCCATTGAAGCCCTCAGGTCAGGGTCCAGGGCGGGAGAGGGGGCCTCTTCAAGTAACTTCTGATGTTTTCGCTGAATTGAACACTCTCTTTCTCCCAGGTGGATAACATTTCCGTGCATGTCTCCAAGTATCTGAAATTCAATGTGTTTAGGATTTTCGATATATTTCTCAATAAAAACTGAAGGATCATTAAAAGCTTTTTCAGCTTCGCGACTGGCCATAATGAACATCTTCTCCATCTCAGAGGGATGCTTTACTATTCGCATACCGCGTCCACCACCGCCGGAGGCTGCTTTGATTATGACCGGGTAGCCGATTCTCTCCGCATGGATTAGTGCTTCATCTTCGTTAGCAATGCTCCCGGGGCTTCCCATTGCCATTGGTATCTTATGCTTAAGGGCTATCTGCCTGGCAACGGTCTTGTTGCCCATTTTATATATTGCATCAGGGGAAGGACCTATAAAGATAATCCCGCTGTCCTTGCATTTATCTGCAAAATAGGCGTTCTCTGCAAGAAAACCGTAACCCGGATGAACAGCATCACACTGTGTTGCCAGGGCTATTGATACCAGTCTTTCAACATCGAGGAAAACGGGTATCCCGCCTGACTCATCGGTTTCATCATGGATTGCATCAGCAAATGAGAGGTACATTGCGCCGGGTTCTGCCTCAGTGCGGATGGCTACGCACTTTATGCCCATTTTTCTTGCAGTTCTCATTACCCGGACCGCAATCTCCCCCCTGTTCGCTATCAGTATTTTTTTAATTTTAGTCATCTGTCAAATCATATGTCTTAAGGTCTAAAGGTCTGTTAGTCCTGCGGTCCTGCGGTCCTGTTGCCCTGCATTCCGATATTCCGAAGGTAATCGGTAATCAGTAATCAGTAATCGGTTACACTAAATACCGAACACCTAATACCGAATACCGAACACCGAACACCGATTACCGAATACCGAACACCGAATACCGAATACCGAATACCGAATACCGAATACTCTTTGCCCCATGCTCCCTGCTCCTTGCCACTACAGCGGCATATTACCATGCTTCCGTGATGGTACTTTCACCCATTTGTTACTTAGTGCCGAGAATGCTGAGAGCAGTTTCTGACGTGTCTTTGCAGGGTCAATTACCTCATCGATATAGCCTTTTTCGTCAGCAATAAACGGATTGGCAACCTTTTCCCTGTATTTCTTCACCAGCTCTTTCTTAAGTGCCACAGGGTCTTTAGACTCAGCCAGTTCGCGTCTGTAGAGAATTGCAACTGCGCCGTCAGGGCCCATAACTGCTATTTCAGCTGAAGGCCATGCAAAATTGAAGTCGCCTCCCATGCCCCTGCTGTTCATTACTATATAAGCCCCACCGTATGCCTTCCTGAGAATAACAGTAATACGCGGCACAGTAGCTTCAGCATAAGCATAGAGGAGCTTGGCACCGTGTCTGATTATCCCTGCATGTTCCTGGTCCTTTCCAGGGAGAAAACCGGGGACATCTTCGAGAGTGAGAAGCGGTATATTAAAGGCATCGCAGAAACGGATGAAGCGGGCACCCTTGGTTGAGGAGTCAATATCTAGCACGCCTGCAAGAACCTTGGGCTGGTTCGCGACAATTCCTATTGTCTTTCCGGCAAGACGACCAAAACCAGTGACGATATTTGGGGCGAAAAGCTCTGATGTCTCAAAGAAGCTGTTGCGGTCAACAATAAGATTTATGACATCGCGTACATCATAAGCCTTATGCGGATCATCCGGAACGATGTCGCGAAGCTTGTCATTGATGTCAGGCGTGTTACCTGCATCTGGTACGAATGGCGGATTTTCCACATTATTCGACGGGAGGTAAGTAAGAAATTTCCTTACGGCGATAATTGTGTTTTCCTCATCGTCATAAATCATATTGGCCACTCCGCTCTTGCGTGCGTGTACCTCAGCACCTCCAAGATCTTCGCTGGTAACCTCCTCGTTCAGAACTTCCCTGACAACATTGGGTCCTGTCACAAACATGTAGCTTGTATGGCTTGTCATAAACACCCAGTCGGTAAGCGCCGGTGCATAGACTGCACCTCCTGCTGCCGGGCCCATGATAACAGAAATCTGCGGAATAATGCCTGAAGAATTGATGATGTTATTAAATATAATGGCATAACCGCTAAGGCTTGCTATACCCTCCTGGATCCTCGCGCCACCTGAGTCGTTCAGCCCTATTATCGGCGCTCCCATTTTTAGTGCCATTTCCTGTATCTTTACGATCTTGCGGGCGTGTACGATACCCAGCGAGCCTCCCATAATGGTAAAGTCCTGTGCAAAGGCAAAAACAAGGCGGCCGTCAATTTTACCGTGTCCTACCACCACACCGTCACCGTATGCACTTTCTACCTTGCCGAATTCAACACCCTGATCAGAAGGAGTGACATAGGTGTCTATCTCCTCAAAAGTGCCCTCATCAAACAGAAGACCCAGCCTCTCATGGGCTGTCAGCTTACCCTTGGCGTGCTGTTTCTTTATTCGCTCAGGACTGTATTGTTTTTTTAGAGCTTCCTCACGATGAAGGTATGATTTAAAATATTTCCCGTTTATTTCCATTTCCCAGAATTATGACTTTCAGTATTGCCGCTTATGGAAACGGCATGACAAAAATCATTATTTTACGGGTGATATGCAAAACTTTTTTTTGTTCGCAAATCGCACATCGCAAATTAATTCAACATTTCCCTTATTGCGTCAGCCCAGACCTTGTATGCTGCATAGGTCAAATGGAGTCCATCAATTGAATACTTTTTCGGGAGGTAATTATTTTCGTCAGCCATAAGGGTGAAGAGATCAATATAAGGATATCCGTATTCAGCTGCAAGGCTCCTGAGACTGGCATTCAGCTGCATTATCATCTCTGTCTTGTTCCTGTGAGCTGCACTGAGTCCTGTAACAGGGTTCACCGGCAGGACACTTTCGATATAAATATCTGTACGGGGAGTCTCAGCTTTTACCCGGTCTAATATCAGCCGGTATGCCTCAGTAATCTGTTCAACACTCCTTCCTTTTGAAAGGTCATTTACTCCGATCATCAGAAATATTTTGGAGGGTTTTACCCTGGTAATGGCATATAGTCTGAGGAGTATTCCCTCGGTTACATCAGCGCTGATACCCCGGTTGAGACATTTCTTATTACCCAGCAGTTCAAACCATTCACCTCCGTCGGTGATGCTGTTTCCAAGGAAGATTATTTCGCCTCTGATATCCGGCAGGTTATCATACATGTCTTTGCTGTGCCACCAGTATGGGGAGTATTTTGCACTGTCAGCAGCGGTTAACAATGTCTGACTGGATGCAACTCCCTGGAATGAGAGCAGGATAATGAAAAGAGGAAGTAGTTTTTTCATTTGGAGAGGTTTTTTATTATTAATTGCATTTCAGAATATTGACTTTCCATGTTTTTAAGAAGTTCTGTCTGTATGAGGGTCCTCTGCAGGTTATGAAGCGGATATTTGATCTTATAATAATTATCACCATCAATGAAGTCGGTCAGAAACCTTGTCGCCATTGTATAGGTGAGGAGCAGGGGTGCAAAAGCGAGATATTCCTTTTCAGTTTCATTGAGTGTATCCCTTGTCTGGGAGAGGAATCCTTCAGCATATGACTTAAATATACTTATATCCATTGAGACTTTTGAGATATCATTCTCATCTTCCAGTGCTTTGTTTGAAGCTGTTCGAATAGCGTCTCCGAAATCATAATGACAATACCCCGGCATTACGGTGTCAAGATCAATGAGGCATAATGCCCTGTCGCTGCTGTCAAAGAGGATATTGTTGAATTTTGTATCGTTATGAGTAATCCTGACCGGTATCCTGCCCTCTTCCCCGAGCCTCACAATGATCTTCATATCCTCCTCACGTCGGATGATCTCTGCTATTTCGTTTCTTGCACTTTCAGCCCTGTTGACAGGGTCCTTGCCAAGAACCTGATGGAAAGTGTCAAGTCTTTTCTCAATGTTATGGAAAAAGGGTATGGTCTCATGAAGCGGATCTCCGGGAAGATCCGCAAGCATTGCCTGAAACCGGCCTACTGCTTTGCCTCCTTCATAAGCCTTATGGGGAGAATCAACCCGCTCATAAGAACGGTGGTCAGATATGAAAATCAACAGTCTCCAGAATTCACCATCCTCATCAATGAAGTAGGTAAGTTCGCTTCCTTTCAAAGGTATCAGTGAGAGGCATTCCCGCTTGATGTCACTGCCCGGTATCATGGAAAGCTTCATCCGCTGGTGTGCAGTCACCCTTTCAACATTTTCCTGAAGTCGGGGTATATCTCTGAAGACACGCTTATTGAGTCTCTGAAGAATGTAATCATCACATTCCTTCTCAGCCGTGGTTATCCTGAAAGTGTCATGAATATGACCTGAACCGAAGGTTTCGCCAGCGAGAAAGGTTCCCTCACCTCTGAAAAAGCCAAAAATTTCTTTAAGATTCGGAATCATATTACATTTTATTACCTGCCTTTCACTCTGTAACCATGGAGTGAGTAATAAAGGAGTATCAGGTATGAAGGTATGCAGACCCAATAGGCAGTCTGTGTCGAAAAGGCATCAGACATTTTTCCGTATACCAGGGGTAACAGGGCGCCACCCACAATAGCCATGATCAGGATAGCTGAAGCTGTCTTTGTAAACCTTCCGAGTCCTGTCAGTGCCAGAGGCCACATGGCAGGCCATATAAGCGCATTGGCAAATCCCAGCAGCGCAACATACAATACGGTAACCGGAATAGTAAGGGTGACAGACTGGAAAGTCACGAGATCCCTGAATGGCAATGTTATCAGTGTAGCCGCTGGAGTGAAAATGGCGCCCAGGGAAAATGCGATGCCAAGAACCGCAGAGATGCGAAGGGCATTTACCTGGGTCAAAAACTTCGGAATAAGAGCGATACCAAGAAGATACCCGATGATCATACTGACCATTGTCAGGGATGTGAAATACTTGGCTGAATCCATTGCCACACCGAGCGACTGGCCATACCTTATTATAGTGTCACCGGCAATGACCTCAACACCAACATAAAAGAAGAGAGCGACGGCACCAAGGATCATATGGGGAAAGTGCCATATGGTGGTTTTCTTAATATTTGTCTCACCTACTGCATCATCTTCAGCGTCGGTATCCACTTCCGGGAGATTGGCAAACATAATTAGAAAACCAAGGGCTACCAGGATGACCGCCATCAGTATATAAGGATTGATGACACGCTGTGCAAGCTCATCCAGCATCACCCCCCTGGCTGCTGCATCGGCTGCCTCAGCCAGTTTCGTCTCGAGCACATGAGAATCCTTAAGCAGAGCAGAAGCAAGAAGGATAGGAGCAAGGGCACCTGCGAATTTGTTTGCAATGCCCATCATGCTTATCCTTTTGGCTGCGCTCTCGCGCGGACCGATGATGGTGACATAAGGATTTACGGCAGTCTGCAGGAGTGCAAGCCCTGTTCCCTGGATGAACAGGCCAATCAAAAACACAGGATAACTTCGTGCAAGGGCAGCGGGAATAAACACAAGTGCTCCGGCAGCCATGATCCATAGTCCAAGTGACATTCCCGATTTAAAACCTGTCTTCTTCAGCACTGCTGATGAAGGCAATGCCATAATGAAATAGGATATATAAAAAGCGGTGGTGACAAAATAAGCCTGAAAATCCGTCAGCTCACAGGCAGTGCGGAGAAAGGGAATCAGGATGCCATTCAGCCAGGTGACAAAGCCGAATATAAAAAAGAAAATGCCTATCACGGTCAGGGAAATAACATAGTCTTTCCGGCTCATGGGAGCTGTGTTTGATGTCTCGGTCATATCTGCTGCTGTTTCTTGTTAAAGAAAGTAGTTATACGGCTGTGCCTGTTGCTCATTTCAACAGAAGCCGGATCAAAACTACAATTTTTAATATTAACTGCAAAAGATAGAGGATACTTGCCCTCTTTACTGTTTCTGATTTAAATGAATAGAATATTTCTTTAATATTACATTTACTTATCCGATGGATGCAGGTGACTGCTTATTATTAATTTTGCACAGTAATTTTGTAATATGAAACCCACATGTTTTTCAAAATCCAATAAGCATGAATATAATTTTCTAAACATGTGGGTTCCATGTGACAATTAAAAATTAAATTATTTACACATGAAGAACAGGGAGATAATTGAGAAGATACGCAGCAAAAAAGCCTTTATAAGTGACATGGACGGAGTTATCTACCATGGTAACATGCTGTTGCCCGGTGTCCCTGAATTCGTTGACTGGCTTAAAAAGGAGAATAAGAAATTTCTCTTTCTGACAAACTCGAGTGAGAGGACTGCGAAGGAATTGCAGGAGAAGATGTTCCGCCT
>DATKUS010000146.1:0-10970 GCA_035530535.1 Bacteroidales bacterium
AAAGCTGTTAGTGCCAAGATAAGCCACCATACCTCCCTTTCCTGTAATCATGGCTTTAACCTCCTGGGGGTCATATTTTCCGCTGAAGCAGATCTCAGCAAGCTGAGCAGCGGGAAGTCCGCCTGAACGCTCCGGGGAGTAGGGTCCGTCGCCGTTCAGAGCATTGTTTACATCGATGACCCTTCCCCTCCGATGCGCTCCCACACTTATCCCGCCACCCATGTGGGCAATGACAAGATTCAGATCTTCATACTGCCTGTTCACGGAGGCGGCGTAAACCCTTGCCACCGCCTTCTGGTTCAATGTATGAAAGATGGATTTGCGCACTATCAGCGGATGGCCTGAAAGCCTGGCAACAGGCTCCATCTCATCAACAACCACAGGATCAACGATATATGCTCTGGACCCGGGCAGGTCTTTTGCTATCTCATCAGCAATCAGAGCTCCCAGGTTACAGGCATGTTCCCCGTTTCGGGCATCTGAAAGATGTTCCTTCATAAGGTCATTAACCTCATAAATGCCTGATTCTATGGGATTCACAAGGCCTCCCCTGCCAACAACAGCAATGATTTCTGAAAACTCAGTCTTTTCATCAGCAAGTGCCTTCATGATAAGGTCATGACGGAACGACATCTGATTTATTATTTTCCCGAAAACTTCAATTTCTGAAGCACTATGTCTGAGTGTCTTTTCAAAAACCAGCTCCTCCCCTCTGAAAAGGGCAAATTTTGTTGATGTCGAGCCTGGATTAACGGCAAGGATCAGTTTCTTATCCATTGTTTCAATTATTTCCGGATACCATAAGGCATGCCAGTGCCACGCAATAGTATTTTGACAATTCGCTTTCACTTCTTGACATTACCACTACCGGTTTGGTAGTCCCGCATATCATCCCGGCCAATTCTCCCTTTCCAAATAGCATGAGGCTCTTATAAAACGGATTGCACGCCTCCAGTGAAGGAAAGAGTAGTATATCTGCGTCACCTCCCACCGGTGTGGGCACCCCCTTGATCTTCACGCTATTGGGGTCGCAGGCAAGGAAAAGATCCAATGGCCCATCCATTATGCATGGTGAGATCCGGCCCTGCTCAGCCATCCTGCACATCACAGAATAATCAAGGGAATTGGGAAAATGATCACTTACCTTTTCAGAAGCACCTATGAGGGCTACCTTCGGCATTGTGATCCCGAAAAGGCGCGCCATGGTCAGGGCATATTCTGCCATTGCTACTTTTTGGTTCAGATCAGGAAAGGGAATTACTGCAGTGTCAGTAATAAATAGGAGTTTATTATAAGCAGGTATCTCAACAGCGCATACATAGCTCATCACAGAACCAGGGGCAAGGAGCCCTTTCTCCTTGTCCATCACTGCCCTGAGAAATTTATCAGTACCCACGAGGCCTTTCATAACGATATCTGCCTCGCCGTCCGCAGTCATCTTTACTGCCAGTGTGGCAGCACTTATCTCATCTTCCGATTCAATTATTGTGAAGAGCAAGGGATCCATCCCCGTCTCATGGCAGACCTTTTCAATTTCGCTTTTTCTGCCTATCAAAATGGCTTCGGCAAAATTCTCATTTACAGCTCTGAACAATGAGCCAATAGTATTCTGATCCTGCCCCCATGCAACAGCAATCCGGTATTTTCGTCCGGCCTTCCTCACCGAGTCAGCCATCTGCCTGAGGCTGGTGATCATGTTACTCGTTTTTGGTTACAGCAGCGGCCAGCAAAATACTGTCATATTTAGCCTGGTCTGAGTCGCTTCTCGATGTAAGCACTATAGGCACCATAGCGCCCAGGATCACCGCTGCAACTTTTGCATGGGCGAAGAAGACCAGTGACTTGTACAGTACATTACCCACCTCAATGTCAGGCATCAGCAACAGGTCCGTGTCTCCTGCAACATCACTCCTGATGCCCTTGTGGTTGGCGCTGTCAAGGCTTATGGCATTATCGAATGCCAGCGGTCCGTCAATGATACAGTGCTTTATCTGGTCACGCTGGTTCATCTTTGACAGAAGAGCAGCATCAAGTGTGGCCTGCATGTTTTCACTTACCATCTCAACAGCCCCAAGAACAGCAACTTTTGGCGTCTCGACACCAAGCATGTTAAGGCAGGCTACTGAGTTATTGACAATAGAGATCTTATCCTGGAGGTTGGGAGCTATATTCATTGCCACATCGGTGACAGCTATCAGTTTGTGATAAGCCTCAACCTCAAATATAGCAATGTGCGAAAGCAGCGCGCCTGTCCGCAGGCCCCACTCCTTGTTCAGCACTGCCTTCAGGAGTGTTGATGTACCAACCTTTCCCTTCATCAGTATATCAGCCTGATTGCTGCGGATCATCTTAACAGCTATTTCCACAGCTATCTCTGTATCAGGCTCATGGATCATTCGTATACCCGAAATATCAAGATTGTTTTTTGATGCAATGTTCTGAATAGCCTCTTTATCTCCAACGAGGATAGGTTCAATGAAGCCATCCTGCGCAGCTTTGATGACAGAGCATAACGAAGTCTGGTCCTGTGCAGCGGCCAGAACGAGTCTCCTTGTGGGTTTATCAACAAGGATATCTTTGAGTTCGGATAAGTGTTTGAGAACCATTGTATTTCGTTATTTATGAGTAAGTTTTTCAACTATTGATTTCGTATCTGAAGCAATAACAAATTCTTCATCCGTGCTGACTGACATTACAATGACCCTGGATGAGGGTTTTGAGATCAGGAGGTCTTTTCCCTTGGCTCCGTGATTAGCTTCAGCATCGAACTCTATTCCCAGATACTCCATGCAGGTGCAGATCATTTTCCGCATGTTAAAATCATTTTCTCCCACTCCGCCGGTAAATACCAGAAGGTCAAATCCATTCATGGCCGCAGCATAAGCACCTATGAACTTCTTCACCTTGTATGAATACATGTTAAGAGCCAGCCGGGCTTTCTTGTTGCCCTCAATTGAAGCAAGCTCAAGATCACGCATATCAGACGAGAGCTGTGATATTCCTGCGACACCGCTCTTCTTGTTAATCATATTGTTTACACCGGTTATGCTAAGGCCTTCCTTTTCAGCAAGATATAAAACCACACCAGGGTCTATTTCTCCTGTGCGTGTTCCCATAATGAGTCCGTCAACAGGAGTAAATCCCATTGAGGTATCGATGGAAATTCCCTTATCTATTGCTGTAATGGAAGCGCCGTTTCCGAGGTGGCAGGTGATAATCTTAAGTTTTTCGAACTCCCTGTTCAGAATCTTGCATGCCTTGATGGCTACGAACTTGTGGCTTGTTCCGTGGAAACCATATTTACGTATACGGTACTTCTCATAGAATTCGTACGGTATGGCATACATATAGGCATAGTCAGGCATCGTCTGATGGAAGGATGTGTCAAAGACAGCAACCTGCGGTATGCCCGGAAGGAGCTTCTCGCATGAGAGTATGCCTTTCAGGTGAGCCGGATTATGAAGTGGAGCCAGCTCTCCGCATTTCTCAATATCCTTTTTGACATCATTATCTATTAGCACCGACTCCTTGAAGTTTTCACCTCCGTGCGCAACACGGTGTCCTACTGCCTTGATCTCGTTAATATTACTGATCACACCGTGTTTAGGGCTTACCAGGGCTTCCATTACCATGTTTATTCCGATGGTATGGTCCGGAATATCCATTATGATCTTAAAAGGATCTTTACCGGCAGGTTTATGAGTAAGGATACCGTCATTGATACCTATCCGCTCAATAAGTCCTTTTGCAAGAACCTCTGCACGGGTGTCCATATTGAAAAGCTGATACTTTATTGAAGAACTGCCGCAGTTAAGTACAAGGATCATCATAAGTTGTATGTTATTTTTTCATCCCAGCTGCCTGGTTTGCTGTTATTGCAATGACGTTTATTATGTCGCTTACCGAGCAACCGCGAGACAGATCGTTGATGGGTGCAGCCAAACCCTGAAGCACCGGGCCAATGGCCTGGGCATGTGCAAGACGCTCCACCAGTTTATAGGCAATGTTTCCGCACTCCAGGTTAGGGAAAACCAGGACATTGGCTTTACCGGCTATCTTACTTCCGGGAGCCTTCTTTTGTCCTATGGCCTCAATAAGAGCGGCATCGGCCTGCAGCTCACCTTCAAACATGAATTCCGGTGCCATCTCCTTTGCCATCCTGGTTGCATTGATTACCTTATCAACCATCGGATGTTTTGCACTTCCCATGGTTGAAAAGCTGAGAAGGGCAACTTTCGGTTCCACTCCCACTATGTTCTTCATCGTGCGGGCGGTAGCAACAGCAATCTCTGCCAGTTCCCTGTCAGTTGGATCAGGGTGAACAGCACCGTCCGCAAAGACTATAACGCCGTCAGCTCCGAACTCCTTGTCTTTCAATACCATAATAAAAGCGCCGGAGACAACTGAAATGCCCGGTGCCGTTTTGACATACTGGAAAGCCGGTCTGAGGACATCACCCGTGGTATTCCTGGCTCCGGCAACTTCACCGTCTGCATCACCGTTCTTTATCATCATCACACCGAGGTAAAGCGGATCTTCAATAAGCACGGACGCCTCTTCCCGGGTCAGTCCTTTTGACTTACGAAGCTCAACCATCAGGTCAATATACTTCTCCTTCATGGAATGAACAAGAGGATCAATGATCTTAGCATTTACAATATTCTTAAGCCCGAATCCGGTGGCGAGAGAGTTTATTTCCGAGGGATTTCCAATCAGTGTTATCTGTGCCAGGTTTTCTCCTATAGCAACATCAGCCGCTTTGAGTGTTCTCTCCTCTGTTCCCTCTGGCAAAACGATCCTTTTATAATGTTTTCTCGCATTAACCTTAATTTGTTCGAGCAATTCCATTGTATATCAGTAAATTAGTTTGGTTTCTTTTCCGGGTTAAAAGTACTAAAAAAGTATAACTGTGCAATTATCAGCAGCATGATTAAAATCAGATTTTGAATATTTTATGAATCTTTTTTATGAAAGAGCATCTAGTTTGAAGGGGACTTGATGCAAATCTCTATTTTTGGAGTGATATTCCGAGATCAGATGAGAGATGAAAAGATGGCAGCCGACCTTAAAGAGTTGGCGGGTTCAACTGAAGGAATGCTATTGACCGACAGGCTGACCACATTATTGTATTCCACCGATGCGTCAATGTACCGTGAGGAACCACTGGCAGTCTTTTATCCCAGCAATATCAGCGACCTTAAAAAACTGTTGGCGTTTGCATCTGATCACAGGGTTGGGATAATACCCAGGGCGGCAGGTACATCTCTTGCAGGCCAGGTTGTGGGATCAGGAATAGTTGCAGATCTGTCGAAACATTTTACCAGCATTCTGGAGGTTAACAAAGACGAAAAATGGGTCAGGGTGGAGCCCGGTGTTGTACTTGACGAACTCAACAAGGTGTTGCAGAAAGAGGGACTCCTCTTTGGTCCTGAAACATCAACTGCAAACAGATGCAATATCGGGGGAATGATAGGTAACAATGCCTGCGGTCTCCATTCAGTGATCTATGGATCTGTCAGGGATCATATTCTGGAGGTCAATGCCCTGCTTGCTGACGGATCCGAAGTGGTTTTCGGCCAGCTTACCGGGGATGAATTCCTGGATAAATGCACCCTCGAAGGATCTGAAGGCAACATTTACCGTATGATACGGGACATGATGAATGAATCCGAAACCAGGGATTCCATCATGAAAGATTATCCGGAACGAACAATACCGAGGCGCAATACAGCATATTCCCTTGACGATCTTCTGTACGGTGAGCCATTTACTCCGGGCAGCGGACGGCCTCTAAACATTGCCAGGCTAATTACCGGTTCCGAAGGGACACTGGCAATTGTAACGAAGGCCAAACTGGCCCTTGTACCTCTGCCACCTCCGGTAAAGGCTCTTGTCTGTGTACATCTCTGCCATAAGAATGAAGCGTTCAGGGCCAACCTGATAGCCCTTAAATACAAACCATGGGCAGTTGAGATGATTGACAACAAGATTCTCTCTCTTGCTGAGGAGAGTGTCGCCCAGAAGAATAACAGGTTCTTCATTGAAGGTCATCCAGGTGCTCTACTGATAGCAGAGTTCTGTGCTGACAGGGCTGAACACATAAAATCTGCAGCTGCAGCAATGGAGAATGAAATGCGGGCAGCGGGACTTGGTTATGCATTCCCCGTTGTGTGGGGAGATGACATAAAAAAGGTATGGGATCTGCGCAAAGCCGGTCTGGGAATATTGTCAAACATGCCGGGTGACGCAAAGCCCATCTCCCTGATAGAAGACTGTGCAGTGGCTGTTGATAAGCTTGGTGATTTCGTTGCCGAGGTTGAAAAAATGCTTGAATCATTCGGAAAAGAATCGGTTTACCATGCACATATCGGATCAGGTGAACTTCACATAAGGCCGGTGATAAACCTGAAAGATAAGGATGATGCCAGGCTTATACGGGTTATTGCTGAAGAAACAGCCAAAATTGTTAAGCGGTACAGGGGATCGCTGAGCGGGGAGCATGGCGACGGTCGCCTCAGGGGAGAGTTTATCCCGATTATTATTGGAGAACATAACTATCTCTTAAACAAGAGACTGAAAAACGGTTTTGACCCCCTGAATATTCTCAATCCCGGTAAGATCGTCAACACCCCTCCGATGGATTCCTCGCTGAGGTACATACCCGGAGAGCTTACGGCGGAGCTTAAAACATGGTATGATTTCTCTGCGGATGGAGGAATCGTCAGGGCTGCCGAGAAATGCAACGGTTCAGGAGACTGCCGTAAAAGCAGTGTCATTGGCGGTACAATGTGCCCAAGTTATATGGCGACAGGCGATGAACGTCTGACCACGCGTGCAAGGGCGAACATTGTGCGCGAGATGCTGAGTGCAGGAGGTAATAACCCCTGGGACAGCAGGGAAATGAGTGAAATACTCGATCTGTGCCTTGCCTGCAAAGGATGCAAGAGTGAGTGTCCTTCGGGGGTTGACATGGCAAAACTGAAATCCGAGTTCCTTCAGCACTACAATGACCGCCATTCGCCTTCACTCAGGACAAGGCTTATTGCCTACCTGCCGCAGATAAGCTCTCTTTTCTCTCCCTGGCCGGGATTATTTAACTATTTTGCTGTCAACAGGTTCACATCTCTGGCAATCAAAAGGATGATAGGATTTGCCGCAGAGCGAAGCATCCCCGTTCTGGCCCCTCTGACATTCAGAAAGTGGCTCAGGAAAAACCTTGATAAATATAATCCCGCCGAACCTTCGGGCAGTCTCTACCTATTCATTGATGAGTTTACAAACCACAATGACACTGCGGTCGGTATTGCTGCCGTAAGACTGCTCACGGCATTAGGCTATAAGGTACTGACTGTCAGACATTATTCCAGTGCCAGGACATTTATCTCAAAAGGATTTCTGAGAAGGGCGAGGAAGATTATTATCAGGAATACCGAGATATTTTCTCCCCTTATCATTGCCGGAGTGCCGCTTGTAGGCCTGGAGCCTTCAGCCATACTGGGTTTCAGGGATGAGTACCCGGATCTGGCCGGTGAGAATCATAAAAGGGCAGTTCTGAAGCTGGCTGAAAATACCTATCTCCTCGAGGAATTTCTAATCAGGGAATTGAAAGCCGGCAGAATAAACAGGAGCCTTTTCACTGATGAGACTGCAGAAGTAATAGTGCATGTTCACTGCCAGCAGAAGGCCATATCGTCATCTGCTGTGACTGTTGAAGCCCTTTCAATACCTGTGGGTTACAGGGTCAGGGAGATACCGTCAGGATGCTGCGGAATGGCAGGGGCGTTCGGTTATGAAAAAGAGCACTACGACCTTTCAAAAAAGATAGGTGAACTTATCCTCTTTCCTGAAGTGAGATCAGCTGCGGAGAATACAATTATTGCAGCACCCGGGACCAGCTGCAGGCATCACATTAAGGATGGGACAGGAAGAAGGGCAATACATCCGGCAGAGGTTCTGTGGGCGGCCATTAAAGGTTGAGGTTGAGGTTAAGGTTAAGAGGTACTCAATCTCAGCCTCAGTCTTGACCTCAGCCTTGACCTCAGTCTTGACCTCAGCCTCGACCTCAGCCTCGACCTCAGCCTCAGCCTAAAGTAAAGGGGTCCGAGTCACGCCATACCGGCATATCAGAACGATATTTATCAAGCGATTCCTTCAAGAGTTCAGCAGTTATAATTCCTTCAGCATCAGGGCTAAGTGAACCCAGTAACTCACCTTTCGGCCCTATGATAACCGAGTCACCCGAATATGAAGTTCCGTCAGGGCTTGTTCCGATTCTGTTAGTCCCCAGCACAAAACACTGGTTCTCAATGGCTCTTGCAACAAGAAGCGACCTCCATGCATAGCCTCTTACGCCCGGCCAGTTGGCAGAGTATATGATCACATCACTGTTACCCTTATTTCGTGACCATACAGGGAACCGCAGGTCATAACAAACCTGAAGGTTAAAGTTTAACTTTTTATATTTGCATATAACCTGTTTATCTCCAGCAGTATAAACTGTATGTTCGCCACTAATTGAGTGGAGATGCCTCTTATCATATTTTGTAATAATTCCTGTTGGCGTGACAAAGATCAGGCGGTTAAAATATTTCCCATCTTCCTCAATAATTAATGATCCGCAAAGAGCATAATTTCCGGTTGAAGATCTTTCTGTCATCCATTTTACAGACGGACCCTCCATCGTTTCAGCAAGTGTTCCGGGATTCATCGAGAAAGCCGTGGTGAACATCTCGGGAAGTACCACAAGATCTGTACTCCCGGTTATATTATCTAGCAGTGATGAAAGATGCGCAATGTTGGCATCTTTATCCTCCCATTTCAGGTCTGTCTGTATGATTGTTGCCTTCATATCAAAAAAAAACAGGCCAGAGCCTGTTTTTGTTTTTGAATCCCGTTTATTTTTTTGTCGCCATCTGATATTCGGTGAATATCCCGGATACCAAAGGTTTATAGTAAAGCCAGAAAAATCTCCTGCCATCCTCCGGGTTATCCGAATAAAGCAGGCCTTTAACATTTTCAATGCTTTTGAACCTTGAGGTCCAGAAAGGAATTGAATTTGTTGTAAAGTCGCCTGAGAAGTAATAAGTACGCTGCGTAGCCGCTTCCTGTACAACGGCAGGAAAACTGGCAGGGATGCCGTATTCGCTCAAAAGGGTATCACCCGCAGGGGTTGTCCTGAGGTTAAATGTAGAAACTACATTATTTGTACCAGGGCTGATAATACTAAAATCGTTCTCGAAAGTCACAGTTTGCGGAAGTTTAAATCGTTCAGCAAATGCACCGGTGGTAACAATTTCCGGCCTGGAAGCTGTAAGTTGTTTCCCCTCTTCAAGAACGATAATACTGTTATCTTTAAGGAGTACCACGCCGGGTTTGGTGAAACTCCACGGCTCACGGTATTGCTTTCGGTAAAGGACAGGCATCCAGCCGGGGACACCTGTAACGTTGAGGGTATCCAGAGTCCGGTAATGTTTCCCCACCCATCCGGTGGAGGTTATACCAAGGAGCTCCTCGGTCTTGTATCTCTCAAGGGCGGCGGTAGGGTAGTCAAATGTATTATACTCAAGGATCACAAGTTTATCACGCTTTTTCATCTCTGACAGCAACAGGTAATCGTTGTTGTTAAGCCCGCCGTAAAGCTTCCTTGATCTGCGGGCCTTCTTTATCCCCTGGTACCAGTCATTAAAGAAGACACCGTAGGTATCTGTATAGTAAAGTGCATCATTATTATCAGCCAGTTCTATCAGTTCAGTGAGACGAAAATCTCTTTTTTTGAACTGTTTTTCCCTGACCGGTCTGAGAGGCAGAAAGCCATAATAATCTTTTGCTGCTGAAAAGCTTCCGCCTTTATCTTTTTTTACAAAACGGCTGTTTGTCAGAACATAAACAAGTGAATGGTGTCCGGTCCTGTCAAGAGTTGGAACCGTTTTGTCGAGAATGACAATATTCATCGGTTTCTTTTCCTGGAAGGCCCATCTGATGAAGTTCACAGCAGGTAGGGCAAGTATAACCACCAGTATGATTATGGTTATCAGCAGAGGTTTTTTCATAGTTTTCCAAGAATTTGAAAATATTCAAATACTAATTTAGTCTCTTTTCGGAAAGAATTCCCAAAAACCAGAATTTAATTGCTAAAAGTATTAATTAATTTCATTCAAAGAAAATATTTTGACCGAAAATGTATATATGCCATACCTAAATAGCACCATTACCAGCCTGCTGCTGCATCATCTCCGCGGGGGTCGGCCCCTGCATGGCGTAAACCGTCAGGGCCTATCATAATGGCATCCACACGTCCTATTGAACTTCGGGGCGCAAGGTTATGACCCATATTCTTCAGTGTTGCAAGTGTAAGACTATCAATGCGTCCCTCCTCATAGCTGATGACATCCGGAAGCCACTGATGGTGAAAGCGCGGTGCTTTAACCGCATCAGCAATGGGCATGTTAAAATCAACAACGTCCCTTATGATCTGAAAGACAGTGGTAATAATCGTAGATCCGCCCGGAGATCCTACAACAAGGAACAGTTTACCATCCTTTTCAAGAATGGTCGGGGTCATGCTGCTCAGCATCCTCTTTCCTGGGGCTATGGCATTTGCCTCTCCTCCCAATAAACCATACATATTCGGAGTGCCCGGCTTAATGGAAAAATCGTCCATCTCATCATTAAGTATGAATCCTGCTCCTTTTACCACAATGCCAGAACCATAACTGTTGTTAAGCGTTGTGGTTCCTGCTACGGCATTTCCCGATTTATCAACTACGGAATAATGGGTTGTCTCCTCACTTTCCGACGGGAAAACATTCCCATAGGAAATTGATGATGAGGGTGTTGCTGCCAATATGTTAAAACTTTTCATTCTTTCTGCCAGGTACTCCCGGGTCAGCAGGCTTTCAACAGGGATATCCACGAAATCCGGATCGCCGAGATACTGAGCTCTGTCTGCAAAGGCTCTTCTTTCAGCTTCT
>DATKUS010000147.1:0-8140 GCA_035530535.1 Bacteroidales bacterium
GCGACAACGGTTGAATCTACAATTATTGTTCTGACGAGGTCACCTACGTCAGCCGTCTCCCCACCTGTTGACCGGATACCAATGCCCGCCTCACGAAGCTCACTGAGAAACTCCTCGGTACCTTCGATGATTGCCCTGACGACCTCTCCCGGAATAAGATTTTTATTACGGCCTATTGTTGATGAAAGGAGGATATTTTCAGTGACGCCTACACAGAGGAGGTCATCAAGGTTCATGACAACCGCATCCTGGGCAATGCCCTTCCAGACAGTCAGATCACCGGTCTCCTTCCAGCAAACATATGCTAGTGATGATTTTGTCCCGGCACCGTCAGCATGCATTATATTACAATACTCCGGGTCGCCTCCGAGAAGGTCAGGCACAACCTTACAAAATGCACCCGGAAAAATTCCCTTATCAATGTTCCTGATAGCAGCATGCACATCTTCCTTGCCTGAAGAAGCGCCTCTCTTGCCGTAGCGGGAAATGTCAGCCATAGATCAGACGAAAGGTGTTTTTATAAAAATGCACATGTTACCTGGCAGGTTCATAGTCAGTACGCAATACTTTAAATTCTGTACGGCGGTTTATCTGATGAGCTATCTCTTTCTGCTCATCATTGGCAAGAGTGTTTATGTACTGCTCAGTAAGGGAAGTGCCTGTCCTGAGAAAAGGAGACTCCCGGGAAATGGAAGCATCAACCACCTTGGGACTGGCTTCGCCGTAGCCCCTGGCAGTCAGTCTCTCCCTGTCAATTCCCCTGGCTATCAGATAATCAACAACCGACTGTGCTCTCTTCTGAGACAGATCAAGGTTATATTCCTCAGTGTCACGTGAGTCTGTATGTGACATCAGCTCAATGGTGACACTCGGGTTATCATTGAGTGTTTCAACAAGTTTATCAAGAGAGACCATTGACTCAGGCCGCAGATCCCATTTGCCGAAGTCATAGAATATATTGGGCAGCTCAATGGGTTTGTCAATGGCCGTGAGGAGTATTGTTGCCATGAAGTCACGGCTCTTATCCTGACCCCTGGTGGTCTCTTTCTCCTTCCCGTTAAGGTAGCCTTTCTTGGAAGCCAGGAAGATATAATCGACCTCAGGCTTAAGCGCGAATTTAAAGTCGCCGCCGGCACCTGTCTCTGTCTGAAGGTTAGCGCCGTCGCTGGCGATGAGGGCTACGATGGCACTCTGCACCGGCTGGCCGGTCTTCTCATCCTTTACAAGTCCCGTTATACCAAATCGCAGCGGAGGTAGCTCGAAAAAATAAAGGTCGTCATAGCTCCTGCCTTTGCGGGTCGAGCTGAAGATGCCCTTTTCCGTGCCATTCTCGAAGGTGATGCCGAAATCGTCAGCATTACTGTTAATCGGGGCCTTCATGTTTTCAACAACCCATCTGCCACCTGTCTGTGGTATAGCTCTGAAGATATCGAGGCCACCCATTCCTATCTGGCCGTCAGAGGCAAAATAGAGTGTTCCGTCTTCGCGCACATATGGAAATAACTCATTACCCCGGGTATTTATGTCGCTGCCCATGTTCTCAGGACGAGGCCAGTCGCCACTGGCTGAGGTGCGCACGGAGCGGTAAATATCCTTTCCTCCCATTCCGCCCGGCATGTCAGAGACAAAATAGAGGGTGAGTCCGTCAGCTGATATAGAGGGGTGGGCAGCCACGAGGCTGTCAGCAAGAATGCTTAATTTCTTCGGGTCTGACCACTGTGTACCCTCACGCTCAGAATACATTATCACACAACCTTTATCCTCGCGTTTGCCTGCTTCGCACCGGGTGAAATATACTTCTGAAAAATCCGGGGAGAAGGAGGGTGTCCCATCTTCAAACTCACTGTTAACATAGTCTGCCGGCACAGGGGTACTCCATTTTCCCTTTTTATCAAGCCTGGTCTCAAATATATCCGTGAAATTCTGTCCTGTAGCACCATGGCTCTTGTTGCCCTGGGCATCATCACGTGACGAAGTGAACCAGACCATTCCATAGTCATCACGAGCATAAGCAGGACTGAAATCAGAGTCTTTTGAATTCAATTCCTTAGCTTCTTCTATGTTATATGCTTCCGGGGAACTTGTCCATTCAATGGCAAGTTCGCATGAGCGTATCTGCTGCTCTGTTCGTGGATCTCCCGGTACCAGCTGGCGGTATTTTCTAAACTCTTCAATAGCCTGCGGATAACGACCGTTCTTTTTTATGCTTTCTGCAAGCCAGTACTGTGCTTCCGGCTTGGGAAAAGCTGACTTGACAGCCTTTTTATACCATAACTCGGCATTCTTCGGGTCATTAATAATGCGGTAACATTCTGATACCATATATACCATGTCGGCCTTCAACTGCTTGTCGCGGGTCTTGGAATAGACATCCTTGAAAAGATCAGTGGCTTCAAAATAACTGCCCGATTTAAAAGCCTCATAAGCACGTCCTGTCTTCTGCTTCTGGGCTTCCGCAAAAACCGGGACAAGAAATAAAATTATTAAAAGGCTGATAAAACTCTTTTTCATACGAGCCGGATTCGTTTAGTGCAAAAGTAATGAATGTTATAATAGTTAACGGCGCCTGCAACTATTTATTACCATCAATAAGGCGCCACAAGACAAAGGGTGCCTCCTGCCGGAGACACCCTGACCTCATCTATTGAAGTCTGCATCTATCTTGTGAAGAGAAGTTCGCGGTATTTTGGCAATGGCCACATCTCATTATCAACAACACTCTCCAGTCTGTCAATATGATCCCGTATTTCACCCAGATACGGTTTAACTTTTGACTCATAAGCAAGAGCCTTTTTAAATGGATCGGTGATAACATTCGCTTTCCTGCGCTCTTCGATCATGTCATTGACAAGCTTCTTGATCTGGGAGATATGGTCGGAGATAGTGACAATAAGCTCTTTGCGTGCCCCGGCCAGTCTCATATAGTCGTTTTCCTCAAATATCTCACGGAGTCCTCGCACATTGTCGACCAGGGTAGTCATATACCCCACCGCAGTAGGAACAATATGGTTAATGGCAAGATCACCGAGAACGCGCGATTCTATCTGCAGCTTCTTTGTGAATTTCTCTAGCTCTACATCGAGCCTGCCCTCGAGCTCGCGGTTTGTGAGAACCCCTGTGTCAACGAGTGCTTTGCGTGACGATTCGGATACATATGCTTTCAGTGTCCTCGGTACGCTCATCTCAGTTGATAGGCCTCTCCGTACTGCCTCCTTATGCCATTCCTCGCTATACCCATCTCCCTCAAAGCGGATACGCACAGAATCAATTATATATTTCTTCAGTACCTGGAAGATTGCTTCATCCTTCTTTCTGCCTTTCTGGATAAGGCCATCTACCTCTGCTGAGAAAATAGTGAGCTGGCGAGTGACAGCCGCATTCAGCACTATCATCGCGGAACTGCAGTTGGCAGATGAGCCTACAGCCCTGAATTCAAACCTGTTGCCCGTGAATGCAAAGGGGGAAGTGCGGTTTCTGTCAGTATTGTCAAGCAATATCTCGGGGATCTTTCCCAGCCCGAGTTTAATCTCCGTCTTCTCCTGAGGGGTCATCTTCTTGTCTTTTACCTTACTGGCAATATTCTCAAGGATACTTGTCAGGTATGATCCCAGAAAGACTGAGATTATGGCCGGAGGTGCTTCATGCCCTCCAAGCCTGTAGGAGTTGTTCTCATTCATCACGCTTGCTCGCAGCAACTCCTGGTTATCATTGACAGCCTTAACCACATTTACCAGGAAGGTCAGGAATTGCATGTTGCTTTTTGGGTTTTTCCCTGGCGACAGCAGGTTCACTCCCTTGTCAGTGGCCATCGACCAGTTGCTGTGTTTCCCAGAGCCATTGACATCAGCAAAAGGCTTTTCGTGAAACAGCACCCTGAATTTATGTTTGCGGGCCACTCTGCGCATCACGTCCATTAAAAGCTGGTTATGATCTACTGCAAGGTTTGCCTCCTCATATACGGGTGCACACTCGAACTGATTTGGTGCCACCTCATTATGACGGGTCTTTACCGGTATCCCAAGTTTATAGGCTTCAAATTCAAACTCTCTCATGAAGGCCTTGACCCTGTCAGGGATGGATCCGAAATAGTGGTCAGACAGCTGCTGGTCTTTTGATGATGGGTGGCCCATAAGGGTGCGGTCTGCCAGCATCAGGTCAGGACGGGCATAGTAAAGTGCCTCATCAATAAGAAAATACTCCTGCTCCCAGCCGAGAGTGGCAATGACCTTTTTTACATCCTTGTCAAAAAGGTGACATACCTCTAATGCAGCCCTGTCCAGTGCTGCCAGCGAGCGCAGCAGAGGAGTTTTATAATCAAGAGCCTCGCCGGTGTAAGAGACGAAGACCGTAGGGATACAGAGAGTTGTGCCTACAATAAATGCAGGTGAAGAGACATCCCATGCAGTGTACCCGCGGGCCTCAAAAGTGTTCCTTATGCCTCCGCTGGGGAAACTTGATGCATCTGGTTCCTGCTGCACAAGCACTTCTCCCGAGAAGATCTCAACCATTGAGCCCCTCTCTCCCCTTCCAAGAAAAGAATCATGTTTCTCTGCCGTAGCATCAGTGAGAGGATGAAACCAGTGTGTAAAATGAGTCACCCCACGCTCCATAGCCCAGGCCTGCATTCCTGTTGCTACCTGATCCGCTATTGGACGGGAAATGGGCGTACCCTCATCAACTGCAGTCATTACTGCCTTGAACGACTCTCTGGAGAGATAGCGCTCCATCTTTGTCTGATCAAAGACGTTGACAGCAAAGTACTGCGATACGGTCTCGCGGGGAAGGTCTACTTCAACCGGGGCCCTGCTGAATAACTCCTTAAGTGCACTGAAACGTAATTCTGCCATGATTTTGTTTTTTTTGGCAAAATTAAACTAATTTTCAGTTGTACCCCCCTATTTTCTATTATTATTATTAATTATTTAATATTTTTATGATGATACCCCCATTTTTTTAGGGATAAAATTCATTTTTTTATTTATTTTGACGAAGAGGGTCACATTCTGCTTTTCTGAAACCTGCAAAAAGTGACTTTTTAAAATCAACAGCCACAACCTTGTACTCAGGTGTCAGCGTAAATTCATCACCTATATTGCTTGTCAGATAATTTATTGATGCCTCGGGAAAATGAAATGTGGTATAGATCACTCCCGGCTTGACCACATCGGTGACCTCTGCCTTTACAGTTGCCTCTCCCCGTTCAGAAAAGATGGTCACAAAATCTCCCGTTCTCACACCCTTCTCCTCCGCATCCACAGGATGAACATAAAGCGTGTCCTCGCTTACCAGCATGCTGTTGGGCGTTCTCCTGGTCATGGTGCCGCTGTTATAGTGCTCCAGAAGCCTTCCCGTTGTAAGTATATACGGGTAACGGGCAGAATTGGCTACCAGCTCCGGCGTCTCTTCAAAATCCCAGGTGTGGAACCTTCCCCTACCTCGTTTAAAGGTTGAAGTATGTAAAATTTTTGTGTCAGTGCCATCATCCTTTACAGGCCACTGTTTGCCGTTCTTTCCCAGTTCATCCCATTTGACCCCTCTGAAAAAAGGCACGATCCCCGCAATCTCTTTTAGAATTACATCGGCTGAGTATCCCTGCTGCGGATATTCCATGGCATTCATCATATCAACAACTATCTGTCCGTCCGCTTTCGTTCCGGAAAGCGGTTCCACTACCCTCTGAACCCTCTGTATCCTTCTTTCGCCGTTGGTGAATGTCCCCTCCTTCTCAAGGAATGATGATGCAGGGAACACAACATCTGCAATTCTTGCCGTTTCAGTCATAAAGAGTTCCTGTACAACAAGAAAATCAAGACCCTCAAGTGCCCCTTTGACATGACAGGTATTGGGGTCTGTCTGCAGTAGGTCCTCCCCCATTATCCACATCGCTTTCAGATTTCCCATATGGGCGGCTGCAAACATCTCGGGGATCCTTAACCCTACTTTTGAAGGATGCTCTATTCCGTAGAAATCAGTATAAAGGGCAATGTTGTCAGGATCGGTGACATCGAGATAGCCGGCACCCTGGTGGGGCTGTACGCCCATATCCGCTGCCCCCTGCACATTGTTCTGGCCCCGCAACGGGTTGATCCCTGATCCCTCTTTACCGATATTGCCTGTCATCATTGCTATATTTGAAAGAAGGGTAATGGCCTTAGTGCCCTGCCAGTGCTCAGTGACTCCGAGCCCATGGAACTCCATGGCAGCATCAGCTGATGCATATTCTACCGCTGCCGCTCTTACCATCTCCCTGCTTACGCCGCAGATACGCTCAAGATCATCAATATCCAGCCCTTTCAGATATCGCTCAAAGTCATCCCAGCCTTCCGTCCTGGCATCAATAAAAGCTTTGTCAGCAAGACCTTCCTCAAGAATATAATAAGCGAACATATTGAGCACAGTCACATTTGTCCCCGGCTTTATCTGAAGATGATATTTTGCCAATCCGGCAAGTTCAATTTTCAGGGGATCGATGACTATCATTGGTGTTCCCGCCTGCGCCACTGCCTTTATCCTTGCTCCTGTAACAGGATGTGCGGCAGTAGGATTGGCCCCTACCACCAGGATGCATCTGGTTTTGTAGAGCTCTTCTATCGAGTTGGTGGCGGCACCTGTACCATAAGCCCACTGCATCCCCATAGCTGTTGGGGCATGACATACACGTGCACAGCCGTCAATATTATTTGTGCTTATCACCATCCTGAAAAACTTCTGCATGAGGTAATTCTCCTCGTTAGTGCACCTTGCCGAGGAAATGCCTGCCAGGGCATCAGGACCGTACTTTTCTTTTATCTCTTTGAATCTTGAGGCTGCATAACTGTAAGCCTCCTCCCATGATACCTCCTCAAACCGGCCATCTTTCTTTATCAGCGGAGATCGCAGCCTGTCAGGATGATTGTAAAACTCAAATGCAAATCGTCCTTTAAGGCAGGTATGGCCTCTGTTGACCTCACTGTCGACAGGCGCCTGAATACCTCTGACAACTCCGTCAATGACCTTCACTTCTAGGTTGCAGCCCACGCCGCAATAGGTGCAGGTGGTGCGAACAATCTTATCGGCGGCCAGTGTCTTCGTACCAAACCGGTCTGAAATGGCATTTGTAGGACATGTCTGCACGCAGGCACCGCATGAGACACACGGCGATCCCATGAAATCCTGATCAAAACCCTTTATGATCCTGCTCTCCGAACCGCGTCCCAAGATACCCAGGACATGTTCCGCCTGAAGCTCATCGCAAGCCCTGACGCAACGGTAGCAGGAAATGCACTCTGACATGTCAGACCAGATATAGGGGTGACTCCTGTCTTCAGGAACATCAGGTTTCTTGTGAGCCTTCGGGTATCTGACAGCAGTTGTTCCCATGGAAGCCACAATATTCTGAAACTCCGTAGGAAGCTTTCCCGGCTCTGGGGTTAACTTATCCTCAGGATAGTCCGAAAGAACGAGCTCTATAATATTTTTTCTGAGCCTTTTAATCTTTTCCGTAGAATGGTAGATATAGTATCCCGGAGCTACCGGAGTATGGCATGAAGCCATGACTCTGGCAGGGCCATTCTCCTTCAGCGCGACCTCTACCGAACAAATGCGGCATGAACCGTAATTCTCCAGATTATCAGCCTGGCAAAGCGTGGGAATGACATCCCGGCCCTGCACCCTTCTGACAAATTCGAGTATTGTTTCCCCTATCACTATGGGGTACGGTTTGTTGTCTATATATGCTATTTCGCTCATGATCTTCAGTCTTTAGCATTAAAATAATTCTCCAGCTCAGGACTGAAATACTGAAGCGCATTCCTGACGGGTAACGGCAGACCACCGCCCAGGGCACATAAAGATCCGAGCTGCATTGTCTCCAGCAGGTCGTCAAAGAGATGTCTGTCGATTTTTCCGCTGTTCGCTGCCGCCGTGGTGAGCAGTTCAAAACCGCGTGAAGCACCTATCCTGCAGGGGAAACACTTGCCGCACGACTCATTCTTTGTGAACTCAAAGAGATGCTCCAGAAACTTTATTATCGGAAAATCCTCAGGAATGGATACAATCCCGGCATGGCCCAGTAGGAAACCCTCGCGGCTGAACGACTCAAAATCGAGTGTCAGGTCATCAACCTTTGAAGCAGGGACGATTCCCCCGAGAGGTCCCCCCA
>DATKUS010000148.1:0-41296 GCA_035530535.1 Bacteroidales bacterium
ATTATCGGGAAGACCTCTGATGACATTCAGCTTTATGTAGACCTGATCCAGAGCCGAAAGTTCATCCGCTTGCTTACAAGGCTTAAAAGAGTGATGGACCTTGAGATCAGATTGCGCGACAGCTCAGGTGTTGAAAGACCATTTCTCTTCAGTGCCCAGACAATATTCATTGATGACAATATTTACCTGATCACTTTTTACAATGATATAAGTGCCATTAACTCTGGCCATGCCCGTGCTGAATCCGAGAAGATCCTCAAGGAGGTCTTTGACACCATGAGCAGCTATGTGGCAATTTTCAGGTACACCAATGATAATAAATTTTACATAATTGACTTCAACTACCGGGCTGAGGAACTTGAGCAAACTGACCGTGAGGATGTATTGGGTAAAGAGATAGAAGAGACATCTCTGGCTGGAAACAGTGTTCTCAGATCACTTCTCGAGACTATTGTGACACGGCAGGAGTCTCACCGAATGCCCATAATGCCCGGTGGGTTTGATGAAGCGGGTTATTACATAGGACTTCTTCTTTCATCGGGCGATATTGTCGTTACATGGGAAGCAGGACAGCATCAGAAAGCGAGAGAAAGCGAGATACTTAAACAGGGTATAGTATTTGAGACCTTTGCAGAGCTGTTACCTGAAATGATAATTGAGATTGACACTTCGGGCCGAATAACATTTATTAATACCCAGGGAATGCTGACTCTGGGTTTTAATAACACTGATATTCAGGATGGTGTCTTCCTCGCAGATCTTCTGACCAAAGAAGACATGGAAAGGCTTATGAAAGACCTTTCTGACCTGACAAAGCCAGGGCAGATCACCTTTAATGAATATCTTCTGTATAATAAGCAAAAGAAAAAGGTCACCGTTCTCTTTCATGCCGGGCCGATATTCTCACGCAAGGCCAACAACGGTTACAGATGCGTGCTGACCGACATAAGCAAACATAAGGAATACGAATCACAGTTATCGACGGAAAAGGCTCTGCTGGAACATCTTATAGATGCCGCACCTGAAGCTATAGTTCTTACCGATTTTGACGGCAGGGTGCTCAGGGTCAATAAAGGATTTACAAAACTCTTCGGCTACACCGCTGAAGAAGCACAGAACAGGATGATTGATGACCTGGTTGTTCCTGAGGAACGAAGGGAAGAGGCTGAAAAAATAGATGAAGATGCGGTTAAAGGTGAGACGGCTGTTCTGGAGACTGTCAGGCTGGACAAACAGGGCAACAGGGTCAACGTGTCCCTCATCGCCTCATCAATCATTTCAAATGATCAGTCTATAGCATTCCTCGGTATTTATCGTGACATTACCAGGGAGATCAAAAGCCGCCTGATGCGGGAAGTCCAGTATAACATTTCAACTGTTGCATTGCAGGACTTTGATATTTTTGATATCTACCCCACTATTGTAAAAGAAATAGGCCGGCTATGGAACGTTAACAACTTTTTTATTGCACTATACAACCGCGAAAAAGACACTCTCAACTTCCCGTTTTTTGCTGATGAAAGAGATCATTTTCAGGAGTCAGACGCTAAAAATACCCTTACCGGATGGGTAATAAAGAATAATAAATCTGTGCTCCTTGATGAGAATGATATTCTGCAAATTGAGAAAACAGGTGCCATAAGCCTTGTTGGATCACAGTGTAAAATATGGATGGGAGTACCTCTAAAGATGGATGATGAAGTTATCGGAGCAATCTGTCTGCAGGACTACAAGCGGGTAGATGCCTTCAACAATGATGACCTTCAGGTATTTGAATTCATAGCAAACCAGATGGTTCTTACCATCAAGCGAAGGAAGATGCTGGATAATCTTATCACTGCCCGTAAAAGGGCTGAGGAAGCCGCTCTCTCAAAGCAGCAGTTCATGTCGACCATGAGTCACGAGATAAGAACCCCTCTTAACGAGGTTATCGGGATTACCAACCTTCTGCATCAGGGAGACCCCAGGGAAGACCAGATGGAGTTTATCAAGACTCTTCGTTTTTCTGCCAACCACCTTATGACTCTTGTCAATGACATTCTGGACTACAACAAAATGGAGGCTGGAAAAATCGTCTTTGAAAAAACCGAATTTGACCTGACAAGTATGATTGAAGATATAAAACGGTCATACACCCATAGAGCAGAGGAAAAAGGCATTTCGTTTACCGTTGAAAAGGCAGACGATCTTCCATCATCATTGATTGGCGATCCTATTAGGCTTAACCAGATCCTTTCAAACCTTCTTTCAAATGCCATGAAATTCACCATTGAGGGTACAGTGGTTCTGAAGGTTATGGTGAAAGAGAAAAGCAAAGGCAAGGCACATCTGGAGTTCTCGGTGTCTGATACAGGAATAGGAATTCCTGCAGATAAAACTGAAGAAGTATTTGAAAGCTACACCCAGGCCTCTCCGGATACCACAAGGAAATTCGGAGGCACCGGCCTCGGACTGGCAATCTGCAAAAGACTTGTTGATCTGCAGGGAGGAAAAATAAGCCTCTCCAGTAGCTTAGGTACTGGATCAGTCTTCAAGTTCTCCCTTGAATATTTATTACCGGCTGAAGATATTAAATCTGCTGACCAGGCATCGGCAGACAATATGAAAGCCCTGAAAGGTAAAAGGGTTCTTGTGGCTGAGGATAATAAAATTAATTTCTTTGTTGCCAATAAGTTTCTTGAGAGCTGGGGAGTAATTGTCACCCATGTTGAAAACGGAAGCCAGGCCCTTGACGAGGTAAACAAAAACGAATATGATCTCATCCTGATGGATCTGCATATGCCTGTTATGGACGGGATAGAGGCAACACGCATTATCCGCCAATCTTCAGATCCTAAAATCAGCCAGATCCCTATTGTTGCACTCACTGCAGCTGTAATGTCAGAAAATACGGACAAAATCGAAAATCTGGCAATAAACGACTATGTGCTTAAACCTTTTAAGCCTAAAGACCTCTATGACAGGATCCTGAAGCATACCAGGTAGCTTCTCTTCCGTCTCTTCCGTCTCTTCCGTCTCTTCAACTTATTTGATACAGTATTTGCTCAGGTATTGTGCTGCGGACTTCTCGCCCAGATCTTTCGCCTTCCTCAGGTAATGACATGCATCCTCAGCTTTTCCACAGTTGATAAGCGCCATACCAAGATTCAGGTTCACTCCCGGGCTTTCGGGATCAAGGTCAAGGCTCATTGTATAATCTTCAACGGCTTTATCCCATGTGTGGCTGGCAAACCAGGCATCACCGCGCAGGCTGAAGGCCTGTGATTCGCCCGGATGCTTTTCAATGTTCGTATTGAGGTATGGAAGAGCCTCATAAATGGCACCCTCCTCTGCAAAAGTCTTCCCCAAAAGACTTAGTGCCCGGAAATCGTCAGGGTAATATCCCAGGTATTCCTGAAAGTCTTCTATGGCTGCTTTGGTGTCTCGCGCCCTGGCCTTCATCTCCGCCCTCTTTAAGTAAAGGGATGCGTCAGGATATTCAAGAGAGATCAGCCTGTTATATACTGATGCGGCAGCATTGTAGTTACCATTACCTGCCTGCGCTTCGGCGAGCTTAAGAAGCCAGGCGGAGGGTGCAGATCCATTCCTTGTCAATGGTTCAAGCTCCTTCACCGCTTCCCCATAGTTTCCCCTGGCCATAGCCATCAGCGCGCCGCAAAACTCTGTCACAGGCATTCCAGGATACTCCGCAGCCAGTGTTGCATAAACCTCAGATGCCATATCAATCTTCCCGGTATTCAGGTAGTACTCTGTTTCCCATTTCTTACGTTCAGATACTTTGTACCATTCTTTCTTCCAGAGAGCTCTCCATTCGGGTGAAGAGGAAACCTTGGCAAATGAGCTGTCAAGCACAATCTCCGGCTCGCTCTTCTTGTATGGCGACTTCAGATGGGCCTCCAGGTATGCGGTAGCTTCAGCAGCATTACCTTCAGCCGCGGCACACCTGGCAAGACCGTATAGTCCTGCTCCCTGCTTTATCCCTTCTGCGGACATGAAATCAGCCCTGGCCTCCTTTATCATTGAGCCTTCAAGATATATGTCACCCCGTGTAAGAAAAACGTTTAATGTTGGTTTGCCGGCCATTTCAGAAGTGAGAATATCTATTGCTTCCCCTCTCTCTCCCCTTGATGAAAGCGCTATAGCTCTGAGAACGGTGTCATAGCCTCCCTGCCCGTATCCTGCCTGCAGAGCAGTGCAAATCAATAGAAATATGATGCTCTTTTTCATACCGCTCTATTTTTTACTTTCCACAATTTTTGGCCCGGCGCCCTTTTCAGTTATAACATGTACAAATCCGTTAAGATGAAATTGTTCAATGCCGGATATTCTTCGTTCAAACACTTCACAGTCATAATAGTAGACTCCTGATGGCACTATGTTGCCCTTGTATGTACCATCCCAGTTGATCTTCGGTTCCTGGGTGCTGAAAATCAGGAGCCCTCCCCTGTTGAAAAGCCTGAACTCCACCTTTTCAACAAGCGGTGAGGTTTTGGCAACGAGCCAGTCATTGATATCATCTCCGTTGGGTGTAAATACATTGGGGATCTCGTAGAAATTGCATGAGTCAATGCACACCATTGCTGACATTTCACTCTCATTGCCGTTATCGTCAAATGCCGAAACAGCATAACATCCTGCAACATAATCAGGACGTTGGTGGATATATTTAAGTATGTTCCTGTCATTAAGGGTCGTCAGCAGGGTAAGGTTTTCATCATTTGTCTGTTTGAAGTAAAGGTTATAACCGCTGACATCATCAAAGCATAAAGGATCAGAAAATGACCATTTGATCGTATTATACAGGCTGTCACACTGTGATGAGACGGAGATTACGGGCGTGCATGGCGGTTCATTATCCAGGGGTGAACTGCATGAGCGCTGCGAAAAATTGACCAGGTCCTTCGGCGTTTCAGGGCCCTGATAACCGCCAGTGGAAACCACATAGTAGCAGTACTCTGTGCCATTCACAAGGCCGTTGTCAGTCCAGGTAAGCTGGTCCGTAGTACTTGTCAGATCCCATGATGATGTGAGTCCGTTGTAGCGGTAGATATCATATTTAGTATTTATCCATGGCACGTTTCGGCTGAAGGTGAATCTCACCTTCCGGTCCCCCGGCGATGTGACGATAAAGAGTGAGGAAGCCACTCCAGGGTCACCGATCATAAACCTGTTACCCGACTGATCATTGTATAGCTCAATTTTATATACATAGCCCCTGTCAACGGTATTAATAAGGGTGTCTATATAGACAGTGTCATTCAGGTCTGCTGTTGCCAGTGTTTTAATAAGCTGGTAGTTTGATCCGGAAATACCGTCTGCCCTGTAAATTAGATATTCATATGGGCCTGTTGCCGGGATGGTATCAAGATGCAGGGGTTTCTGCCATGCCAGATTAAGGGATCCGTTTAAGACATCGGTGTTGCGTATGGAGACATTTGTTATGAGGGGAACGCCTGAGATAAGTGAGGTCACTATCTCATTTGAAGGCTTGCTCTCAGTGCCGTTGGGATAAACAGCAACAATACGGTATGAATATTCGACCCCTGCCTCCAGTCCTGAACCATTGTCGGTATCAGTAAAAGTTACAGATGCAGACCCGGGAGCATAACCGACTTTTTCATAGCCGGCTGCAGGCGGAATCCCGTCATAGCACTCCTCTATTGTGAACGATGATGCCCCCTCACGGCGGTAAATGCTGAATCCTGCTATATCCGGTGTACCGTACGGATTCCATGTCAGGTGAATAAACTTGCCCTCAGGCGCAGCAGCTGTCAATACTGGTGATGGTCCCAGCACCTTTATGGTCATATTATCTATGTCAACAAGCTGAAGCTCTTCATTATAGTCTTCGGCCTTAATGATAATATCATAAGGCTGGTGTCTGACGCTGCTGTGGCATGTTATCCATGTGAGGCGTGAAGTTACTGCACCGGGTGAAGAGGAGATCCTGCTGAATGATGCAGGGCATGTAGCAGATGTGAAAATTCCTGAAGTAGCGATAAGCGCCAGTGAGTCTCCGTCAACGTCTGAGGCTGAAACATCAAGGTTGATTGTTGCACCTGCCTCAACACAAAGGTCAGGAAGAGGAGAAGTAACAGGCGGATGATTGTCTGTCTCATAAACCTCAATCTGCATATCTCGCACTACAACACCTATTTTGATGCCGTTACGCCACTCCTGTATCTCCATAGCAGCATTATATATGCCTATGGCTGTTGGAACATCCCATACAAGGTCTCCGGATATTGAATCAACATAGAATTTGTGAGAGGCAGGAGGAAGCGTATAATTTAAAATGGGCTTGCCATCCTCCTTTGTACATGTGGTAAGTTTATATGACAGACTGTCCCCGTCAGGGTCATAGGCAGCAGGATTATGTATGAATATCTGCCCCAGCGCAGCTTTGTCATAAGGTGGATTCAGCAGCACGGGTGTGCTGTTACGGCCGAAAGCAGGATTTACGATCAGGATAGTATGGATAGAGAAAACCACATTTACGGAGTTGGGGATATTCTGAACTCCAAAATTTCTGTTAGGGTCCTGCACAACTATCTTATAAATTCCCGGTCCCGGATATGTATGGGTAGCCACATAAACGTTCTTCTTGTAATAGTTTGGCAGATAGGTTTCGGAGATGCGGTTAACGGTTGTTATGGAATTGTCTCCCCACTCGCAATCGAGCTGAGGCCTGTCCGCTTTGCTCTGGGTGTATGTGAACGTGGTTATTGTCACCTCATACGTGAGGTCTGACTTCTGCACGTATGTTATTTCACCGGCACGGTTATGTGTGGCAAACAGTGAAGAGACAACGACAAACCATAAAATAATCCCGAGAAAAATCTTTTTTTCCTTCATAATCCCCTGTTTCATTTCACATTATAATTTCTCAGCGTGTCGGTAGCAGTATATTTATATCCTTCTTCCATATCATCAAACCTGAAAAGGACCATGTTTGCCTGGTCTTCATACAAACGGGTCATAATGCGGTTAACTACCGTCACACTCTTTACAGATCTTCCACCTTTTGCAACGAGGTTGAATCTGCGTTCCAGCCCTTCTGACTCTGATCCCAGCAACTTCAGCGTAAGCCGTTTCCCATCCTCCTTTATCACTACCCTGTCACATAGATAGTTACTATACTGTTCATCCTCGGACTTAAAAGGGCCGCTTTTACATCCGGGACTGGCTTTAATATCGGATTCAAGGTCATCAGAATATACTTTTACCATAACAGTGTATATCCGGTTCTCAGAATTATAGTCAATCCCTGTCAGTGAGACATGTACCGGATGTAAGAACATCGCTATTGTCAGGAACAAAATTTTCATGCCGTAATCCGGTTATTTACTGCAAAAATCAAGCCAGCAGATCATCTTCCTCGATGCTGACCCTTGCTTTAAGGTACTCTACTGTGCCAACCTCTATAAATGAAAAGCCTGTGCCTCTTGAAAAGTTACCCGCCACAACAATAACTTTGTCATTGTCTTTAAGGTCATTTGTCATCAGCAGGTCTTTCAGCGAAACGTAGAGGAACTCATCCACGGAAGATTTCTTCTCCATGTAAACGGCCACAACACCGTATGATAATGCCAGTTCTCTCATGGTGCGTCTCAGGTAACACTGGGAAAATATCGGATTGAATCCCCTGTAGGCTGCCATATTCCTTATCGCCGAACCTTTTACAGTGTCAGCAATAATTGCTTTTGCATCCACGCGTATGGAGGTCTTGACTGCAACCTTTGCCAGGTATGAAGAGACTTCTCCGGTAAGGTTTCCTGCCGGCATTTCAATATATTTTTCCTTCTCCGCTTCCACCTCATGGGCTATGGTGGCCATTGTCTTCACAGACTCAACCGGGTATTTTCCGTAAGCTGTCTCACCGCTGAGCATAAGTGCATCAGTCTGACTGTAAACAGCGTTTGCCACATCGCTGACCTCAGCCCTTGTAGGTCTGGGGTTTGATATCATTGAGTGAAGCATCTGTGTCGCCACTATCACGGGTTTACGCTTTTCAATGCACTTTACAATAATCATCCTCTGGATTCCCGGTATCCTCTCATAGGGGACTTCAATGGCAAGGTCTCCCCTGGCCACCATGATGCCATATGAGTGTTCCATTATCTCTTCAAGGTTATCTACCCCCTGCTGGTTTTCGATTTTGGCAATGATCTTGATCTGGCTGCTCTGTTTGTCAAGGAGAGCCTGGACCGCCATTATGTCTTTTTTCGTTCTGACAAAAGAGTGGGCTATGAATTCAATGTCGAATTTCACGGCCAGGTCTATGAAGATCAGATCGCGCTCACTTACTGAAGGAAGATTAATCCTCACCTGCGGTATGTTCACCGTTTTTCTTGCACCCAGAGTGCCGTCATTCTCTATCCTGCCCTCCAGTTTATCTCCAAGCTTTTCAATGATCTTTATTTCAAGCTCACCGTCATCAATGAGTATGTAGGTTCCTACAGGGACATCGCGGGCTATCTCCCTGTAGTTTACATTGATTACTGATGATGTTGTTTTCTCATTTACATTACCGGCTATCACTACCTTCTGTCCCTTCAAAAATTTAACAGGTGTGTCGCACACGGTGGTCCTGATCTCAGGGCCCTTGGTATCCAGCAGGATGGCAATCTTATCAGAGACAGCCCTCACATTGCCGACAATTTTTGTCACTCCCTCGGGGGTCTGATGAGCTGAGTTGATCCTCACCACATCCATCCCTGCCTCATACATTTTCTTCAGGAAAGAAGGTTCACAGTTTTTATCTGAAATGGTGGCAACAATCTTTGTTCTTTTCCTGTTGAGATTCTTCCCCATAGTCATTTCTTTTCCTTTTCCATCATTAACATAATATGTTCAGCAGCAAGGCGGTATCCATCGAGACCCAGTCCCATTATTGTTCCCCTGCAGTATCTTCCCGTGATGCTTGTGTGACGGAACTCTTCTCTTGAAAGCAGGTTTGATATGTGGACCTCTATTACCGGCGGAGAGACCGAAGCTATGGCATCGGCAACAGCAACGGATGTATGTGAATATCCTCCGGGATTAATAATAATAGCGTCAGAATCCTTCCCGGCAGCCTGGATCATATTTACCAGCTCTCCTTCGATATTGGACTGATAATATGTGAATGTGACCTGCGGAAGCACTGACCGGAGATGTTCCAGGTAATTTTCAAAGCTCCTGCTACCGTAGACCCCCGGTTCACGGGTTCCAAGAAGGTTCAGGTTAGATCCGTTTATGATCTGTATTTTCATTTTTCTGGGGCAGACCTGTATGTCATGCCGGTAATGCAAAAATAAAGAAATGGCCGGATTAATGACTGTTTTGGATTATGATATAACTTTGCCGATACCAGTGCATTTTCATAAAGGAGCATTTTGACCTTCGATGTGGATGTACAGGAACGATTATCAGCTGGATCAAATGATGACAATTACCTGGCAGGAGGCAGAGAGGAGCTTCGGGAGCTACCTGAGGATAGAGAAATCTCTTTCACCTAACAGCGTTGAGGCCTATCTAAATGATCTGGGGAAACTGCGCTCCTATATTGAGTCAGAAAAAGCCGGCAAAGATCCGGGGAGTGTATCCTATTCAGACCTTAGTGATTTTCTTGCTCACACACCACAAGGGAGTGATTCGGCCCGCACTCAGGCCAGAATGATATCTGGAATAAGGGCATTCTATAAATATCTTCTTATTGAGGGCATTGTTAATGATAATCCTACTACGCTGCTCGAGTCACCCAGGCTGGGGCTTAAATTGCCCGAGGTGCTTTCAGTGGTTGAGATAGACAGGATCATAGCGGCCATTGATCTCAGCAAACCGGAGGGTCATCGCAATAAGGCAATGATTGAGACCATGTACGGCTGCGGTTTGCGGGTATCGGAACTTGTAAACATGAAGCTGACAGACATCCACCGTGATGACGGCTTTGTAACCGTTACAGGGAAAGGCAACAAACAGAGGCTAGTGCCCGTGGGGAGCACAGCTCTACGGGAGATTGACAGCTACTTCGAAAAGAGAAAGCTGATGCATGTTATCATTGATCAAAACATACTCTTTCTCAACCGACGGGGAAAGAGACTTACGCGGGTCATGGTTTTTACCATTATTAAGAATCTGGCGACGGCTGCCGGCATAAGAAAAAATATCAGCCCCCATACATTCAGGCATTCCTTTGCAACCCATCTTGTTGAAGGGGGTGCTGACCTGAGGGCAGTGCAGGAAATGCTGGGCCATGAGTCAATCACGACCACCGAGATATATACTCATATTGACCGAAGTTACCTGAGAGACACACTTATAATGTTTCATCCGAGGTCTTAAAACTGTTTTCAAAGGTGTTTCAAATCTCCGCATTTATTATAATTTTGCGGATCAATAAAAAGCTATTTACTAATTGAAATTTAAATAAGTTATGTCAAAAGTTAAACGTGTTTATTCCTTCGGCAAGAAAAGTGCTGAAGGTAAGGCAGATATGAAAAACCTACTCGGTGGCAAAGGTGCCAATCTTGCTGAAATGTGTCTTCTTGGGCTGCCTGTTCCTGCAGGTTTCACAATTACAACTGATGTCTGCACCGAGTATTATGAGAACAATTGGGAATTACCGGCTGAACTCATGCCTGAAGTATGGGCGGCAATGACAAAGGCGGAGGAAGCCATGGGTATGAAATATGGTGACAGTGAGAATGCTCTTCTTGTATCATGCCGTTCAGGCGCCCGCAGTTCAATGCCGGGTATGATGGATACCGTCCTGAATATAGGTCTGTGCTCTGAAACAATTCCCGGTCTGATCAGGAAGACCAACAATCCGCGTTTCGTATGGGATTCATACCGTCGACTCATCATGATGTATGCTGACGTGGTAATGGAAAAGGCTGAGGGCATTGAATCACCAGACGGCAAGGGTATCCGCAAGCAGCTTGACGAAATGCTTGGTGTTTTCAAGCATAGTAAAGGATATAAGTCAGACACCGATCTCACAGCAGATGAACTGAAGCAGCTTGCTGAAGATTTCAAGACGAAAGTCAAAAAGTCGCTGGGCAAAGAGTTCCCGGATGATGCACGTGAACAGCTCGAGGGTGGTATCAAGGCGGTATTCAAGAGTTGGAACGGTAAAAAGGCCGTTTCATATCGCCGTATTGAAGGTATTCCTGACGACTGGGGAACAGCCGTTAACGTACAGGCAATGGTATTTGGTAATATGGGTGACTCATCAGCCACCGGTGTTGCCTTCACCCGTAACCCGGCAACGGGAGATAATCTCTTCTACGGTGAGTGGCTTGTAAATGCTCAGGGTGAAGATGTGGTTGCAGGTATCCGTACCCCCAACCCGCTGAATGACGACACCAAGAATGAACAGAACAAGCATCTGCACAGCATGCAGGAGTCAATGCCCGGGACATATGGCGAGCTGGATAATATCCGTAATATCCTTGAGAAGTCGTTCCATGATATGCTTGACATTGAGTTCACGATACAGGAAGGCGTGCTTTATATGCTTCAGTGCCGTGCCGGCAAACGCACAGGCACAGCTGCCCTGAACATGGCCATGGATATGCTGCAGGAAGGACTCATTGACGAAAGGACAGCCGTTCTTCGTCTTGACCCGGCTCAGCTTGATGAGCTTCTACATCCTATATGTGACCCGGCAGCAGAAAAGAAAGTTACACCTATAGTTAAAGGTCTTCCGGCTGGTCCGGGTGCTGCAGTGGGTAAGATCGTATTCACAGCAGAAGATGCAGTGGCATGGAACCGCAAGGGAGAAAAAGTGATACTTGTCCGTGAAGAGACAAACCCTGAAGATGTTGAAGGCATGCGCGCTGCTGAGGGTATTCTTACTGCCCGCGGAGGCATGACATCCCATGCTGCACTTGTAGCCCGCGGCTGGGGAAAATGCTGTATTGTAGGCGCAGGAGGACTTCATGTTGATGCCGCAGGCAAAACGGTGAAGATCTCAGGCAGCAATATAGTTCTCAAAGAAGGTGATCTCCTCACTCTGAACGGTACCAAGGGTAACGTTTACAACGGAGCCATGACACTCATGGATGCTACCGAGAACCCGAGATTCCAGTCATTCATGAAGATCGTTGACAAAAACCGCACTATGGGTGTCCGTACTAATGCAGACACACCTGATGATGCCAGGATTGCGCGCGAATTCGGTGCCGAGGGTATAGGCCTCTTCCGTACAGAACATATGTTCTACGGGAAAAACTCAGAGAAACCTCTATTCCTGCTCCGTAAGATGATCCTCAGTTCAACCGTTGAAGAGCGCAGGGTAGCCCTTGGTGAACTCTTCACATATGTCAAGAGAGACATCAAAGACACCATGTTGGCAATGAACGGACTTCCTGTCACTTTCCGTCTTCTTGATCCGCCGCTCCATGAGTTTGTGCCGCAGGGTGCAGATAAACAGGCTGAGCTTGCAAAGGCTCTCGGCATCAGTGCCGAAGCTATTACAAAACGCGGTGAGGCCCTCCATGAGTCAAACCCGATGATGGGCCATCGCGGCGTTCGCCTTGGAGTCACTTATCCCGAAGTCTCCGAGATGCAGATACGTGCTATCTTTGAAGCTACCGTTGAGCTGAAGAATGAAGGAAAAGATCCTATTCCTGAGATAATGGTGCCCGTTACCTGTGATATATCTGAACTGGACTTTACCAAAAAGATTACAGATCAGGTATATGCTGAGGTTTGCAAGAAATTCGGTGTTGACAAGATTAGCTACAAATACGGCACTATGATAGAGATACCAAGGGCCGCACTGCTTGCTGACCGGATGGCAAAATCAGCAGAGTTCTTCTCGTTCGGCACCAATGACCTCACACAGATGAGCTTCGGGTTCAGCCGTGATGATATCGGAAGTTTTCTCAACGACTACCTTGACAAGAAGATGCTCGCCGCTGACCCGTTCCAGACAATTGACCAGGATGGTGTTGGCCAGCTGATAACCATGTCAGTGCAGAAAGGGCGTGCCACACGTCCCGACCTAAAAGTTGGAATCTGTGGAGAACAGGGCGGTGACCCGGCTTCAGTGGAGTTCTGTTTCAAAAACGGACTCAACTACGTGAGCTGCTCACCCTACAGGGTTCCTATTGCACGTCTCGCTGCAGCACAGGCTTCAATCAGATTCGGGAAAAAATAATCCTGAAAAAGAGATATGAAAAAGGTACCGTGATCCGGTACCTTTTTTTTATTGATGCCTGGTAAGGATACATTTTATGGTTTTGGTCACCGGGGGGCCTTCAGAGTCAGTCCTTGACTCCATCCTTATCAGGTACACTCCGTCTGCTATCAGGTCTGAAGGAACCCACCGGATTGTTTTCACACCCGGTTCAAGCAATCCATGCATGATCTGACCTGTTTTTCTCCCGTCGAGAGCAAAAACATCCAGGGAAACCGATGACCTCTCGGTGACTGTAAAAGTCACCGTGGCTTCGGCGGTAACAGGGTTAGGAAAGACTGAGAGACTTATATCTGATCCGTTATGATCATCAATTCCAGTAGGCACAATAAGCATGGCATCATCAAACCACAGGGTTCCGCTTTTTGACCCCGTTTCTGTCTGCCTGACCACCACGCTGTGAAATTGCTTGTCACCCGTCCCTCCTATCAGACTTAAAGGTATTGTTTTCAGATCCCATCCTGCCCAGTCTATTGTCTCTGTATAGACAATCTGATTTGTTGTGCCAGCAGAATAGAACCAGTATTCAAGGATATTCATACTAATATCTCCGAATACCCATATGCCGAAAATATTTGCAGGATTCTGTCCTATAACCGGCTTCCGGGTATCGAAAACACGGCATACCCCCCCTGCAGGGTTTGTGAAAACGTAGTCCAGCCTGCCGGCGCTTACGCCGGAACGTTTTATCAGTGTGGATGAAGTAAAGGTTGTGCGAGGATTGTCAGTTCCTGTTGTACTGCCGCTGGCCTCAGGATCCCAGAACACTGACAGGTCGTCATAGTCTTCAACCGTTGTACCCGTCCCGTAACCCGACGTCCGGGTGGTAAAGTTAATATTACTGTCATTTCCGAAAGTTGTACCCGTTATATCAGTCAGCGTCCCGCTGATCCTGAGAGCATATTGCCTGTTGAGATCAAGAGGCTGTGCCGGTTCGAAAAAGTACCATCCCTTCCCATCAGATTCATGGAACTCTTCACTGATTTTTGTGAGCGCCAGGCCCTGATCATTTAGAAGTTTTATTTCTGTCTGTGCTGATCCCTGATTAAGAGGTGCATCAAACAATAGTCTTACCTGGGGGTACAGTGTAACGCCCGTGATATCTTTTGCAGGGAAGCTTTGAAGAAGATTCAGTCTGCTCCTGTTTCTTGTCACGAAACTCTTGATGATCTCCTCCTCGATAGGCACCTTCCAAACAGAGCATGCCGTTGTTGTGAGCCTGAAGGTGTAAGTGGTCTTCCCGATGAAGCTGACAGAAGGACTTATCGTCAGAATCGTGCCTTTGTCATTCCATTCATAAACAAGGTCTGCCGAAGGGATAAAGACAAGGGCTTTCTGCACTGAGTCCCTGTCCATGGGAAGGCTGAAGGAGAAAGTGAATTCCTGGTTAAATGGCAAGCTGTCAACAAGGTCAGGCAATATCTCAGTCAACCGCGGAACAATGGTTGTGTCGAACTGCATTCCAAAGTCAACGAGGGCAGATTTGCCAGACGCCACTGTAACTACCAGAGAGTCATCCATGTAATCCTGCACTCCCTCAAAATAGAGTTTATAATCGCCTGACGGCAATGAGTCAAAGATGAAGAATCCGTTATTAAGATCGTCAACATAGTATTTCTTATTTCCGGGTTGGAGTGTTACGGTCCCATTGTTAAGGGGTAAGGCCTCATCCTTTGTCCCGGGCTTGAAATACCATGACGGTGATTTCAGTGTATCCCTGATCACACCTGCTATTATTCCGTGCTGCAATGGCGCTGAATTATCATATTCAAGGAATGATCTTACGAAGGCCCATGATTCATGATGGAGAAAATCTTTATTGCGTAATCGCCATGACTCAGGAATATAATCATGGAATGACCCTTCTGAGAGGACACCGGGGACATTCAGGCCACGGAGAACGCCAAGGCCCTGCGTACCCCACTCGGGATAAAATGACAGGTCCCCCTTCACCCATAAATTCTCATTTGTCCAGCAGTTTCCTTTTTCAAACAGCTTTTGCCAGAGTATAAGAGCCATTGTTTTAGCCACCGGGTAGGCCGGCTGATTATCATATCCGCGGAAAAGCATCAGGGGCTGATTCTGTTTTCCGTCAAAACCGTTGCTGTGAATGGCAAGGAAAAAATCAACATTGGCGGAATTTGCCATTGTTGTAATGGCCGACAGTAGCAGATCATCACTGGTATTATTTGTGGTTCTGGACATAAAAACCGACGCATTCAGGTTGATGAGCAAAGACCTGAGAAAAAGTCCCTTCTCAAGATTGCCCTCTGATTCCCAGAAGTCCGTCGCCAGCATATGTCTGTCATCAGAGTCATACCCTCCGTGCCCCGGATTGATAAATACCCTGAAGTCAGTCAGATCAGCTTCCTGGGCTTTAATAACTGTTGCTGATAGAATAAACAGCGCTGCAATAGCCAGATGTTTGAACTTCACCATTTCCGTCTTTATAATCTTATCCTCAGTTTCATTACAAAAAGTTCACCCTCCGGTGTCTGGAAGACTATACTTTTACCACCGGGAAAGGGAAAAGGATACATCTCTTTCCTGGAAGATGAGGATGTAAGATATCTTGTTTGATTGGACCCAAGAGAGAAGCTGACTATTTCAGATCTGGTGACCCTGTAACCGTCATCTCTGTCATCCATGCCTATAATAATCTGATTATTAAGCCATTTAGGGGCGCTGATCCTTCCCGGGGAAAAAAGTATCTTACCGTCAAGATCACTTATAAAAGTACCTTTCCCTGTGAAGTAATAGAGGATTTTCGTTTTATCCGGAGAGAGAGACGCCCAGATATAAGATCCCTCTCCATTCGGTCTCAGGTTTTTTCTTTCGCCGTTGATGCAGATGACGGGAGTCATATCTTCAAGCAACAGAACAGTATCAGAAGCCGAACTCTTAACCAGGGCTTTGTCCACACCTGATGACTCCAATTTTCCTTGTGAGAGGTAAAAGAGCCTGCCTCCTGAAACTGCCGGAGCAGTCAGGTTCCGGGTTTGAGGTACCAGAGTCTGTGTTTCACCTGTAGCCATTTCATACCTGAGCATTGAAGATAGCTTTTTGATTCCCTCATACTCATCTGCTTTGAAAATAATAAACCGTCCGTCAGCGGTAAAGCAGGGCTCAAAACCTGCTCCCGGCATCTCGTTTATCCTGATTATTTTGCCTCTCCTTTTATCCATCAGAGAGATACCTTTATAATTGGATTCTGTCAAAAGCAGCCTCTTACCGTCAGGTGATACGGCTGATATTATGTATGCGCCGTCACCATGGCGGGTAAGCTGCCTGGTTCCTGCCACCTTGATTTCCTGTGCCTGCAACAGGCAGGTAGCCATTGACAGAAGTAATAAGATCAGCCTCATATTTATCATCTTAATCGTTGTTTTACCAAAATATGAAAGTAATCATTTTAACTAATTCGCCTATAATATTAACTTTGAAGATAACTTAACTATGCGAACATGATAATAATAGAGACCCTGAGATTGTACGGTATTAGAGATGTTACTGAGATTGTTTACAATCCTTCGTTTGATGAGCTTTTTAAGGCTGAGACTTCTCCTGAACTGCAGGGATATGAGCATGGAATCCTGACAGATACAGGTGCTATCACGGTTGACACAGGTATTTTTACCGGCAGGTCACCAAAAGATAAATACATTGTTCTTGACTCAAAGACAAAAGATACTGTCTGGTGGAAATCAGAAAGATCAACTGTCTCAGATAACAAGCCTATAGATATTCAGACCTGGAATCAATGTAAGGATCTTTCTATCAAGCAGCTGTCAGGTAAAAAACTTTATATAGTAGACTGCTTCAGCGGAGCCAATTCAGATACCCGCATAAGGGTAAGATTTATCATGGAAGTTGCCTGGCAGGCTCACTTTGTAAAAAATATGTTTATAAGGCCTTCGGAAGAAGAGCTTTCGGACTTTGAGCCCGATTTTACGGTTCTGATGGCTTCCAAGACGGTCAACCCCGACTTTCAGAAACTGGGGCTCAACTCCGAGAATTTTGTTTTGTTCAATCTGACTGAAAACATGGCGCTGATAGGCGGGACATGGTATGGCGGGGAGATGAAGAAAGGAATTTTTTCAGTTATGAATTATTACCTTCCATTGAAGGGTATAGCCTCCATGCACTGCTCGGCAAACGTGGGCAAAAAGGGTGAGGTAGCCATTTTCTTCGGATTGTCAGGGACAGGCAAGACCACCCTTTCCACTGATCCTGACAGGGCTTTGATAGGCGATGATGAGCATGGCTGGGATGATGATGGTGTCTTTAATTTTGAGGGAGGATGTTACGCAAAGTGCATAAACCTGAGCAAAGAAAATGAGCCTGACATTTACCGGGCTATCAGGCGTGATGCCTTACTTGAAAATGTTGTGGTGGATGAAGATGGCAGAATCGATTTTTCCAGTAATGCCAAAACTGAGAACACCAGGGTCTCTTATCCGATATTTCATATAGAAAACATTGTAAGGCCCGTATCCAGGGCAGGTCATGCTGAGACAGTCATCTTTCTTTCGGCTGATGCTTTTGGCGTTCTGCCGCCTGTGGCACGACTTACAGAGGAACAAACACGTTACTATTTCCTGAGCGGTTATACAGCAAAGGTTGCAGGCACCGAGAGAGGTATAAAAGAACCGGTTCCCTCTTTTTCCGCATGCTTCGGAGCAGCCTTCCTGTTGCTTGACCCCATAATATATGCCCGTGAACTTATCCGCAAGATGAGAGCCCATAATGCTGAAGCATGGCTGGTAAATACAGGATGGATGGGTGGCCCCTACGGTACAGGAAAGAGGATTGACCTCCCGTCAACGCGGAATATTATCAACGCCATATTGAATAAGACCCTGGATAAGGCTGAATATGTAAGCCTGCCGGTCTTTAACTTCAGAATACCTCAAAGTGTGCAGGGTGTCGACACCCTTCTTCTTGACCCGAGGAATACCTGGGGCAGTGCGGATGCATGGGAGAGCTCGGCCAGGGCTCTTGCTCAGAAGTTCATTACCAATTTCAGCAAGTTCACAAGTAACAAAGAAGCCGCAAAACTGGTATCTTCGGGCCCTGAACTCTGAAATAAATGTCAATGATAACTTCACTATCATTATTATCCTTATTGGTGGCTTATGTCGCAGGCTCTGTGCCCACCGCCGTATGGGCCGGAAAAGTGTTTCACGGAATTGATATAAGAGAACACGGGAGCGGCAACGCAGGAGCCACTAACACCATCCGGGTTCTTGGATGGAAGACCGGGATCCCGGTGCTATTGGTTGACCTGGCAAAGGGTTGGCTGGGGGCCTCGCTGCCTGTCCTTTTCAATGCTGCACCTGAAGGATCCACGGAGTTAATGGTGCTGAAGATAGTCTGCGGGATGGCAGCAATAATCGGGCATGTCTTCCCTGTACTGGCAGGATTCCGAGGAGGCAAGGGTGTGGCAACAACATTCGGTGTACTGCTAGCACTGCACCCGGCGCTAACCTTAACCTGCGCAGGAATATTTCTGGCAGTGCTTTTTATCACCGGGTATGTTTCCCTCGGATCCATGGCTGCAGGAGTTATGTTCCCAATTCTTCTCATGACTCTCTTTGATACACCGTCGACACTCTTTAAGATATTCTCCGTTCTTGTTGCTATAGCCCTGTTGCTTACACACTCCAAAAATATAGGCAGGCTGATAAGGGGGGAAGAAAAGAAGTTTATCAGAAAAGGGAAACGCTGACTCTCATTCAGGCGGGTGAGTTTCTTTGCTCGACTTCGCTGTCAAAACCGTTTCCTCCCATAAAAGAATTTTACTAATTTTATGAGCTTCTTTATATGAATTAAACCATAAAAAAAATAGACTATGGAAGGAATTAAAGGAACCCGCACCGAGAAGAATCTTCTCAAAGCTTTTGCCGGTGAATCACAGGCCAGGAACAGATACGAATTTGCAGCCAAGATTGCAAAAGAGGAAGGATATGAGCAGATTGCAGCCATATTTCTTGAGACAGCTACCCAGGAACAGCAACATGCCAAACGCTTTTTCAAGTTTCTTGAAGGAGGCGTGGTGGAGATCACTGCCTCTTATCCTGCAGGCAAGACAGGCACTACCGGCGACAACCTGGCAACTGCCGCTGCCGGAGAACATGAAGAATGGACTGAATTATATCCTGAGTTTGCAAGAATAGCTGAAGAAGAAGGTCTCAAGGAGGTAGCCACAGCATTTAAGGCAATTTCCTCAGCTGAAAAAGTGCATGAGGAGAGATACCGCAAGCTGCTCGCCAATGTCATGGGCAATAAGGTGTTTGAACGCGATGAGAAGGTCTTTTGGTACTGCCGGAAATGCGGATATGTTCACTTTGGCACCAAGCCCCTGAAGAACTGTCCCGCATGCCTTCATCCCTTTGGTTACGCTGAGGTATTTGCTGAAAATTATTAGTATTTCTCCAAGGTCACTGATATGATTGACGGAAATGAGATGCTCGCCCTGATGGGCAGAAGGCAAAGTGAAAGGAGATATCTTGACAAGCCGGTTGAGAAGGAAAAGATCGAAAGGATCCTTGAAGCCGGGAGATTATCCCCCTCGGCCTGCAACGGCCAGCCCTGGAAATTCATTGTGGTTGATGATCCGGTCCTGCTAAATGGAATTGCTTCTGCAGCTTCAGCTAAAGTTCTGAGAATGAATTTGTTTGTTGATCAGGCGCCGACCGTTATAGTCATTATTCGCGAAAAATCAAATCTGTCATCGCGTGCAGGTGGTGTAGTACAACAAAAGGATTATTCACTCATTGATATTGGTATAGCCACTGGTTCAATGGTATATCAGGCTTCTGCTGAAGGACTGGGAACATGCATCATCGGATGGCTTGATGAGAAGAAGGTTAAAGACCTGCTTAAGATTCCGACGTCAAAAAGGGTTGAGCTGATACTTACCGTTGGCTACACTGAAAATCAGGTCCGTTCTAAAATCAGGAAGCTGCCTGGAGAGACAATTTCATTCAATAAGTACTGAATAAGAAAAGCTGCGGTTGACGCAGCTTTTTTGTTATTCCAGTTTTTCAAGTGCTTCCCTGATCCTTCTAACAGCTTCTGTTATCTTTTCATCGGAGGTGGCATAGGATATCCTTATACAGTCAGGCGCGCCAAAGGCACCTCCCCCTATCACTGCAACCCTGGCTTCGCGGAGAAGGTAGAGGGCAAGATCATCTGAGTTTTTTACAGTCTGGTCATTATAGCTCTTTCCGCAAAAGGAAGTCACATCGGGCATCACATAGAATGCACCCTGCGGAACTCTCACCTTCAGTCCTTTTATTTCACCAAGCAATCCGCAAATCAGATCTCTCCTGCGCAGAAAAGCCTCCCTCATTCTCTCTTTGGAGTCGCTTTTTGATGTCACTGCTGCCAGGGCTGCCCTCTGGGCAATGGAACACACTCCCGAAGTAAACTGCCCCTGCAGCTTGTTACATGCGCTAGCCAGCCATAGCGGCGCACCCATATATCCTATCCTCCATCCGGTCATAGCATATCCCTTGGAAACACCGTTCACCGTTACTACCCTGTCGGCAATTGAAGTGAATGAGGCCATGCTTATATGTTTGCCTGTGAAGGTTATATGTTCATATATCTCGTCAGAGATCACCAGTATTTGAGGATGTCTTTCAATTACCCCTGCTATTGCCTGCATCTCTTCCCTGGTATAAACCATGCCTGTGGGATTCGACGGTGAATTAAATATAAGCACCCTGGTACGAGGAGTAATGGCAGCCTCCAGCTGGGCAGGAGTGACTTTAAAATCAAAATCAATTTTTGTATCCAGAATAACCGGTTTGCCTTCAGAAAATATCACCTGGTCAAGGTAGCTGACCCAGTAAGGGGCAAGAAGAATGACCTCATCACCTGGATCAACAACTGCCAGGAGTATGTTTATCAGTGTATGTTTGCCTCCGGCAGAAACGATTACCTGTTCGGGGGAATAATCAAGCCCGTTTTCTTCCTTGAACTTGACTGATATTGCCTTCCGCAGGTCACTGTAACCCGGGACGGGTGGGTAAAATGAAAAGTTGTCGTCTATCGCCTTCTTAGCCGCTTCCTTGATGTCATCGGGCGTATTGAAGTCAGGTTCGCCAAGGCTGAGGCTTATTACATCAATACCCTGCTCTTTCAGTTCCCTGCTCTTCTGCGCCATGGCCAGAGTCTGGGAAACTGACAGCGACTGTACTCTCTTTGAAATATGCTCCATGATATGTGGCTGATTTTATCCTTTCCTGTATTACGAAAAGGCCAAATGTAGAATATAAAACTGAAATAGAAAAGGTTTTAAGGCAGTGTTACAAATCGATATGAAAATAATGAAAAATGCTTAATTTGCACCTGCAAACCGGTTAACAACTGACAATGGAGACTTTTACCGATATATTGAAAATAACGCTTCCAGCTCTGCTGGTGTTGATCACAGCTTATGTTGTTATCAGGAGCATGCTAAAAAATGACCAGGATAAGAGAAGGCAGGAGATGCTTCTGCAAACAATTAAGACCGTAACCCCGGTTAAGCTGCAGGCTTACGAAAGAATAATTCTGTTTCTTGAGCGCATCTCTCCCGAATCGCTCATAATGAGAATTGCCAAACCCGACCAGAGTGCACAGGAACTGCATTCAGCACTCCTTGCCTCAATAAGGAGCGAATATGAGCATAACCTTTCACAGCAGATCTACATGAGCAACGAATCATGGGAGATGGTCAAGAATGCCAGGGGCACTGTTGTGCGTATTATAAACAGTGTAGCTACTCAACTGCCTCCCACAGCCTCAGGTGAAGAGCTGTCGAGGATGCTGATTGAGGAAGTGATGGATATGGAAACGGAGCCATGCCGTACATCAATTGACTTCATAAAGGCGGAGCTGTCCAGAATAATGTAAAAAAAAAGCGGGAAGAACCCGCTTTTCTTTTATTGCTATAAGAGACTTATGCTTCTCCGGACGAAGCTGCTTAATGCCTCACCTTTCAGCATGTTGTTGGCAAGCATCGCCAGGTCTATAAGCTGTCTTACAGACTTGTGATCACCTCCGAATCCGGTCAGCACTGCCTTCCTCTTCTCTTCGAGCTGCTTCAGTTCGCCGCGTAGTCTTTCGAGATCATCCTTTTCAAAAGTCGATATCTCCTCCGGCTTCTTTTTGGCATGCTCTTTTTCCATAAAGTCAATCTCGATTTTGGTCTTTTCAATACCGGCATTGTTTTTCTTCAGTTCGTCAGCATGCTCTTTTTCAAGTGCATCGGCAAGAGAGACAATAAGCGGATGGTTCGAGTTGACAACAAGGTTGTAACTGTCTGGCATCTCACCGTAAAATGAGTATCCCCCACCGTACTGCGACATGTCTTTCATTCTGCGCATGAACTCACTCTGTGTAATCACCAGTGGCAGATCATTTTCATCGAGACTTTCTGAATTAACCTGAAAATGAGTCTTGTCACTGTCAGTTACCTGGCTGCGGATTACCTGGGTAAGATCCTCCGATTGGGCAGGTGTGAGTTTTGATGCTCTCTTTTCTTCCTTGCGTATGAGGTTATCAACCACATCAGAGTCGACCCTTACATACCTTGATTCCGGCGTCTTTGACTCGAGGGCATTGATGAGGTGAGTGTCAAGCTGACCGTCAAGCACAAGAACATCATATCCCTTCTCCCCTGCCTTCTCTATGTAAGTATGCTGTGCAACGGCGTCGGTTGTATAAAGGTGGATCAGTGCCTTGTCCCTGTCAGTCTGGTTCTCCTTAATGATATTGTCATACTCCTCAAGGGTAAAATATTTACCCGAGGTATTTTTGTAGAGAGCGAACTTTGACACCTTCTCAAAGAATTTCTCCTCGGTTATCATTCCATAGTCAATGAAAAGTTTCAGGTCGTCCCATTTCTTTTCAAAGTTTTCCCTGTCCTTTTTAAATATCTCTGCCAGACGGTCAGCCACCTTTTTGTTGATATGGCTTGAGATCTTCTTGACATTACTATCGCTCTGAAGGTAGCTTCTTGATATGTTCAGCGGTATGTCAGGGGAGTCAATAACACCGTGGAGCAGCGTCAGAAAGTCAGGAACGATGCCTTCAACTGAATCAGTCACAAATACCTGGTTACAGAAAAGCTGTATCTTGTTTTTTTGTATCTCAAAGTTGTTTCTGATTTTCGGGAAGTAGAGTATACCGGTAAGCTTGAAAGGATAATCCACATTCAGATGAATATAGAACAGCGGGTCTTCGCCTGCCGGATAGAGCTCATGATAGAAGCTGACATAATCTTCCTCCTTTAATTCAGATGGCTTGCGTGTCCAGGCCGGCCTGGTATTGTTTATCAGTTTAGGTTTGCCGGTCTCAGTCATTTTACCGTCTTTCCATTCTTTCTCCATGCCAAACTGAACGGATACGGGAAGGAAACGACAATATTTTTTCAGCAGCGACTCAATTTTGTTTTCATCGAGAAACTCTTTCGATTCCTTATCAATATGAAGGATCACATCAGTGCCTCTCTCGGCTCTTTCAGCAGGTTCTATTGTGTATTCAGGACTGCCGTCGCATATCCATTTCACTGCCTCAACGCCTTCAGCATAAGACCTGGAAATCACTTCCACCTTGTCAGAGACCATAAATGAGGAGTAAAATCCCAGGCCAAAATGTCCGATAAGAACATTTGACTGATCCTTGTATCTGTCAAGGAATTCATTGGCGCTGGAGAAGGCTATCTGGTTAAGGAATTTGTCTATCTCATCGGCGCTCATACCGATACCGTTATCAGAGACTGTAATAGTTTTCTTTTTTGTATCGAGGTGAATTTTCACCATCAATTCTCCCAGTTCTCCCTTAAAATCGCCGGCTGAAGAAAGAGTTCTCAGCTTTTGTGTTGCGTCTACCGCATTCGATACCAGTTCTCTCAGGAATATTTCATGATCTGAATAGAGAAACTTTTTGATTATCGGAAAGATGTTTTCAGTTGTTACTCCAATTTTTCCCTTTTCCATATAATTTGTTTTATGATTTGTTCACGGCACAGATATTCAAAGGCCGTGCCGCACAGGCAAATCTGACAGAGTGTCAGTCTGAAGGTGAAACTTCGTCAAGCAGTTCACCGAGGCGCCGGCAGGCAGTCATGATATCCTCTGACGAGATTGTAAGAGGAGGCGCGATACGGAATGCCTCATCGCAAAAAAGAAAATAGTCGAGCAGAATGCCGTGATCTGGTGCCCGTGCAATAATGTCACCCAGTGTACTCTTGTGTACAGGAACCACAGCAAGTAAAAGCCCCTCTCCTCTCACTTCCTTTATTGTCCTGTGCACCAGGTTTTTTCTTAATATTTTTTCCTTTTCACGTGCTGCCTCAACAAGATTCTCCTCAAGAATAACTTCCAGTGATGCCAGTCCGGCCGCACAGCACACCGGATGTCCGCCAAAGGTTGTTATATGGCCCAGGGAAGGGTTATGTGTCAGCGATGACATTATCTCTTTTGATGAAATAAACGCTCCTAGCGGCATACCTCCGCCCAGGGCTTTCGCCAGGACAAGGATATCGGGTGTCACGCCGTACCTGTATAATGAAAACAGTGATCCTGTGCGGCCGAATCCTGTCTGCACCTCGTCAAAAACCAGGAGGGCTCCATGCCTGTCACAAGCCTCCCTGAGGCTCTGCAGGAACCCCGGTGCCGGCTGTATAACGCCGGCCTCTGCCTGTACAGGTTCAACTATTACGGCAGCAGTGGTGCTGCTGACCATATCTGCAGCCATTGGAGAGTTGAATTCAGCCATCACGGTTGCCGGCATAAGCGGTCTGAAGGCATTCCTGTATAGTTCGGAGCCCTGTATGCTCAATGTGCCGGTTGTTGATCCGTGATACCCGTTGCGGAAATATATTATTTCATTTCTCCCTGTGGATCTGCGTACCAGTTTCATGGCGCCTTCCACTGCCTCGCTGCCTGAGTTGACAAAAAAGACAGACTGCAACTGCGGGGGCAACAGTGAGGAGAGGCGGGCAGCGTAATGAACCTGCGGGCTCTGCACCATCTCACCGTAGACCATCAGATGCATGTATTTGTCTGTCTGTGACTTAACGGCCTCAACCACCTTAGGGTGACGATGACCAGTATTGCTGACAGAGACACCGGAGATAAGATCCAGGTAATCCCTGCCGTCGGAACCATAGAGGAATGAACCTTCGGCTCTCTCTATCTCCAGCATCATTGGTGATTGAGAAGTCTGGCCTATATGGTCCAGGAACAGCTGTCTGAGGGAGGGCATTTCAACGCGTCATTATGTTTATGTAATTCATAATGCTTTCGCGGTAAGATTTGCCCACAGGAAGGGTTTTGGGTGTGGCACCCACATATATTATAAGACTGTTTTCGCTTATTGAACGGATGACACTCTTATTTACCAGGAATGAGCGGTGAATTCTCACAAACAGGCCTGACGGCAGTTGCTGTTCAATAGCCCGCATGGTAAAGTGAATAGTATATTTTTCATCTTTTGTGATAACGCTGACATAGTTTTCCAGCGCTTCAACATAGAGTATTTCCTTCAGTTTAAGACGTACCAGCGATGAAGCCTTCTTGATGAAAATCTCTTCATCACCGGCAACTGAAGGTATGTTGCGTCCTGTATAGTATTTCATGATTTTTTCAACGGCCCTGCAGAAGCGCGAATATGCAATAGGCTTAAGCAGATAATCAACGCCGTTATAATTATAGGCCTGGTAAGCATGTTCCTCGCTGCCTGAGACGAAGATAATAAGGGGCGGGTTTTCCAGGCTTGACAGAAAATCGAATCCATCCATTTCCGGCATCTGGATATCCAGAAATATCAACTCTATGTCTTTTCTGGACATAAGAACATTGCGAGCTGAGATTGAATCACTGTAGGTACCAATAAGATTAAGGGAGGCAGACTTTCCTACAAATTCAGTCAGCGTTTTGCACCAGATAAGATCATCATCAACAATTATACAATTCATCTCAGCCTATAACAATTGCTTACATTACACGTATAACAAATATAATAAAAATTAATAGTATTAGATAACTTTCAAAAAAAGAAAAAAAAGGGGGGCGCATCAGCACCCCCTGAATTCTTACTTCAGGCCTTTTGTAAGGGACGGAGCAGCTTTGAATTTAACAACTTCCTTAGCGGGAACCTTAAGAGTGGTAAAGTCAGAGTTCGGGAAATAATGGATTCTTAGAAAATCAATAAGAACTGTTGAAAGGTCAGAAATTAATTTGTCTCGCTTCGAAAGTTCTCTTCGGAGATCCTCATCAAGCTCGATCTGAATTCCATCAATTGTTCCGCCTTGAGAAGATCCATGGCGCATTATGTTATAGCCACCGCTGAAAAATGGCTCTCCGGCATCCGGGTAAGGAATTCCATGGCTCGGGACCGTTGGATACCCAAGGTTCTCCAACAAGCTTCCAAAGCTGGTATTTCCTCTGATAAGCTGAGAATAAGATAACCCGTTTACATTATCATTTACCAGGCTTCTGATACTGCTATATTCCACAAACGTCTCATAATCAAGCATATCATCATCAAGTTGAAGCTCTTCGCTACTTATCAGATAACCCAATTCTGTCCTTTTTACTGCATGCCGGTGACCATGAAGATCAATATATAATCCTTTGCCAAATGTTTTTTGAATTTCTGCCCTGGCACTATCGATATAATTCTGGAATTGATACCATGCATCCTCTGCATACTTATTTCCATCTGCAGCCTCAGTTATACTCCGGTTAGGATCCAGCCTGGTGCGATGCAGATAATTAATGACGACATACGGGTAGAACCCTGTCTTCCGGTATATGGCATCTCTGATACCAATACCGATTTCAAGGGTGAAGATATCCTGATTCTTTGCACAATCAATGCAGGGTCTTTCAGGTATCTCGTCCGGCAACATATACCCGCCGTGAGGAATTGAGATAACAAGTGGCATATTGCCTGGCAGAAAACTAATATATCCTTTTGCCTCTTTATTAACACCTGCCATCGAACTTTCCTGAGCAGAAACAAAAGGTGCAAAAGCAAAAAAAATCATCCAAAGCAAATAGTTGATCGTATTTATTTTTTTCGTCATTAAAAAAGGTATGTCATAATTCTTTTAATATACCCGGCACATCAGATCAAAAAACAGGCCAACATAATATAAGCAGCACATTTTATGAAAATTATGACTCCATAAAACACTCATTAATATTTATCTGCTTTAATGTCAATACAAATGAGTCTCTATAGGCTGGGAAAAATGGAAAACCGGATAGACGTTATCTTCTCTATTTCGAAATGATTTGGGCTGATTTAGCTCAACGTAATGGGCTGAAATAGCTCCAGGATTAAGAAAATATACAAAATAATTATCGTATAACACATATATTCATATACTTACGATGCTGGCATGGCTTTTGATTTCATAACAGGACCTAACCGATGTTTATGAGCTTTGAGTTAATTCTGTTCATTTGCATGCTTGTAACTTTTGCAGTCAGCATATTTCTTTTTAAGATGCCTGCAGGTGTTTCATTAATGCTGGCGGCTGTTGTTGGTGCGCTGATTGGTGGTCAGGGTGTGCCGGTCAGACACCTTGTAGAAGGCGGATTTGGTTTTCTTGAGGCTATCCTGATTATTTCAACAGCTATGATTTTCATGAGGGTCATGGAAGATACCGGTGCACTTGCAGGAATCAGCAAAGGAATACTGAAACTTTTCTACCGGCAGCCTACTCTTCTTATTATCGTCATTACGTTTTTTATAATGTTTCCCGGGATGCTTACGGGGTTATCCTCCACATGCATTTTAACTACTGGTGCGCTGGTTGCTCCTATTCTCATTAATATAGGTATGCCAAGACTGGCAGTAGGTGCTCTCATAGCCCTGGCTGCGGTTTTTGGCGAGGTAGCTCCCCCGATAAGTATTCCGGTAATGATTATTGGTGGTGGGGTTGATATGCCATATATCGGATTTGGGTTACCTCTCTTGCTTGTTTCCTTTCCACCGGCACTGATTACAGCACTTTACTTCAGGATCAGGTATCTGCCAAAGTATAACATCGACAAGGCGAAGGAGTATCTTGATAGTTCAGGGAGTGAGAAATATGGAATTAAACTTTACATACCTATAGCTTTTGTCATTCTTTATATGATTGGTGAGATAAGGTTTCATGAATATGTACCTCATCTTGGCGTACCATTAATTTTTATTATCGGGGCACTCATGGGACTTATAACCAAGAAAGGAGTCAGGTTTATTGATATCTCACGGAAAGCATTGAGGAGTGCAATGCCGGTGATGGCTATCCTGGTTGGTGTCGGCATGTTTTTACAGATCCTGGCACTTACAGGTGTTCGCGGTTATCTGGCAGTAACAGCCCTGGACATGCCTGAAGGAATCAGATACTTTGCTGCCGGTTTGATGCCGTTCATGGGATCAGCCTATGGTTCGGCTTCTATAATTGGAGTACCGCTTGTTTATGTTTTTATCGGCAAAAGTACACTGATCGTAACAGCGGCATTAGTACTTATGGCTGCCTTAGGTGACCTGATGCCTCCTCCTGCATTACTATGTGCCTATTCATCGCAGATTATCGGAGAAAAAAATCATTTCAAAATTCTTAAAGTATGTCTTATACCTATTGCCATTTCAATAACAATAGGAATACTTGTACTAGTCTTTGCACAGGAGATCTCTAACCTGATACTTTAGTTTTACTGCTATGTTATATTATGTATACACCGTTATTCTTGCCTATGTGACCTTTGTTATAGTCATAGAGTTTCTGAAAGAAAAAAAATGGAGGGACCAGATAGCGATGGCAATGGTATTGACAGTTTTCATCCTTCGGCTATTACAAATAAAGTAAACAGCAATGTTCAGAAGGCATCTCTCAACAATAATAATTCTGGCTGTTATGGCAGTTGCGGGAGTCATTTCATCAATAGACTTTTGTAAAATGCATCAGCCGGAGGAATTATTTCCCAGTCCTTACCTTACAAAGGTCGGAATGCTCAGTGACTATTTTGACGGAATTAAAGGAACCAACGGTGATACAGAAGTCTACCTGTTTGACAGCGGGGTAGATGGTGGCACAGCCCTCGTTGGAGGAGGTACACATGCAAATGAAGCAGCTGCTTTTCTGGCCCCGGTAGTTATGCTTGAAAATATTAAAGTCACCCATGGCCGCGTATTCATTATCCCCCGTCTGAATAACAGTGGATTTACCTGTACTGATCCGATGGAAGGATTCCCTGATCATTATGAGATTAAAACTGATAATGGAATACGTAAATTCAGGCTTGGATCAAGAGTAACCAATCCTCTCCATCAGTGGCCTGATCCTTTGGTATTTTCTCAATACCCTTCAAACCAGCAGTTGTCAGGCTTTGAAACAAGAAATCTTAACCGTGCTTATCCTGGCAGACCAGATGGCTCACTTACTGAAAAAGTTGCTTATGCTATTGTTCAGTTAATAAATAAGGAAAACGTTAATATAGCTTTTGATCTGCATGAATCATCCCCTGAAGTACCCATTGTGAATGTAATAGTATATAACGAAAAATATGAGGATATCGCAATGGGTGCCATACTGGGACTTGAAATGGCGGACCTCCAGTTTTCACCCGAGACATCTCCGAAAAACTTCCATGGGTTAAGTCACAGGGAATGGGGTGATTATACTAAGACAATCCCGTTTCTGATGGAGACAAGCAATCCTTCTATGGGAAGGTTAAGGGGTGAGACAAATGTTGAACTGGTGTTAAGGGGGTACAGTGAAAATTATAAACAGGCAAAAGAATCAGGGGCTCTCAGAATAGCTTACAGGGAAGAATCAGGAGAACCTATTGAACATCGTGTAGGCAGGCATATTATGGGTTTTATTGAGTTGATAAACTCATATAATATGTATTATCCTGAAATGTCAATTATAATTGAGAACCTACCTGATTATAATTTGATAATGGAAAAAGGAGTAGGCAAATTTTTAAATAACTAAAAACATATAAATATGAAAACCAGGGCTTCAAGCATTATCATCTTACTGGCTTTAATCTTCTCAGCATCAATAGTTCAGGCTCAGAAATTTGAACAACCTGTACTTATCTCCTCTGCCGGACAAAGTGCTGACGTTAAACTGGTTAAAATGCTGGCACAGAGGCAAGGTTTAAATGCCACAACAGTCCTGATGGCTAAACCGTCAGACCTTAATGGTATCAAAACATTGATAATAGTCCCGGGCTTCAGTTCAAAGGGACTGGGGGCTGCCGGCGTAAGCCAGCAGGAGGAATTTGAACGGGTACAGTCCCTCATTAAGTCGGCCAATGAACTGCAGATCCCTATTGTGATGCTCCACATTGGTGGTAATGCGCGCAGAAAGGGACAGTCAGATTCATTCAATCAACTGGTTGGCGATAATTCAAAGCTTATGATCGTAGTAAAACAGGCTGATGAGGATGGTTTCTTCACCACAATTTCTAACGCGAAAAAGATACCATTGCTCCTTGTCGATAAAATTGCAGAGACTGAGATACCACTTGGTAATTTGTTTAAATAAAACCCGTAATAAACCGGAAGAGCAATAATTAATGAACATGCCATGAGAACAAAATCCTTTCAACTCATCTTATTACTGACCTTAGTGTTTCATCTGGGAGTTCAGGGCCAGTCTACGGTTCCATCTACCGGAAGAAACGGGATGGTTGCCACCGCCCATCCACTGGCCTCTGCTGCTGCCCTGGATATGCTCAGGAGCGGAGGAAATGCAGTTGATGCTGCAGTAGCTGCAGCATTTACAATAGGTGTTGTTGAACCTGATGGATCAGGACTTGGCGGCGGTGGAGGCATGGTGATATACCTGAAAAAAGAGCAGAGATCTTACTTTGTCAACTACTATGGAAGAAGTTCTGAAAATGCTTCCGGTGCAGATTTTAAATCCGGAAGGGATAATTATACTGCAAAGGCAATTGAAGTACCAGGGACTGTTGCAGGACTTCTTCTGGCGCATGAGAAATTCGGAAGCCTCCCACTGAAGAAAATTTTGGAACCAGCCATCAGGCACGCGGAAAACGGATTTCCCGTTGACGGAACACTTGCCAAACTTATTCTTGATAATACAGAGAATATAATGAGTGATTCGGTAACTGCATCTATATTCCTTGAGGATGGATTTCCAAGAATGGAGGGAGAAAAACTTGTGCAGAAAGACCTTGCAACAGTACTGAAAACCATAGCTGAAAATGGCAGGGATGGTTTCTACGAAGGTAAACTTGCTGCAGCATTTGTAAAGGGTATCAGGGAGCGTGGTGGAGTCCTGACCGAGAATGACTTTTCTTCTTACCAGGCTGAAATTACCTCCCCCGTTACAGGTAATTACAGGGGTTATGATATTCTGACAGCCAATCTTCCTCAGTCTGGCATAAGTCTCATTCAGGGGCTAAATATGCTTGAAAACTATGACCTTAAAGCCAGTGGTCACTTTAGTGAATCAGCCAGGACATTACATATCATTGCTGAAGTTGAGAAGTTGGTTTATGCTGACAGATACCAGTTCGTCGGAGACCCCGATTTTGTTACAGTCCCTCTTACCGGACTTGCTTCAAAAGAGTATGCCAGGGTCAGGTTTAACAGTATAAACCAATCCAAACTTGACCCTCCGAATTACCGCGAAGCAACATATGGAAATCCTGCCGAATTCAATTATGACCTTAAAAAAGAACCTGTTCATGAAATGGAATCCGCAGGAGGCCACACAACTCATCTGTCTGTTATAGATAAAGACGGAAATGCCGTTGCATTGACCCAGACCCTGGGATTGTTCTTTGGATCAGTGCAGACTGTGGCAGGAGTCTTATTTAACAATGCAATGACAAACTTCTCCTACAACGTTGAGAATGTAAATTATTTACAGAATAGTAAGCGGTGCAGAAGTTCAATTACACCAACAATAATTCTTAAAAACGGTAGCCCGTATCTTATTCTTGGCAGTCCGGGTGCCAGCCGTATTATTACAACCCTGATTGAATTGGTAGTAAATGTCATCGATTTTGGGATGGACGTAAATGAAGCAAACATGGCTCCCAGGTTTTATTGCCAGAAGTTTGAAGATTTTTTACATGTTGAATCAGGAATAAAACCAGAAGTTCGCTCTGAACTCGAGAAAATGGGACATAAAATAAAAGTCTACGAAGGGATAGATCTCTTTTTTGGAGGTGCACAAATGATTTATGTTGACGCTGTTACCGGTGAATATTCCGGGTCAGCAGATAAAAGAAGAGGTGGAATAGCAATAGGGTATTAATAATGATACAGCGCTCACTCTTAATTTATGATATGATCCGTTGCAGGTTATGATGATAGTAAGCATTATAGTGGTTTTCATTATTAGTTTGTTATTCATTGAGAAACAGATGGTTCAAAGAAGCGTCCGCAGTCTCCGCTTAAGAATACACGTTAACGGAACCCGTGGAAAATCATCAGTCACGGAATATGTGGCGGCCGGGTTATCAGATTCGCTTCAGGAGGATGTTATGGCAAAGGTTACCGGAATAATACCTTCCATAATATACAAAGGGGTAAAAGAAAGAATAACCAGATACGGTGTAGCCAGGGTTCAGGAGCAGATAAACATCATCAGACTTGCCCACAGAAAAAAGGTGAAAAATCTGGTACTGGAATGCATGTCCATTGCGCCTGATTTACAGAAAGTGGAGAGTTCGGTATTTCAACCCCATATCTATGTGATAACAAACATCAGGGATGATCACCGGGAGGCTATGGGTGTAAGCCTTGATTCACAAGCAGAAGCAATTTGTAGTGCCATACCAAAAAATTGTAAGGTAATAACCAATGAGAAACACTTCTTGGATAAAATAAGGGAAAAAGCCGCGGAACATAATAGCACGGTTATCACAGCAGAAGAGCTTGATCATGAGATAACAGGCAGGTTACCTTATGGAGTATTTCCTGAGAACATTGCATTAGCCCTTGCTGTATGTAAAGAGGCCGGAGTGGACCGGAATCAGGCTGAGATGAGCATAATGAATTGGATATCAAACTGCCCCCCTCCCCTGACAACATTCAGTGACGGGAATAAATCACTCCATTTTTTAAACGCTTTTGCAGTAAATGATATCGACTCCACTGAATCATTCATTAATAACTGGAAGAAAGTCATTGATCATAACGGAAAAACTACAATAGTACTTAACACCAGGGCAGACAGACCATTGCGTACTGAGATGTTTTCACATTGGATAGCAAAAGATAATCAATCCTATGAAAGAATCATATTAACCGGCAACCATAAAGGCCGGGCAAGATACTCTTTGATAAAATCAGGAGTTGAGAGAATGAAAATAGAGTCATGGAAGAGAGAACTTCTGAATAATTTTAAAATGAACCTTATCAATATACTGTCTGACAGATCATTGGTGATCGGAGTCGGAAATATTGGCGGAGATGGCTTTCACATTCTAAATACAATGAAATGATACTTCAGCTATTCATTATCGGATTAGTTGTTGGATTTATTTTTTATGAAATTACAGGCATTTCACCAGGAGGTGTGATTGCCCCCGCATATTTTGCCCTTTTTATCTATGAGCCTGACAGGATCATAATGACAATCATTATAGCCTTGATTGTTTATGTGATCATCAGATTACTCTCGGCCTACTTAATACTTTACGGCAGAAGAAAATTCCTGCTGGCTGTTGTTCTCAGTTTCTTCCTTAAACTTCTAATTGATTCTGTTGTCCAGCCGATTGATTTCATGAAGATTGATCTGCAGTCTATCGGCTATATCATTCCAGGTTTAATAGCAAATGAGATGGGCAGACAAAAAATTACTTCAACCCTTTTAAGCCTGGGGATCGTCACAATGATAATATTTCAGATTTCGCTCTTCATTTCATGAATCGACTGAATTTGAATATTAAATTGCTTATTGCCTTCGTGGTACTTCTTATCGCGACAACGATATCTGTATCTCTATTCCGTAAGCAGCTTCCTCTGGCTTATGGCAAAGAAATGGCTGAGTCTGTTGAACTTACTAAAAGGATGTTTAAGGTTATAAAACAACTAAAGCTTGATAGAAATATTGAATCTGATGCTCTTTCAAACGTACCTTACAGCTTCATGATAGGCGATGAGTGGTCAGAGATTACAACTACCCTCGGGTCCCTTGAAGCCAAGGAGATATCCACAAATCCTGATTTTTCAGCATTGATTGTAAGATTACTTCATGAGGCCAATATCACCGAGGGCGACAAGGTTGGAATAATACTATCCGGATCATTCCCCTCCCTGGCAATATCTGTGCTGGCAGCTCTCCAGACAATGGAAATTGAGTCCGTTGTGATGAGCTCGCCGGGGGCTTCAACCTTTGGAGCCAATCAACCTGGCGCTACCTGGACAGATATGGAATCAGCCCTGAAGAAGCAAGGCCTGCATTTCAATACTGTACTTGTTTCTATAGGGGCGGGAGATGATTCCGGAGCAGAGCTCTCCGATGAAGGCCTTGCAATTATAAGAAATACAGCCTATAGAAATAAGGTTGATTTATATATTCCTCCAACTCTCCTGGAATCAATTAACAAACGTGTTGAGATCTTCAAAGCGGCAAATATTTCACTTCTGATTAATATCGGGGGCAATGAAACGGCCCTTGGAAACTGCAATCACTCACTGAGTATTCCCAACGGACTGCATTCAAAACTGTCTGTTTGCACTGATGAAAACCGCGGGCTGATTGCCAGAATGAATGAATCAGGGATTCCATTCATTAACATGCTGGATTTGAAAGACCTGGCAAGCATGTACGGAATAGATGTTTCTCCGGGAACGAATTATTCGGAGTCGACAGGTTTGTACAATACTATAATAACAAATAAAACAGTGCTGGGAATAATTCTGATCATAAGCCTTATACCAATATTGCTTTTGAGAAAAAGGGCATAAGATAGATGCATACAAGTTGTCAGGAAATATCATTAATGAACTGTAAATAAATATATTAAAAGTACAATTATCGATGAAAAATCTTAATTTCAATAATTATTACTTAACCTAATCTATGCTAGTATGAAAAAAACACTTCTCTTATTTGCCATCTTGGCATTCGCCTGTATGCAGGCGTTTGGTCAAAGAGTGGTTACGGGTAAGGTAACTGACACTGATGGTAATGCTTTACCTTTTCTGACCGTGTCAGTTAAAGGTACGACCACAGGTGCTGTGACCAATGACCAGGGAGCATATACTATTAATGTTCCGGCTGGTTCTGAATTTCTGGTATTCTCCTTTGTGGGAATGGAAACCCAGGAAGTTAGGATCACGGGTAACGTGATCAACCTGGTAATGCAATCCAGTGCCGTTGCACTAGGAGATATTGTTGTCACGGCATTGGGTATAACCCGCGAGAAGAAAGCCTTGGGTTATACAGTCCAGGAGGTGACCGGAGCAGAGTTGAACAAGAGAGGCAACAGTGATATTGTCTCATCACTTACTGCCAAGGCTGCTGGTCTGCAGGTCACAAGCTCCTCCAGTAACGCTGGAGCATCCTCTTATATGACAATTAGGGGTGCGGCATCACTGACCGGTAATAATCAGCCGTTATTTGTCATCGACGGTATGCCCATGAGTTCAGAACCTTCCTATCGGGGCAGCACTGGTCAGTCCGGGGTTTATTCTTCCTCAAGGAGTATTGACCTGAATCCTGATGATATTGCCTCTATCAGTGTCCTTAAAGGTGGAGCTGCTACGGCTCTTTATGGTCTTCAGGCATCTAATGGTGTAATTGTCATCACTACAAAAAAAGGACCGCTGGATCAGAAAATGAAGGTAAGCCTTCACTCTTCAGTTGCTATTAAGGAGCTTGGCAGGCACATTGCATTGCAGAATGAGTTCGGTCAGGGGTTGAATGGCGGATGGAGAAGCAAATACAATGGTGCCTGGGGTCCCAAACTCGATACCTGCAGCTATTCGCTGGATCCGGCTTTATGGGTTAACCCTTTGCTGGATGTTGACGGTGCTATTGTAAGTAACAACAGTACTTACGCCCCTACAAACACCGGAAAACCAGTCAGAACATATGACCAGTTTGACTTCTTTCAGAAAGGTGTGGCATATAATAATAATATTAGCCTCGAAGCCGGCAATAAAAATTCTTCCTACTTCTTTTCTGTCGGAAACCTGGAAGAAAAAGGTATCGTACCGAACAACACTTTTGGAAGATTAACCATCAGGCTGAATGCAGATACAAAACTTACTGAAAAGGTTACTACAGGTGCCAATGTAATGTACGCCCATACTAAAAACAACCTTATCCGGGAAGGTGGAACAAGTTCCGGTATAGGAATTGGATTATACAGAACCCCTGCCACATTTAATAACGCTGCTGGTTATAAATTACCAGACGGTACGCAACGAACATATACTGGCGTAAACGGAACCTATAATAACCCCTACTGGACATCCAATGAGCAGTTTTTTAAGGACCTCAATGACAGGTTTGTCGGGAGCACTTTCTTAAAGGCCAAAGTTTTTGACTGGCTGACTGTTTCATACAATATAGGTGTAGACTGGTATGTCAGAAGGTTCCAGGATGTTTATAACTGGTATAGTGTTGGCAACCAGACAGGATATCTGAGAGAGAGATCAGAATTTCACTCCCTGTTCAATTCTGACCTGAGGCTGAATATCAACAGGAAAATTAATGATGATATCAGGTTCAACCTGAACCTTGGGCACAACCTGTTTCAACAGGAGTACAAATATCTGACCGCCTATACTGACGATCTTTCTATCCCTGGCTTATATAATGTTGATAATACCAGCAAACAGACGGCAGGTCAGGGCACAACAGACTTCAGGACGGCGGCACTCTTCGCGGATCTGAGCATTGATTACCGGAGCTTGCTCTACCTTGGAGCAACACTCAGAAATGAATGGTCCACTACAATGCCGGCAAATAACCTGTCAGCTATTTTCCCTTCTTTAAGTGCAGCATTTATCCTGACTGAACTGGCGCCGCTGAAAGACAATAAGATAATATCTTTCGGGAAGATCAGGGCTTCATGGGCTAAGACTGCCAATATTGCTGATCCATACCGGACTTCATCTTACTATGAGTCAGGCAGTGCCAACGACTATTACACATCAGGTATCTCATTCCCCTTCCTTGGTGTATCAGGTTATACTGTCGGTAATACCGTGGGTAATCCGGACCTGAGACATGAAACACAGACATCATTCGAAGTGGGAACCGAACTAAAATTCCTGCAGGACAGGCTCGGGTTAGATCTGTCTTATTTCTACAATGAGAATATCGACCTGCTGCTTTCAGTCCCGATTTCAGCTTCTTCCGGATTTTCTTCGGCATACATGAATGCAGCCTCAATGGAGAGTAAGGGCGTAGAACTCAGCGTATATGCCATTCCGGTGAAGAAGGGCAAGTTCCAGTGGGAAATAAGGTCAAACTTCACAAAAATGAAAAATCCGGTAACCGGTCTTGCAAAAGATATAACCTATGTCTTGCTTAATGGAGATACAAAGGCCCAGATAAATGCTGCCGTAGGGTATGATTATGCAACAATATTTGGGTTTGACTGGTATAGAGACGCCAACGGTAATGTTCTTATCAATGATGACCCGACTGACACACATCCGGACGGATTTCCCTGGACGGACAAAACCGCTACAGTAGCAATTGGAAAAGTCAGTCCGGACTGGACCATGAACATTTATAACACTTTCAGTTATAAAGGATTCTCCCTTACTGCCCTGGTTGATATCAAAAAGGGCGGATATGTGAACAATGGTACCAGGTTCAATCTGAATTATTATGGCCAGACCGTTGAAACCTTAGACAGAAATACACCCACCGTATTTGAAGGTGTATATGGCCACCTTGATGCTAACGGAAATATTATTTCATCAGGTGTAACCAATACCACAGAGGTAATAAAAGACCAGTTATGGTACAGGGGGGAAAACAGCTTTACCAGCGGCGGTGCTGCTACACAGGCAGTTGAAGATGCCAGCTGGGTCAAGTTGAGAGAAGTGACCTTCTCTTATACCTTTAATAATTCAATGCTCTCAAAGATTAAACTCAAAGGACTGGAACTCTATGCAACAGGTAATAACCTGATTGTATCTACTCCATACAAGGGCGGTGACCCTGAAGTAAGTGTATATGGTGCTACGAATGGACAGGGATTTGATTATTTCGCCAGCCCCGGAGTAAGATCCTATGTTTTTGGCGTAAAACTATCATTCTAAGCTGTTCAAGTAACTATAAAAAAATATGAAAATGAAGAGTTTATTAAAACCAAATATTGCATTAATGGTAATATTTGTCCTGTTTTTCACAGGATGTGAGAAATGGATCGATACGGATCGAAATATCAATCCGGATGTGCCATCTGACGTGCCAATGAATTTGTTAGTCCCGACAATGGAACTGTCAATGTCATACCAGATAGGTGGCATAAGAGCTGTGAAGACAACAAACATCTATATGCAGTTCCTTAATGGGGTGGCCAGGCAATCGTATGGCGAGTCAAACTATATTATGTCAGCCACTGACGTTGATGACTTGTGGAGAAGAATGTACTATCAGCCTATGATGGATGCCAAAAGATTAATAGAGAAGGCCGGAGAACAGAATTCTCCGCACTATGCCGGGGTTGCTAAAGTCTGCCTGGCCCTGAGTCTGGGAACAATGACAAACCTGTTCGGAGATATCCCATATTCTGAGGCATTCCAGGGTGACCAGGCAGTTCTGAAACCTGATTATGATACTCAGGAAGAAATTTATAATACGATCGGGACACTTCTCGATGAGGCAATAACCGACCTTGGGGCCACTGGAAACATAATTGCTCTTTCGGGTGATATTATTTACTCAAATAATAAAGCATCATGGACTAAAGCAGCATATGCCTTAAAAGCAAGATATGCTCTGTATCTCGGGGAATATGACAATGCCCTTACATATACAGGTAGTGCCTTCTCATCAAATGATAATTTTATCATGACATTCGGAACTTCCAATGCGGAAGCAGGCCCGATTTACCAGTATGCCACAGTCTCTTCTTATAAGAATGACATAAAAATGTGCTCCACTTTTATTGATAAGTTAGTTGCCACAACTGACCCCAGACGTACATTTTATGCCAAAACTATTGGTGGTGCATATGTTGGTAGTCCCGCCGGGTCAGAGGAGACCAATGCCTCAGGACTGGGAACATATAATAACACCGCTGCCGCTCCGGTAGTGCTTAGCTCTTATGCCGAAATGCAATTCATCAGAGCCGAGTGTTACCTCATGAAGCCTGTCCCTGATAATGATGCCGCTGCTGCTGCATACAAAGCCGCCGTCGCTTCATCTGTTTTAGCTGTTACAGGAGTTGCAAATACAGCCTGGCTTGATGCAAATATCAATACCGAAACAGGAGCTACTATTACTCTTGAAAAGATCATTGAACAGAAGTACCTGGCAATGTATTCAACGGTTGTTCCCTACGATGATTACAGGAGAACCGGATATCCGGCATTGACCCCGGTTGCAGGAGCAGGACAGATCCCTGCGAGATTTCCTTATCCACAGACGGAAATCGCATATAATAGTTACACTCCCGTAATAACTAATACAAATCAGAAACTCTGGATATTTCAATAGGAAACCGATGTTGGGCCAAATATGAGTATTTATTAATCTCATAATCAGCGAAATGAATATTCCGGGAAGAATACAGAACTGTGACATCTTTTCTGACTCTTCCCGGTTTATTTCTTTATTATCTATGATCTGATTTAATTTAATGAAATTTACATACGCTATTTTCAGACTGAAAAAAAAGCTGAATTATTAACACAACCAGCTAAAAGCAAACATGATTAAACCATCAATCCTTTTTATCCTTATCCTTTCATTTGCATGGCCATTAGGAAGCCTTAAGGCCCAGGAACATTATGATCCGGGCAAACTCTACGGAAAGAATGAAATTACCATAGTAATAACAGATTCCGGGTTGGGAGGACTATCCGTGATGGACGATATTGCGGGAAAAATGAAAGATTCAGGCTGCTTTCAGAAAGTTAACCTGGTTTTTGTCAATGCTTTGTTTGATGAAAATACGGGTTACAACACCTTGCAGACAAAAAAGGAAAAGACAGACATCCTCAACAAGGTTCTGACTGCCATTGAGGAAAATTATCATCCTGATGCTATACTCATTGCCTGTAATACGCTTTCCGTAATTTACCCGGAAACTGATTTTATTAACAGATCAGGAACGCCTGTGATAGGGATTGTGGATGCGGGAGTCAAGCTGATAAGTGAAAAAATGAAGAATGACCCTGCTTCAAGTGTAATAATCTTTGGAACAGAGACAACAATTGAAGAGAATAGCCATAAGAATTCACTATTAAAACTTAACATTTCCGGTGACAGGATTATTACCAAGGCTTGTCCTCAGCTTCAATCTTACATTGAACAAGACCCTGCATCTGAGGAGACTGAAATGCTTATTTCTGTTTATATGAATGAAGCATTAGAGGAAATTGGAAAGAGCGATGAAAGTGTATATATCAGCCTCAATTGCAGCCACTTCGGATATTCAGAGAAGCTATGGGCAAAAGCTATTGACAATTCCCCTTATAAATCAGGCGGTATCCTTAATCCAAATTATATTATGGGCAACGTATTAATGAATGAAAAATACCGAAACAGGTATGCTGAAACAAAAATTTCGTTACTTGTAGTATCAAAAATAAAACTCATAAATGCTATCTCCATCTCCGGTTTCTTTCAGGATACTGCTCCGGAACTGGCTGTTGCCCTGAAGAATTATCTTCTCATCCCGGAGCTGTTTTAACGTGGAAGAACATGATTTAAAGTTAAGATTACAATATGATTGATAATTCCCGGACACTGGTGCAAAGTTATGTTGAATAAAAAGATAAGGACCTAATGGACTTTTTCAGGACTTATAACAGGTCGTTTATTTATGCCATTATTTTCACAATCGTGATAACCATTGCTGCTGCATTTATTTATGCCTCGCTCTCAAAATGGCAGGAAGCAATGGTTCAGAAAAACAAACTGGTTTG
>DATKUS010000149.1:0-4238 GCA_035530535.1 Bacteroidales bacterium
GTGTCACCAGTGACCCCTTCTGCTCCACATGGGTTCCGAGGACCATACGAAGGGCATGATGCATCAGGTGCGTGGCTGTATGATTGCCGGCAGCCTGAAGCCTCGCATCGCGGTCAACCAGGGCAGTGAAGGTTTTCTCCGGAAAATGCGGAACCTTGTCTGCAATATGAACCGTCAGATTGTTTTCCTTTACCGTGTCCCTGATACGGATCTCTTCCATATCGGACCTGATAATACCTTTGTCACCCGTCTGGCCTCCTGATTCTGCGTAGAAGGGCGTTTTGTCAAAGACGAGATGCACAGCATCCTTCCCCCTGGAATTAATGCTCCTGTATTTAACAATATTCACCTTCTCTTCAGTCCTGTCATAACCCGTGAACAGGGTAGAGTCCGCCTCTCTCACCGTCACCCAGTCGCCCGCCACAACGGCAGCATCGTCTCTCGATCTCTCTCTCTGGGCATTGAGCTCGGTATTGAAGGCATCAAGATCGAGGATTATATCGTTCTCCTTAAGGATCAGCTGAGTCAGGTCAACAGGGAATCCATAGGTGTCAAACAGCTCGAATGCGTCTTTACCGTGGAAAAGTGATATCTTTTCATTTTTCAGTGCGGCGACCCTCCGTTCAATCATTTTTAGACCTTTTCCGAGAGTCTTAAGGAATGACTGTTCCTCTTCATATATCACTTTTGTGATTATCTCCTCCTGTTTTGGAAGTTCAGGATAATGGACGCCCATCACGCTGATGAGAGCAGGTACGAGCTTATATATAAAGGGGTCATTCATCTCCAGCGAGGTGTATCCGTATCTTACTGCACGGCGGAGAATGCGTCTTATCACGTATCCTGCCTTGTTGTTTGATGGCAGCTGACCATCAGCAATTGAGAACGCAACGGTACGAAGATGATCAGCTATAACCCTGTGCGCTGTATCCCATTTCGGTTCTCTGCCGTAGGGTTTGTTGGAGATAGCTGCAATTTCGCTGATCAAAGGCTGGAAGAGGTCAGTGTCATAATTCGATTTTTTGTTCTGAATGACCATGCAGAGTCTTTCGAAACCCATGCCTGTGTCAACATGACTGGCTGGCAGCGCCTCCAGTTCGCCCCCGGCACCGCGGTTATACTGTATAAAAACAAGGTTCCATATCTCTATTACATGAGGGTGCCCTTTGTTCACCAGCAGGTGGCCCGGCACTGTTGCTCTCTCTTCGTCGGAGCGCATATCAACATGTATCTCCGAGCAGGGACCGCACGGACCTGTCTCGCCCATCTCCCAGAAATTGTCTTTCTTCGAACCCTCAATAATACGGTTCCCGGAATTACCGAAACAGCTTTTCCAGTATTTATTGGCCTCATCATCACGGGGTACATCTTCTTCCGGACTTCCTTCAAAAATTGTTACATAAAGCCTCTCTTCAGGAATTTTCAGCCTGCCGTTAAGAAATTCCCATGCCCACTCTATAGCTTCCTTCTTAAAGTAGTCGCCAAAAGACCAGTTGCCAAGCATTTCAAACATGGTATGATGGTAGGTGTCAAGGCCCACTTCCTCAAGGTCATTATGCTTGCCGGACACTCGCAGACACTTCTGCGAATTGGCTACCCGCTTATGTTTGGGAGCCTGGTTACCCAGGAAGATATCCTTGAACTGGTTCATGCCTGCATTGGTGAACATCAGTGTGGGATCATTCTTGATCACCATAGGGGCAGAGGGTACTATAGTATGCTGTTTCGACCTGAAGAAACTGAGAAATTCCTCTCTTAATTCGTTAGCTTTCATCTTATGTGCCAAGCCTGTGTTAATTTTCTTTACTTTTGAGGCTTGTAAATTTAATTTATTTATTTTAAGTTTGTCATCGAACTTTAAAATATAGTCCAAACCCTCAAACTGTCTGATGCCGAAGGGGAGAAAATATATTCTTGATAAAAGCAATCTGCAATTCTTGCAGCACAGGAGAAAATGGAGTGAAAAGCTAATCCGCACTGCAGCCTTCTTTGCTGTTTCTCTTCTTTTAACCGCAGCCTATGGTTTTGTCTTCGAAAGACTGTTCGGTTCTCCCAAGCAGGAACTACTGACACAGAGGGTTGAGGAGATGAAACTCAAATACAATCTTATGGAACGCAAGATTGACCGTTCCTCAGAATTAATCTCTGACCTGCGCATTACAGACAATGCATCATACAGGGCTATACTTGACCTGCCTCAGATTCCTGAATCGATAGATGAAGGAGGCTCGGGTGGTATTGATAAATTAGGAGACCTTGCCGGGTATATCAATACTGAACTGATGATTGAGGTAAAATCAAAATTCGAAGATCTTAAGACACAGACCAATATCCAGTATAACTCACTCAATGAACTGACAGTCAAGGTTGAAGAATGGAAGGACATGTGGGCTCACCTTCCGTATATAAGGCCTGTTAATGTGACAATGCCTATTGGCGACGGGTTCAAATTCAGAGAGCATCACCCCGTACTGGGTACCCCTCGCTGGCATTACGGACAGGATTTCCGGTGCCCTATCGGCACTAAAGTGTATGCAACAGGCGCCGGAATGGTATATCAGGCTGATAATGAGAACGACGGGTATGGTAATAAGATGATCATTGACCATGGTTACGGCTATAGGTCGCTTTACGGTCATTTAAGCAAATTTGTTGTCAAACCAGGTCAAAAGGTCAAGCGCGGTGACCTCATTGCTTATTCCGGCAATACAGGCTTGACATCAGGGCCTCATCTACATTATCAGATAGATCTTTTTGGTGAACATGTCAACCCTCTCTCTTATTTTGCTGACAACCTCACTGAAGAGGAATATTTTAAGATGCTCGATTATCTTACCTCCCCGGCTCATTAAGGTTAAGACCCGGTCTTCCTGCAGAAGCGGAGGTTTTGAATTCATAGCGGATTTTTATAATTTTGCATGGCTTTAATCATAGGCTAAACAGAGTAGATGCCAAAGACAAAGTACAAGTTTAATCATGAGACACTGAGCTTTGACAAGATAAGGCTGGGACTCAAACAGCTTATTCTGAGGCTTTTTGCATATTTTGTCGGTTCTCTTTTCCTGGCCGGTTTATATGGCTTCATCTTCGCATTTATTTTTGACTCTCCAAAAGAGAGGGCCCTGAAACGCGAGATAGAACAGATGGATCTCCAATATGAGCTTATGAACAGGGAGATGGAGAATGTGGAGAAGGTTCTTGGACACCTCCAGGAGACAGACGACAACCTTTACCGCACTATCTTTGAATCAGAGCCTATACCCTCAACATACCGGGAGGGAGGCATCGGAGGAGTGAACAGGTATGAGGAGCTTGATGGTTTTTCAAACTCTGAACTGATAATGGAGACCGCCACACGGCTTGACAAGATCCGGAAGAAGGTAGTCGTTCAGTCCAAATCATTTGATGAACTTATTGTCCTGGCCAGGGAGAAGGGTGAGCTGCTGAGAAGCATTCCGGCAATTCAGCCGGTATCAAACAAGGACCTTAAACGTACGGCTTCGGGTTTCGGGCTGAGGATACATCCTATATATAAGATATCAAAGTTTCATTCCGGAATGGACTTTACAGCTCCTACCGGGACTGAGGTGTATGCCACCGGAGATGGAGTGATCAGCACTGTTAAGTCGCTACGCCGTGAACTGGGGAACCATATTATCATTGACCACGGTTTCGGGTACCAGACCGTTTATGCTCATCTTGATGGCTTCAATGTCAAAGTAGGTCAGAAGGTTAAACGTGGTGATGTCATTGGGTTTGTTGGCAATACAGGACTGTCAACGGCTCCGCACCTGCATTATGAGGTGAAGGTCAACGGCCGTAACGTTGACCCGGCAATGTATTATTTCAATGACCTGACAGCTGATGAATATGACCGGATGATTGAGATTGCCATGAAGAGCGGCCAGACGTTTGACTGATAGAAAATTAATTAATAATGCCATACAGGGAGAAAAAGGTTGAAAAGCTCTATTACCAGATAGGAGAGGTGTCCGAGATGTTTTCGGAGCCTGTCTCCACAATCCGCTTCTGGGAAAACGAGTTTGAGATTTTAAGACCCAAAAAGAACAACAAGGGCAACAGGCTGTTCATGCAGGAGGATATCAGGAACCTGAAACTGATACATCATCTCCTTCGTGAAAAAGGGATGACCATTGACGGGGCAAGAAAATACCTTAAGAATAACCGGGATGATGCCGATTACCGCCAGGAGATAGCTGATACTCTTCGCAATATCA
>DATKUS010000150.1:0-33848 GCA_035530535.1 Bacteroidales bacterium
CACATACTCAAGCTCCCGCGTGGCTATATTGTAACGGGCAACGAAAAATGTCAGGAACCGCTCACCGGAAGAATTGATAACAATAATTTTATTAAGCTTCCGCAGAAGGACTTCCAGATCAATATCTGCAGAGAACAGCACCCTGAGGCTTGCCTGGAAATTTGACATAAGGAGTGCCGCAGACATCCCCTTTCCGGAGACATCGGCCATACAGAATCCTACGATGTCATCAGAGAGGGAGACAAAGTCATAATAATCGCCGCCAACCTCATAATGAGGAAAATAGAATCCATGGGCACTTATTTTTTCCGTTACCGGCAGCTTTTTGTTATCAGGGATAAGCATCACCTGCATCCGTGCGGCAAGTTCAAGCTCACGGCGAAGCGCCTCCTGCTTAAGGCTCTCTTTGAAAAGCCGGAGATTCTCAATTGCCACAACGATGACACTTGATATTGTCTGAATGAAATGGAGGTGTTTTATCACCGGGCTCATACCTTCGCCTTCCTCATCAATATCACCGATAAGCACAAATGCCAGGGGTATATTATTATTCAATACCGGTATAATGATATCAACTCCTTCAAAAGGTTGTTTGGGCACCTCCGTGATTATCTCCTGGTAACAGAGCAGATCATGCTCCACATCCAATGTCTTTTTCAGGTTATCAGTGAATCCGGAGTTCAGCAGCGCTTCCCACTTTTCTCCATGTTTGAAAAGCAGGATCTTGCCAATGCCAAGGTCCTCACGTAGTATCGATTCATATTTTGAAAGCAGATCTGCTGTTGGCAGGTTGGCATTGATAGAAAGAGTAATATCGAGCAGGGCGTCGAGTTTGAATTTCGACATCTTGAGTCTGTCGTTGGAGAGCCTGCTCTTTGTCATGACAGAGGGTCAGCCTTTAACTCTTTCGATATAAGACCTGTCTCTTGTATCGATCCGGATCTTGTCGCCGGTATTTACAAAGAGAGGCACCATGATTGTCGATCCCGACTCAATTGTTGCTGCCTTGTAGGTGTTTGTTGCGGTGTCTCCCCTGAGGCCCGGCTCAGTATATGTGACCTCCATGACAACGTTGATGGGCAAATCAACCATGAGAACATTTTCAGTATCTGCATGAACTACAACCTCAACAGTATCTCCTTCTTTTAACAGGTCACTGTTCTCGAGCAATGATTCAGGCACAGAGATCTGCTCAAAGGTCTCGAGATGCATCAGGTTATACCCTGTATCATCTTTGTAAAGGAACTGGTGAGGCCTGCGCTCCACACGGGCTACATTGACCTTGACACCTGAGTTGAATGTGTTCTCAAGAACTTTGCCGGTAGTTACATTTTTTAGTTTTGTGCGGACAAAAGCGGGGCCTTTTCCGGGTTTAACATGCTGAAACTGAACAATGGTATAAAGATCATTATTGTATTCAATTACCATACCGTTTCTGAAATCTGCTGTTGTTGCCATAAATAGCTCTTTACTCTTTTTTATTAATAATCAGTGGCTTTTTCAGCCCCTCACTGCTGATCATATCCACATGGAATGACCCCACAAAGATATCAAAACGGATTTTAACAGGTAAAAAATTTTCATCGGCACTAAACCACATTGCCATATCCTCTTCGGATTTAAAGACTCTTCCAACCTCTGTGATGGGATGAAAACGGTAGCAAAGCACTTTTCCCCCACTGACCCTTACGGTCTCCTTACCCTTGTATTTCAATGTGATAGGATACAGTTCGTCAGCAAACCATGTGGTCATGGTAAACGTGTCTCCCGGCTTCAGAGAGTCACCGTTTGCCAGGTAATATTTACGAAACCAGTAAAAACATGATAGGATATCAAGTATTCCTTTCTGAGTTATGTGTTTGCCTGTGAGATCACTTTGCAGCACTGCTGAGTCAGTTCTGGACCTGTGATCAAACTGCACTTCATTGTATTTGCGGTAACGTCCTTCAGAAATATTTCGTATTGAAAAAAGAGGCAGATCGGTGGCTGGTTCAATATAACTCTCATAAATGTCTCTGACCTTATACAAAGCATCAGCCAGTCCGGTTGTCTGGCCTGACGCTGACGCATGCCATACAGGAACGCCTTCCCAATAGCCATCCTTTATTTCAAGGGTTGCAATTCCGCCGTTAACAACTCCGTATCTGATCTGGTATTTCACCTTCTCTCCGGGCAGGTAAGGCTGTATCTGTCCCTGCAGGGCACACAGGCTGAACAGTAACAATATCAGGGATGCAGGAATTCGTTTCATTTTAATAATCCGTTTTTCACGGGATCATTTTCTTTGGTATTGTGGCGAGGAATTCCTTCAGATAAAAGGGTTCAAAGTATGCTGTATCCTCAAACCGCTTTTCTTTCAGGGCCTCTGTGGAGGGGAGTTGCAAATATGATGCCGAGAGGTCGAAGTCACTTACAAAGACTGCGTTGCTGTCTTTTATAATGCCGTTACATTTTGCTGCCCCGTTACCGAAGAAGACGACTCTTCCCTTCTCAAGTTCATCATGGAAGGAGTTTACATCTATTATGTTTGCGGCCGTCTCTCTGATCATAATGCCTTCCGGGGTAAAGAGAGCATTGTAAACCTCCATGCGCCTGGCGTCTATCATAGGGCAGAGCAGCAGGGTTTCTCCGCGGGGGATTTTATATTTTGAGGCATAACCATAATACATTGCAGTCATTGTGTTGATGCCAATAAGCGGAATGCCGGCGCCAAATGCGATGCCCTTGGCGACGGAAACCCCTATTCGCAAACCGGTATACGAGCCTGGTCCCTTGCTCACGGCCACAGCATCAAGGTCCGATGCGCTGACGGAGGCCTCGGCAAGCAATTCGCGTATAAACACGGTCAGTTGTGATGCATGGGACTTACCTTCCGCGGCTTCACGAAGGTGAAGGGTCCCGCTATCACTGCACAATGCCGCCGAGCATACCCCAGTGGCTGTTTCGATACACAGGATCATTTTATAAAGAGTTTCTTACTCTTTTATTTCTTCTTCTTATCAGTATTGAAAAGAGCTTCCTTTTTAACAACCTCTATGAGAGTGGAGTCTGAAAGTTTTTTACTGATGGCGCTGAAGGGCTGAACTATTGCATCATCGCCTTCGCTGAGGCCGCTGAGGATCTCGATATTGGTGTTATCCTGAATGCCTGTCTTCACATCACGGGCAAGCGCATACTTGCCGTCAGAAACAAAGACAAGGGTGCGGATATCTTCAATGCCGCTCATCTTAAGCTTGGTGGTGTCAGTGCGGGTAGTGACGGCCTGAATGGGAACGGTAAGAACATTGACTTTACGGCTTGTGCGTATATCAACTGAGGCTGACATTCCGGGCCTGAAGGGACTTGGATTTTTTTCAGTGATGAGGTCCTCGTAAGATTCCCGTAAGATATATATTCTCACCTCGAAATTAGTAACCTGGTCAGCAGTGAGACCGGCGCTTTTGGCTGAATTGGCAATCTCGGTCACCACCCCTGTGAAATCGCGGTCAAGATAGGCATCAACCTCAACGATAGCTGTGTCACCGACTTTGACCCTGATGATGTCATTCTCATTCACATCAACCATAACCTCCATACGGTTGAGGTCAGCCACCCTGAGGACTTCTGTACCTGTCATCATATTCGCACCTATCACTCTTTCTCCCTGCTCTACCGAAAGGCTTGAGATGGTCCCCGTCATTGGTGAGTAGACTGTCGTCTTGATGAGGTTTTCATTGGCCTCCTTCAGTGAGGCTTCGGAGCTCTTCACTGCAAAAAGAGCGCTTTCTTTTTCGGCTACGGCTATTTTATACTGGGCCTCCGCCTGCTCAAAGTCGGCCTGTGATATTGTCTTTTCTTCCCACAGGGTTTTGTTCCTGTTATATGAGAGTTCAGCCTGTATCAGTTGGGCTTCAACCTGCGAAAGACGGGCCTTTGAAGAGCTTACTGCAGCGGCAGAGCGTTCACTGGCTGAGATATAGATATCAGGCTTGATCCTGAACAGGAGCACACCCTTTTCAACATGGTCACCCTCTTTCACATGCAGTTCCACAATTTCCCCCGAGACATCCGGGCTTATCTTAACCTCTTTCTCGGGCTGGATCTTTCCGTTGGAGGTCACGGCCTCCACTATTGACCGGGAAGTAACTTTCTCAACTGCAACCTTAACGGTGGCCGCCTTGCCAAACCATCCCTGCTTTTTACCCAGGACGGCACCAATGAGCAAAAGGGCAACAACGATGAGGAGTATCTTCAGTATTTTATTCTCTTTCATGACTTCGCGAATTTCAGAATTGATTTGCTAAAATGTTGATATGCTGTAATGTAATTGGTATGCCTTTATAGAAATCCAGGACTTTGGTTTTAAAGACGTATTCGTATTTTGCCTGGGCCATCTCGCTCTGGGCATTTAGAAGCTGTGTCTTTGACTGGTTATATTCGAAGGCCGTCACCAAACCCACATTCAGTTTCTGCTCTGCATAACGAAAAGCTTCTTCCATTGACTCCACCGCCTTCTTGCTTGCGGAATACTTCTTCAATGCGCCGTTTGCATCAGTAAAGGCCTGCTGGATGTTCTTGTAGAGCTGCTTTCTTGTTGCCTCAAGGGTGTATTTTGAGTTTTCGATGTCGAGTTTGGAGTTTTTGATATTGGTATTGACCTGCCATCCGTTGAAGATGGGTATGTTAAGGGAGAATCCGACCCCGTAGTTAACGTTGTCATTCAACTGGTTGCGGAAAGAGTATGGTTCAAGGGTGAATGGGTTGACTCTGTTGTCAGAATAAGCTGTGCCAATTGATGCTCCCAGTGCCAGTCGAGGACTTCTTCCGCCCTTGGCGATTGAAAGATCATATTCAGCGCCCTTGAGACGATATTCAGCACCAAGAATTTCAGGTCTGGTCTTTTCAGCTATTGAATATATCCCTGAAGGGTCGCCCTTGACAGTAACGGGATCGATGGTTATTACAGGAATTGAAATGGCAAAGTCTTCAACTGCGGGGAGCTCAAGCATCTGTGCCAATGTGAGATATGACAGCGTGAGCTGATTCTGAATGTTGACAAGCTGAAGCTCCTCGCGTGCTGCCTGGGCCTCAATGTCAAGAAGATTTCCGCGTGCCAGGCTCCCGGCGTCAACCAGTTTCTGTGTGCGGTCCATCTGCTGTTTCGTCAGCTCAACCTGTGACTCAGTGGCTGTGACAAGCTCGCTGTTAAGCAGAATCTGGAGATAGGCCAGGGCAATATTCAGTGAAATATCATCTTTGAAACCTTCAAGATCCTGTTCACTGGCCAGCAGCTGGTACTGGTTGCGCTTGATAGTATTGTAGTTCACCAGACCGCGGAAAAGAGTCACCCCGGTTGCGGCGTTGAAGTTATTCGACTGGACGGTCTGGTTATCCGTAAACTCATAGGTGGTTTCGTCAAGAGCACGACCGAACGCGTAATTATGAGACGCGCTCCCGTTAAGTGTCGGTAGCAGACTAAGCTTTGACAGCTCGAGGGCTGAAGCCTGGTATTCTGTTGCTATCTCCTGCTGTTTTATCTGGATATTATTCTGAAGCGCATGGCCTATGCACTCTTCGAGGGTCCATACTTTTTGCTGTGAAAAAAGTAGAAGGGGACTCATCACAAGGAGTATGATGAGGGATGTGAATTTCCTTTTCATGGTACTCAAATAATCACTTTTATTGAAAGTACGAAGATAATTAATTGATCAGTATACTAAGCTAAGGACCTCAAAGATATTGCGATGTTGCATTTCCTGTCTCAAAAAGCCGCAAGCATTTTTTATCTATCTTTGCAGGCGGAAACCATTCAGGTTAACTATAAAACATCAAATAATGAGTAACAAAGGATTAAATCTTGAACCCGGGGTGATCTTCGGTGACGATGTAAAGAAGCTGTTTGATTACGCTAACAAAAATGATTTCGCCATTCCGGCAGTGAATGTTGTTGGGACAGACTCAGTGAATGCTGTTCTGGAAACAGCACGCGAAGTCAAATCGCCTGTGATAATACAGTTTTCTAATGGCGGCGCACATTTCTTTGCCGGCCAGGGACTTACAAAGGAGGGACATACCGGTGCCATTGCCGGAGCCATCTCCGGTGCTCTTCACGTCCATAATGTTTCTGAGTATTACGGTATCCCGGTGATACTCCATACAGATCATGCTGCCCGCAAGCTTCTGCCATGGATAGATGCCCTGCTTGAGGCAGGCGAAGAATTTTATGAGATGAACGGCAGGCCGCTCTTCAGCTCGCATATGCTTGACCTGTCGGAAGAACCTCTAAAGGAGAACATTGAGACCTGCAAGAAGTACCTGACACGCATGTCAAAACTGGACATGACTCTCGAAATAGAACTTGGCGTTACGGGAGGAGAAGAGGACGGTATTGATAATACGGGCATTGACAGCGCAAGGCTTTATACACAGCCCGAGGATGTATCCTATGCCTATGAGGAGCTGCTGAAGATATCACCCAACTTCACCATTGCAGCATCATTCGGCAATGTTCACGGTGTTTACAAACCGGGCAACGTTACTCTTAAACCCGTAATACTCAAGAACTCACAGGATTATATCCAGAACAAGCATAAGACCGGTAAGAACCCTGTCAATTTCGTCTTCCACGGCGGATCAGGATCTGAGAAGAATCTTATTGCTGAGGCTATTACTTACGGTGCTGTCAAGATGAACATTGACACGGATATGCAATGGGCATTCTGGGATGGTGTTAAGAATTACTATGAAGCCAAAAGGGGATACCTGCAAGGCCAGATAGGCAATCCCGATGGAGAGGATAAACCGAACAAGAAATATTATGATCCGAGGGTATGGCTGCGCAAGGGACAGGAAACCTTCATTGCAAGGCTTACAGAGGCCTTTGGTGATCTCAATGCCCTTAATCGATTGTAATACTTATTAATATCGTAAACATAAACAGGTCAGCGCATTACAACTGGCCTGTTTTGTTTTGTTAATAATTCCGTATTATAAGACCCTCACCGCATGGGGCTGAAGACTATTTTAGCATAAATATCATGAGAGGTTGAAACGTTCCCAGGCCACGGAAGATAAGTTACGGAGGACAACAAGCCTGACGCTTAAGCTTAATCCCAGGGAGGCGAGGGCTTTGAACATATACTGCAAGAAGTTCAGGGTAAGGAACAAATCAGAGTTTATGCGGCACACCATCATGCAGGCTATAATAGGAAGGTTCGATACTGAGCATCCTACATTGTGGGAGCAGGGCGAATTGACCCTCTTCTCGCAGGACCCGAAAAATAACTGATTAATAAGCAGCAGGAACAGCTGATTTTATTACATTTGCAACTGCATGCAAGCACGTATGCAGTGGGGGATAAAAAAAATATTTTGTATGAGTTTGAATAACATTGAGATACAATCAACACGTGTTACGCCGGAGATCACTTTCACTGAGGGCTTGCTCAGTATAAAGGGGAGGTCCATTCCTGAGGCTGCGGCCGACTTTTACAGGCCCCTGGAGCGGTGGGTTGAAGGCTATGTTGCGGAAACTGATGTTGACACGAGGGTTGTTCTTTCGTTTGATTTCATTAATACTGCCTCCACCAAATGGATATATGCTATAATCAAGAAGCTGGCACAGTACAGGGATGTACACAAAAAGGTTAAGGTTGAGTGGTATTACGAGAATGGCGATGATGAGCTTTTTGAGCTGGGTCATATTATTCATTCTTTTATCGACTGTCCGTTCATCTATTACGAGACAGAGCCGTCCTGATTTCAAAAAATATTTTATTTTTGCAACGCCTTATCAGGCACCGATTGACCCATAGTGTAATTGGTAACACGTCTGATTTTGGTTCAGAAGAGTCGGGGTTCGAACCCCTGTGGGTCAACAAAGCCGGTCGCAAGCCGGCTTTACTTTGATAGTGTGAGCTTTATCAGGCAGTTAGTGAATTTTCTTTTACTGTTTTGTCACCATATTGTTTTTGGCTCCCTCATGCCGGGTATGATAAATCAATACATTTACAGGAGTTTGTCTCATCACCGGATGAAAAGGAACATTCTTAGCCTGATTTTCGGCTTATTGGTTTATCAGAGCCTGCCTGCACAGCCCGCCCTTCCTGATAACGGGCCTCTGTATACAGATACTGTCGTTCCACGCATCGATATAACAATTAACCCGGATACGCTGGACTGGATATATAAAAACCCCGCAAACGATTTAGAATTTCACGCAAAATTTGTTTTTAATAACGGAACTGTATGCGATACAATTGACCCGGTTGGTTTTCGGCTTCGGGGAAATACCTCCCGCTATTCAAAGAAAAAATCCTTTAAAGTATCATTTAACACCTTCACCCCCGGAGGGAAATATTATGGTGTGGAAAAACTGAATCTGAACGGGGAGCACAATGATCCTTCAGTTATGCGGTCAAAAGTAATGTGGGACATTCTGCGGAAGTGGGGAATTCCTGCACCCAGGGCTAATCATGTGGAGCTATTTATTAACGGCAGGTATTACGGATTGTACATTAATGTGGAGCATATCGATGAAGAGTTCGTCTTTTCGCGTTTTGGCAATAAAAATGGCAATCTGTACAAATGCCTGTATCCCGCTGATCTTAACTACCTTGGGTCTGACCCCGATGACTATAAGTTACTGTCAGGCGACAGAAGGGTTTATGAACTGACAACAAATAAAGAGGAGGATAATTACTCAGATCTGGCAGCCCTGACAGATGTGCTGGAAAATTCTCCTGATAATAAGCTGGCATGTGAGCTGGAGGAACTTTTTAACACGTATGATTATCTGAAAATTATTGCAGCCGATATTTTTTGCGGAAACTGGGACGGGTACATCTATAATAAGAATAATTACTATCTCTATCATAATACTGCAACAGGCAAGATGGAGTATATCCCATACGATGTGGATAATACTTTTGGTATTGACTGGTTCGGGGTAGACTGGGCGGCACTGAATATTTATGCATGGCATCCGGGAGGCACTGAGAAAAGACCGCTTTACAGCCGTCTTATCAATAACCCCGAGCTCAGGAAACAATTCACATATTATGCAAATCAGCTGATAACCACCACTATCGATATAGATTCTCTGATGTTGAGCATTGAAGATCGGAAAAACATGATTGCCCCTTTTATTGCTGAGGATCCTTTTTATCCGCTTGACTACGGGTATGACTACAATGATTTCCTGCTTTCTTGTACAAAAGCAATCGGAGCACATGTGAAGTGGGGCCTCTATCCCTTTTTTCACGCCAGGAGTATGTCTATGTCTCAGCAAATTGAATCAGGGGCCATGGTTCCGGTAATAAAATATATAAGGCACAGGCGTGATGAGGATCAGAAGGTCATGATAAGTGCATGCGTTGAAACGGATATAATGCCTGTAAGTGTAATATTACTTTATTCGATCAATGACGGCGACATACAGCAGGCTGATATGCCGTATGACGGCCATGGATCATATTCAGCCACCCTCGGGAGTGTCTCAGGAGAAACAAAGGTAAGCTACCAGGTTATGGTTACAGATGGCCTCGGCCGGATGAAGCTCATGCCATGTGCAATGGCAGTAGCAAAACCTGTTTCCGGCTATACCCCGCTGCTGTTTATTAATGAGTTTATGGCCGACAACTCCGTCACTGTTTCTGATGAGTATGGCAACTACAGTGACTGGATTGAAATATATAACGGGGATACCGGGAATATTTACCTGGGCGACCTTTATATGACTGACAACCTGGCTTCTCCGGATAAATGGCAATTGCCCGGAATTAATTTGCAACCGGGAGGTTTTGCACTTTTCTGGGCTGACGGGAACCCTACCCTGGGTGATCGCCATGCTGAGTTTAAACTTGATAAGGAGGGGGAGGCCATTGGTCTCTTTACTGCAGATCTTTTGCTTGTTGACACTCTTACCTTTGGCATGCAGTCAGAAGACATCAGTTACGGCAGGAGAAGCGACGGGGCTGCCGAGAATAGGTTTTTCGTTTATCCAAATCCTGTCACGGGCACAATGGTTAAGCTAAGCCACAGGATAAACTGCAGGGTGTTTAACTCATCGGGATTACAGATATTTGCCGGGAAAGAGGTTGATGAAATTGATATAAGAAGTTATCCTCCCGGGCTTTACATTATTGTAAGTGACAATGGCTGGAGCGCTAAATTTATTGTTTATTGAATCAGTCATTTGCTGATGACTTCATAATCTATTTCGATAAAATCTGAGACAAAAAATACCAGGAACTGATTCACAATGATTCTTCGGGCTGACCACTTTCAGCTTCATATCAGGCTTAATCCAAGTTCAGCTCCAAGCTTTTCCAATTCGGCTTCGGCAATCTCGGGCGAGTCAGTTTTCATGACCGGCATTATAATTTTATTTTCTGAGGTAAAAATAAATATCCTGAGGTCGTCAGTTGCAATATCGAGAATCCTGTTGCTTCTGCTGTATGCACGCCAGACCCGGTCCTCATGTCTGATGCCCAGCTTCATCTCAGGCTCTATATTAATCCATTTTCCGGTTTTCACAAAGCCAAAGATGTCATTTGAGAAACGTATCCTTCTTTTGTCAAAGTCAATTGCAGTACTGGAAGATGAGAAGCCCACAAATGCTCCAAGCAGGACCAGCACAATCCCTGTGAACGAAAAGTAAGTACTTATTATTCCTGCTATGAAAACGAATATTCCGGCAGAGCTGCCAACGGGTCCGAAAGATTTATCAAGTCTGTGATTTATAATCATGATTTTGGTTTTCAGTCTATATACGCTCATTTCCTGCCCGGGGTAATAACCGAACTATATACCAGGGGACAGGGAAGGACTAGTTTCGGCTAAGGTATTAATTAATTCTACCCGGACAAATATTGGTTCTTCCTTAACATTAACCCGATACCGTGTTACGATACCCAAATTGATAACAGATTTTGAAGATATTTTTATAAATTGCAGGAAGGAAGCATTACCCTTCAGATTTTGAAAAATGAAAACATATGAATGTAACACGCACATTTGATCTGCTGGAAAGGTATAAAGAGCTGTTTGTCAAAGACGATGCCTTATGCTTCAAGCATAATGGTACATGGATTAAGTACAGCACTCAGCAGTATATTGATTATTCATATCAGTTCAGTTACGGTCTCCATGAGGCGGGCCTGCGAAAGGGGGACAAGATAATCACTGTTTCCAACAGCCGTCCGGAATGGAATTTTGCAGATATGGGGATGGCTATGGCGGGTATTGTACATGTTCCTGTTTTCACTTCCCTCTCACCCCCTGAATATGAGTATGTCATAAGAAATTCAGCGGCTAAAATGATCATTGTCTCTGACAATAAACTTTATAAAACCATTGTTCCGGCACTTAAAGCAGCGGGCATAAGAGAGGGGATATTTACTTTTGACGAGGTGCCGGGGGTCTCAAACTGGCTTGATATAATTGAGAAGGGAAGGAACTGCTCCCCCGTGACAATGGAAGAAGTGGAAAAAGTCAGCATGGCTGTTTCTCCTGATGATATTGCAACACTTATCTACACATCAGGCACTACCGGAAAGCCCAAGGGGGTGATGCTTTCACACAGGAACCTGGTAAGTAACTTCATTTCTGCAGCCTCGGTTTTTAAACTGAAGCCAACGGATAAATATCTTAGCATTTTGCCATTGTGTCATGTTGGGGGGAGGCTGGGAAATTACCAGACCCAATACAGCGGTGCGGGCATTTACTATGCTGAGCACATGGGGACCATTGCTGCAAATATGCAGGAGATAAAGCCCGACGGATTCGATGCTGTTCCAAGGGTGCTGGAGAAATTCTATGATGTTATCATTTCAAAGGGCAAGAATCTCACAGGCCTGAAGAAGAAAATCTTCTTCCGGGCTGTTGACGTGGGGCTGAAGTATAAGCCCTTTGGTGAAAACGGCTGGTGGTATGAAAGAAAACTGAAAATCGCCGATAGCCTTGTATTCAGTAAATGGCGTCAGGCACTGGGCGGAAACGTCAGAATAGTCGGTTGCGGAGGCGCCAGCCTCCAGTCTAGGCTTGAAAGGGTCTTCTGGGCAGCAGGGATAAAGATCATAAACATGTACGGTCTTACTGAAACATCACCCATAATAACAATTAACCGGACTGAAAAAGGCAAGGTGAAGCTGGGATCAGTGGGTCTGGCAATAGAGGGCGTACAGGTAAAGATAGCTCATGACGGTGAGATCTTATGCAAGGGACCTAACGTGATGGCAGGTTATTATAACGAACCTGAACTTACAAAAGCCGCTTTTGACGAAGAGGGATGGTTCCATACAGGAGACATCGGCAACATAGAAGAGGGTGGATTCCTGATGGTGACCGACAGGAAGAAGGAAATATTCAAACTCTCCAATGGGAAATTCGTTGCACCACAGGTAATTGAAAACATTTTCAGGGAGTCTCCAATCATAGACCAGGTAATGGTCATTGGTGAGCACGAGAAGTTTGCCAGTGCCCTGATCTCTCCTAACTTTAAATATTTTGAGGAATGGAAGAGGGATAATAAAGTCTCTTATTCGGATAATGAAGAGCTTATACAGCTCCCCCAGGTACAATCGTTTTTTTCATCTGAGATAAACAAGCTGAATACACGTCTCAGTCCACCAGAGAGGATTAGCAGGTTCAGGCTTGTAAAGGACGAGTGGAGCACTGCCACCGGTGAGCTCTCACCAACGCTGAAGCTTCGCAGGCAATATATCCGCGAAAAATACAGATCAATGGTGGAGCAAGTCTACATGAGGTAAAAAATATAAATTGTAAGGACACTTTTATGAAATTGATTGAGGTCAGAGACAGGCGGACGGAGAAAATGTTTCTCGATACTGCCAGGGTAATTTATAAAAATGATAGAATATGGGTTTGTCCCTTTGATAATGACCTCAGGGCAGTGTTCGATCCTGATAAAAACCCATATTACATGCACGGAGAGGCAGTGCGATGGGTTCTCACTGATCATAAGGGCAGGCTGGCAGGACGCATAGCCGCTTTCATAGATCACAATCTTGCCCCCACCTATGACCAGCCCACCGGTGGAATTGGCTTTTTTGAATGCATTGATGATGACCTGGCTGCAGCGCTTCTGTTCGATGCTGCAAAAGCGTGGCTGAAGGAGAAAGGGATGGAAGCCATGGACGGTCCGATAAACTTCGGTGAGACAGACAAATACTGGGGACTTCTTGTTGACGGATTTTCGCACCCGTCGTTCGATGTCCCTTATAATCCGCCATATTATAAAAGACTTTTTGAACAGTTCGGCTTTCAGGTCTACTATAAAATGGAAGGTTTTCATTATGATCTGACAAAGCCGCTGGATGCAAGATTCCGCAAAATTGCGGAATGGGTTGCCAATAAACCGGGTTATGAGTTCCGTCATTTTTCATGGAAAGAGGAAGATAAGCTTGTGTCTGACTTTGCCCGGGCTTTTAATGAGGCGTGGGCTTCATTTAAAATAAACTTTGAGCCCCTGGAAGTGGCCTATATCAGGAGTGTGCTAAAAAAGGCGAAGGCAATAATTGATGAAGAGTTTATCTGGATTGCATATTTTGATGGCAAGCCGATAGCAATATACCTGATGTTCCCTGACCTGAACCAGATACTCAGTCACCTTAACGGAAAGCTGAATCTCTTTACCATGCTGAAGTTCCTGTACCTAAAGAAGCGGAAAACCATGACAAGGGCCAAAGGCTTGTTGATGGGTGTAATTCCCCAGTATCAGGGATTGGGGATTGAATCAGCCCTGATGCTTAAAGTGCGAGAGGTCATGGAGAGGAAGCCTCATTATAAAGAAGTTGAATTCTCATGGGTTGCTGATTTTAATCCCAAAATGCGAAAGATATTTATCTCTGTGGGCGCAGTGTCTGCAAAGAAGTACATAACATACAGGTACCTGTTTGACAGAGCGAAAGAGTTTAAACGTTATCCTATCCCGGACATAAAATGAGATACGATGTGGTCATTATCGGCGCTGGTCTTGGCGGCCTGACAGCAGGAGCGAAGCTGGCTAAAGAGGGAAGGAGGGTATTGCTTATTGAGCAGCACAGCCAGCCAGGAGGATGTGCAACAACTTTTCAGCGGGGGGCCTTTACCCTTGAGGTGGGACTCCATGAGATGGATGGTCCTTCTCCTCGTGATATGAAGACCAGGATATTCAATGACCTTGATGTTAATGGGAATGTTGAGTTCATAAAAATACCTGAGTTCTACAGGTTTATAAACACCCGTCATTCCGTTACGGTACCGCATGATCCCGAAGCTGCTGCCCGGATTCTGTCAGAAGAGTTTCCCTATGAGGCTGAAGGGATCAGGGCATATTTTGACCAGATACTTACCCCTCCTAAGAAAAATTCAGGAGCTGAAAACAGAAGTCTTGGAGAGTTTCTCGATTCAATAATCAGTGACGATGACCTGAAGCTGGTGCTTCTCGGAAACCTGGGATATTTTCACGATGATCCATATTCTCTGTCGCTGGCTTACTATTCAGTAGCGCAGGGAAGCTATTACTCGGGTGGTGCCAGCTTTATCAGGGGAGGGTCACAGAAAATATCTGATCACCTGGCAGAGTTTATAAGAAATCACGGTGGTGAGATCCTGTTTAATCACATGGTTACGGGTATCAATATCCGTGACGGCAGGGCTACAGGTGTGACCTTTAAAAGGAAACACAATGAGGAGATCCTGGAAGTGTCTGCCGGGGAGGTTATTGCGAACAACGCAATGCCAAATGTTGCTGATCTTCTGCCTGCAGAAGCCGGAAATGTGATGAGGAGTGAATGCACGGGACTAAGAACAGGTGCATCTTTGCTTACTTTATACCTTGGATTCAACAGGCCTCTCTCAGATCTGGGGCATCATTTTTATTCGACATTTGTTTATGACAATTCAGTAAGGAACCAGACAGATATCCTCAAAAATAACAGGGATGATTTCCCGGTACGCAGCTTCACTTTTGTAGATTATGGCCAGATTGATTCGGGACTGGCCACCGCGGGCAAGAGTGTAGGTGCTGTCTGCTGCATAGATTACCTGGCTGACTGGGAAAACCTGGAAAAAAAGGAGTATGAAGATAAAAAGAAACGGGCGGCACAGGCTTTCATCGAAAGGCTTGACAAGATTATCCCCGGCCTTAAGGAAAGTGTGGAATACTATGAAGTTGGAACTCCGGCAACTGTAAAACGATATACACTCAATCCGGGTGGTGCAGTATACGGGTTCGCCCAGACACCGGCAAGAAAAGTTATCGATACGAGTAAATCATTTGATAATCTTCACTTTGCCTCCGCATGGGGAAAGACCGGCGGCGGGTTTTCAGGTGCCATCTGCGGCGGTTACCTCTGCGCTATTAATATTCTCAGAAGAAGATCTTAAATAATAATCTGCACGGGGCATATTATGACTCATCAGTCTATTGATTGTTTTACTCAGTAAGCCGGACAGTGCACTTTGAAGTTCCATGCCGTACTTGAAGAGCCGGCGCAGTTCGGGTTGACCCGGACCTCTATCACGGAGGTGTATCCGCTGAAAGGGACTCTTACTGAGCGTGTTTCACCAATGCAGCCTGAGTTAAAGATCGTCATTCCTCCCTGGGTAATGATTATCTGATCCTTAACATCAAAGGTCTGGTAGTCAAACTGGAAGGAACCGCTTATCTGTCCCAGGTCAATCTGGTGTACCTCAGGCTGATTTGCCCCGGCCTTCTGGGTGTCATTACAACGGCTCTGGTGAATTATCGACTGCTGGTTTGCAGGGTTGTTTCCGGCTGACTGGTTTTGCGGCAGGAACGGGTTGCCGCTGCCTGATATTATCATCATGAAGTCCATCAGCGTATTCATATCAATGGCCGGTTTTTTGCGTTCCGGCACACAGGCGGTAAATCCGGCATTCCAGGTAAAGCCGGGCAGGCAATCACAGACCATTATGTCATTTACAGGGTCATAAACCTGTTGTGAGTTGGGGATATGTGAACAGTCGGCGTGGACGATCTGAGTGGCAGTGATGGCATCACATCCGCTGAAGTCATCGCGCCACTGGTATCCTGGCACACAATCACAATAGGGTTCATTTCTGACCGGATCCCACATTGCCATTGTGTTTGAGAGTCCGCTGCATTCCAGGACATTAAGCTGGGCAAGTGCCTGAGAATAACACTGTGTGAAATTCTGGTCCCACACATATCCCGGAAGACAGTCGCAAATGACGATCTGATTAACGTCGTCCCAAACAGGCTGCGTATTAGGATATCCCGAGCAGTCTGCCTGTGATGCCAGCAATTTGCCCGTCTCTTCACAGCCCGAGTAGTCAGGCATCCATGAGTAGCCGGGCAGACAGTCACAGTAGACATCCTTCAACTCATCATCCCAGATTGGTATGGTATTGGGATAACCGGAGCAGTCAGCATGCGCAAGAAGCTGAGAAACATCCGGGTCATCAGGCACCGGTGGGGGCAATATATCTTCCACTGTCACCTGAGCAACGGCTTCTTTGCCGTCATACCTTGCACGTACCGGATAACTGCCCGGGATTACTGAAATGAAAACATTATCAGGAAGAGCATTGGCGGTTACATCTTTTGACTGGCCGGCATAACTTACGGCCGTTACAGTAAAGGTCACGGATTCATCTATTTTGATAACCGCGGTTGATGGTGAAATAATCAGATAATCTGTTGACTCCATCTCTTTCTTAAGAAGGTACTCAAGCCAGACAACCTTCTCCTCCAGTTCGGCCTTTCTTGCTGCCAGATCCCTCTGAGCATTTGCCCTGAACTGCTTCATCTTGTACTCCTGGTATTTCACTTCGAACCAGCCGGTAACATAAATATCAAACTTATTATCCCAGGCTGGGAGGAGCACCATTCCTGACGGTTTAATCTCCTTAAAAGGCAGGTCGCCATACTGTTTCCGGAACTCTCCGAGGAGCTGCTGTTCGATATTTCCCCAGCTTCTTATTCCTGCCACGGCATCGTCGGGATCAAGGAGGATCTCACGGCGCGCTATGTACTGGCTTGTCTCGTTATCAAGAAGTGCAGGATTGATATAAAAGTCGATCGCGAGCTGCATCATTGCCTTCGCCTTTCCTGCCCAGTTCAGTGCTGAGGCCGCGTTTGGGAATAAATACCCGAACCTTTCCGAAAAAAGCTTATCCTCAATGAAGAGGACTATAGCCTCAAACGCTTAAAAGTCCTTAGCGTCACTGACCTTAGTGAGGACATCGATAACCGAAAAGATGTCGGACATTTCATCGATTGCGTCTTTTATATCATCATCATCATCATACACCTTTTTCAGAATATCGGCCGAAATGCTCCATGTGCGGCCCGTCAGGTCGTAAGCTTTTTTCAATCTTTCCTGCTCCTGGGCTGAAAGCGGCTGACCGAAAACTGAGAGACAGGTCAGGAGCAGGGTAATCAGGGTGAGGGCTAAAGCCCGGGAATGTTGCATTTTCATAATCAGATGATTTCAGAAGGAATAGCGGTAGCCCAGTGATAAAACCGTCATTTGAAAACCCTCTTCAGTGGTCAGGATATCTGTAAGCCAGACATCAACACCGAACTCAACCTCATATCTGTCTTTTCCTGCTTTCACGCGTGTGAGGGCGCTGACTGAGTGATCAACGGGTATCTCCCCGCCCAGATCCATATCGTTTGCGGCAGGCTGGAGTTTTGTGTTTGCAGCGGCAAGGATCTCTGTATTGTTCCTGGCCTTCATGGCAATAACCATGGTGTTGACGGAATGTGCACAAATAAACAGGTTCTGGCAGCCGGGCACACACTTCGGTTGTCGTTTAGTCGATAAAATAGGCTGATCCCTTTCTGACAACATTTAGCTATTAATCTTGCCAGAAGTACTGTTATAAGAATAACATAAAAATATAGATATTTTCATAATCTTACTCACCGGTAAAATCCAAAACCTATAAAACTTTATTTTCAATCAATCGCCGCATATGATTGTATGATGGGCTCTGCAGTCTCATGGATTTTCAAAAACCTGTAAAAAAATTTGGTTTCAGGAGGGGAGATTACTGGAGCTATGCTCTTTATCAGGGCCGAAACAGGGCCTATTTACATATAGGCGTATATGTATAAATACCGAGTGGTTTAGCGCATTATTGCTAATAAATCATAGATCCGGGCATGTTATATTTGATCAAAACTGTTACATACTCATATGCTGGACGTACTTTTAAAGCAAACAGACGAAAATCCTGAGACAAAAGGTGTCTTCAGGGTAAGCGACCGGGCTGACAAACCGATAAAGAGTATTATGAAATCAGTCTCTTGGAGAATTGTCGGGACACTGGATACAATCATAATCAGTTATTTCATCACAGGCAGGCTTACCCTTGCATTGTCAATAGGGAGTATTGAAGTTATAACCAAGACCATTCTGTATTATTTCCATGAGAGACTATGGGCTCATATACACAGGATCAAGGTGAGCCTTTGGTTCAAATCAAACAGGAAGCATTATGAGATTAAGTGAATTAAGCGATAAATTTTCCGGGAAATCAATTGAAGAACGCCTTAAAACTCTTGCAGACCTTTTCCCGGGAAGGATAATTTTTACCACAAGCTTTGGTATTGAAGACCAGGTTATAACCCATTTGATCTTCACCCAAAATATTCCCGTAAAAGTGACAACACTTGATACCGGAAGACTATTTCCTGAAACATATAAGGTTTTTTCCGCGACAATAGCTAAGTACAAAAAGAAGATAGATGTATATTTTCCGGCTTATGAAGCTGTGGAGGAGATGGTAAGAGAGAAAGGGCCCTTTAGTTTCTATGAGTCGAGGGAAAACAGGCTGGAATGCTGCAGGATAAGAAAGGTAGTCCCCCTTAACCGTGCACTGCAGGGTATGGGGTGCTGGATCTCCGGGATCAGGGCCAGCCAGTCTGATAACCGAAGCCAGATGCAATCACTTGAGTACGATGAGGAGAGGAAGCTCATAAAGTATCACCCCCTGTTTGACTGGTCATTTGATGAAGTCACAGATTACATAACGAAGAATGAGATCCCTTATAATTCACTTCATGATCAGGGTTTTGTAAGTGTTGGCTGTCAGCCCTGCACAAGGGCAGTAATTGAAGGTCAGGATTTCCGTTCAGGCAGATGGTGGTGGGAACATGACGGCCAGAAGGAGTGCGGAGTCCACCTGAAATAAGCAAACAAAAAGAAAAATAAAGATATCGGGTAGATGGAAATTAATAACGAACACCTTAAAGATCTTGAGAATGAGGCAATTTTCGTAATGAGGGAGGTTGCTGCCCAGTTTGAAAACAAAGTTCTTTTATTTTCCGGTGGCAAGGATTCGATAGTCCTTGTGCATCTTGCCAGAAAAGCATTCTGGCCTTCAAAGATACCATTCAGCCTTTTGCATATTGACACCGGCCACAATTTTGAAGAGACCTTGCATTTCCGCGATGATCTTGCAAAAGAATTTGGGGCAGAGCTGATCGTCAGATATGTTCAGGACTCAATAGATAAAGGACGGGTAACTGAAGAACAGGGTATCAATGCGAGCCGCAACAAAGCCCAGTCAGTGACTCTTCTTGATGCCATAGAGGAACTGAAGATTGATGTTGCGATTGGCGGAGGTCGCCGTGATGAAGAAAAAGCAAGAGCGAAGGAAAGATTCTTCTCTCACAGAAACGAATTCGGGCAGTGGGATCCGAAAAACCAGCGCCCCGAGCTGTGGAACATCTTTAATGGCAGGAAACATATGGGAGAACATTTCAGGGTTTTCCCGATAAGCAACTGGACTGAGCTCGATGTATGGCAATATATCCTTAACGAAAAGATCAAACTTCCGGAATTGTACTATACCCACAGAAGGAAGATATTTAACAGGAACGGAGTATTTCTGGCATGGGCGCCTTTTATGCAATTGAAACCCAATGAAACAGTAATTGAAGCAGATGTCAGATGCCGTACGATAGGAGATATAACCTGTACTGGAGTAACTCTATCCCAGGCTCAGTCACTTGAAGAGATTGTCACCGAGATAGCAGCTACAAGGGTCACGGAAAGAGGTGGCAGATACGATGATAAACGGTCTGAAGCAGCAATGGAAGACCGTAAAAAAGAGGGATATTTCTGATCAGGGGAAGATCTATTTAAAGTCCATTTACAGATATTAATAATGAAATTGAACGGGAACAATAAAAATAAAAGCCTTCTCCGGTTTACTACTGCCGGCAGTGTTGACGACGGGAAAAGCACCCTGATAGGGCGCCTGTTATATGACAGTAAATCAATTTTTGAAGACCAGATAGACCAGATTGTACAGTCAGGGAAAAGGCTTGGAAGGGAAGAACTGGACCTCTCACTTCTTACAGACGGCCTGCGGGCAGAGCGCGAGCAGGGCATAACCATTGATGTAGCATATCGCTATTTTGCCACTCCTTCCAGGAAATTTATCATAGCGGATACTCCCGGACATATTCAGTATACGAGGAATATGGTCACCGGGGCAAGCACCGCAGACCTCGCAGTGATCCTTATTGATGCCCGCAAGGGAGTTCTTGAACAGACAATCAGACATTCCTATATCGCTTCGCTCCTTGACATAAGGCACGTGGTCTTCTGCATCAATAAGATGGATATGGTGAACTATAATGAAGAGGTTTACAATAAAATAAAAGCTGACCTTGGCAGGATATCTGTAAAACTACAGATTGAAAATCCTGATTATATCCCTATCAGTGCAAAGTACGGAGATAATGTTGTTGATCATTCTGAAGAGATGAAGTGGTACAACGGTAAAACGTTTCTCAGATATATTGAGACAGTAGAGATAAAGAAGAACAAGAATCCGGAGCATCCGCGTTTTCCTGTTCAGACAATAATACGTCCTCATTCTCATGAATTTCATGATTACCGGGGCTATGCAGGGAGAGTGGCAAGCGGGATATTTAGCACCGGCGATGAAATAGTGATTTTGCCGTCGATGCAGCGGTCAAAGATCAAAAGTATAGACCTGTTTGATCGTAACCTGCAGAACGCTTCTGCGGGTGAGTCGGTGACAATAACCCTTGAAGATGAGATTGATGTCAGTCGCGGCGATATGTTTGTCACCCCTGGAGATCTGCCGGCGATAAGTCATGATATAGAGTTAATGGTATGCTGGTTTAATGAGAAGCCTCTTAATCCTTCGGGAAGGTATATTGTCAGGAATTACAGCAATGAGTCCGGCTGTGTTATTAAGTCAGTTGATCACAGGGTAAATATAAATACGCTTGAAAAGGAGACTGAAGATCTCACTGTCAGGATGAATGATATAGCCAGGATAAGGATAAGGAGTTCAAAGCCTTTATGTGTTGATCAGTACAAGAGAAATAACATCACAGGCAGTGTTATTCTCATTGATGAAGTCACCAATGAGACACTGGCTGCGGGGATGGTGGTTATGTCAGCCTGAGGTCTCTATATGTGATTCATAAAAAAAGCCGCTAAATGCGGCTTTTTTCAGTCCATGAACGGGTACCTGAAGTCTGTGGCAGGGATGAAGGTTTCCTTGATTGTGTGCCGGGAGGTCAGGCGACCCAATGGTATATGAAAGTACCGGCTCATTCTAAGTTTAACAATTGCATCAGCACTTTGTTTTGAAAACCTGAAAGACGGGCTAAGAATCAGGAGTTCTTTTCAATGACCTTGTCATTAAAGATTTGGACGGCATCGGCAATCAAATCGGGTTTACCAAGGAGGTAAGCTATATCATTGGCCGAAATCAGTGTTGAAGGTGCCGGATTAGGGATGATTTTGCCTTCATGGTTCAGTGCCACGAGGGTGACTCCGAATTTCGACCTTAGTTCCGTCTCAAGGATCTTTTTACCGGCGAATCCTGACTTTGTGCCTACCTTTACAGCAGTGATTTCCAGGTCTGGAATATCCTTAAGGATGGAATAGCGGGCGTCCTTTTCCTTTTCCCTGAAAATCCCGTAATTATCTTCCCTGACGCTTGCCACGGCTTTCTCTATTTGCAGCCTGGGGATCAGATATTTTCCAAGTATCCGTTCAAAAAAGTCGATTGCAGTCTCAAACTCCTCGGGAATTACCTGGTTTGCCCCCAGGCGGTAGAGTTCTTCAATATCGGTGACATGTTTGCTTCTTACAATGATAAAGGCATGTTTGTTAATGAATCTGACTTTATCAACGATAGCCATGGCTTTTATCAGATCACCAACCGAGACCACAATCATTTCAGCAGTGTGGGCATATGCTTTGCGCAATACCGGCTCATCGGCGGCATCACCGAAAACTGCAAGATCGCCCTTCTCAATCTGTTTCTTTGCGCGGTCAGGGTCAAAGATCACGGATGTAAACGGGAGACCCATGCGTTTGACCATTCCTGCAAGGTTGATCACTCGTGAGTCTTTCCCGATCAGTACAATATGGTTTCTGATTTCGGGTATTTCAAGCTGTTTTACGGGGAATAATCCGTCTACCAAAAACTGTGGCAGCGGAAGTCGAAGGATCAGGTTGGCCAGAGGCCTTGAGGACTGTATCAGCAGGGGCGAGAGGGCCATGGATATGATTGCCACAGCCAGAAAGAGCTGATAATGATAGGGCGTAATTATTTCATAAGTAAGGCCCATACCGGCAAGGATAAAAGAGAACTCACCCACCTGTGCAAGTGTGACGCCCACAACCACCGTGCCGTAAAAGGTGTGACCAAGGATGAAAGCTGTAAAGCCGGCAATAATTGTTTTAAGGATGATCACCAGCAGAACGGTTGAAAGTACCAGCCATGGGTTTTGAATGACAAATGCCGGGTCAAGTAACATTCCGATTGAAACGAAGAAGAAGCTGGTAAATACCTCCTTGAAGGGTATCAGGTCACCGAAGGCATTATGGCTATAGTCAGATTCGGATATCATAAGGCCGGCCAGGAAGGCGCCGAATGCCAGTGACATGCCCATCTCATGAGTTAACATAGCGACGGCAAGGCAAATGAGAAGGATGCTCATGAGGAAAAGCTCATGGCTGCGGGTCATGGCGATCAGGTGGAGGACTTTTGGGATGAGCCAGCGGTTACCGATATATATAAATACCAGTATCCCGGCAGCTTTCAGGAGGAGCATCAGCATCTGGTCTCCCAGGTGACCGGCGGCGCCACCCAGAAACGGGGTGAAGAGTATAAGCGGAACGAGAATGATATCCTGGAAAATAAGTATACCCACAATGGTCCGTCCGTAATATGAAGTCAGTTCGGACCTTTCCTGGAGAAGCTTCAGCACAACCGCAGTGCTGCTCAGTGCTGTAAGAAACCCGACAAAAATTGCGCTTGCCCATGACATCTCATAAACTTTGGCAAGGAGCATGGAAAAAAAGACCGTGAGGAGAAGCTGAAGAAACCCACCGAAGAAAACAGTACGCCTGATCTTCAGGAGATGGTTCAATGAGAACTCCAGTCCGATAGTGAACATAAGAAGGATCACCCCGATCTCAGCCATGACCTTCACATTGTCAGGTGAGCTTATCAGCCCCAGGAGATGAGGTCCTGCAATCACACCGGTTATCAGGTAACCGATGATGGCAGGCACTTTGATCTTGTTAAAAATGAAGTTGACAAACGTTGAAAGAGCGAATATTATTACGATATCCTTAAGTACTCCCAGTTCCATGATTATCTATTTACGGGTATCAGGTAGTCATCTGTAAGATATTCATCCAGAAATGAATATCTGAAGTCGTCAAGGATAACGCCGTTTTTGATTATTGCCTTGCGGGCTACACACTCAAATTTGTATCCGCCTTTCTCAAGGACCCGTTGTGAAGCCTTGTTGAAGTCGTAAACATTGGCAAAAATGCGCACCAGGCCCAGCCGGGTAATTCCATGATGGGTTGCCAGTTTTACTGCATTTGTGGCAATCCCTTTATTCCAGTAAGGTTCTCCGAGCCAGTATCCTATTTCCGAAGTAAGCCTGAAGACATCTTTCTGACGGTGCAGGCCGATGACCCCGGCCAGTTTACCCTGATATTCAATTGCAAATATTATCTCCGTGTCAGAGTTAAGTGCCATACTGATAAAAGCATTGGCGTCCCTCACCGAATACGGGTGAGGCATTACATCAGTTATATTATCCCAGACTTTACGGTTATTAGCAAGTGCAGCAATTGTAAGGTTGTCAGCTGCATCGAGCTTACGCAGGCTCACTTCTCCAAGGAGAAAATATTCCATCCCTCTGATTTCGTTTTGACACTAAAGGTAAGGAATCAGCAGTAAAGCAACAAAAGAAAGCCGCTCCGTCAGTGACGGAACGGCAGGAATAAGCAAAAATCCGTGGGCACAGAAAAGTGCTATTCGCTATTCTTCAATTTCTTCAAGATCCCATTCGGTGACGCGGAAGATCCTTGCATAGGGATTGTGTCTCCGATAGCCCCATTTTTCGGTTTTCATATCTTTATCAAACTTAATAATGGTGCCCTCAGGAAGACTTATGTCTATTTCTACGATCGAGCCGTTCCATTTATTGCCTTCAGGGATTGAGAAGAACTCATCAATGCAGAGAGTATCTCCGGAGTGCTTCCAGTTATATTCTATGGCACGCGCATTTGTCCATGCTTCAGTATTTGAGTTACTGCTTGCCCGCTTTTCAACGGAGATCCATCCGCTGGTTGTATCACTGGTGGGAAAATCAAGATCCACTGTGGCAAATAATTTTCCGGATGCTGACTGGCGATAGAAAGCGAAATCATCTATACTGGCATATTCATCGTAACTGTTTGAAGATATATTCTTTCCGGGTACAATATAAAGAGTGTCAGGTGGATTGTCAAGCTTAACTCTTTCTGTGATTCTTTCATTATTTGAATAGACGGAGAGCTGGAGCGAAAGAAAAACCGCAAGCGCACATGCTGCAGCAATCCATGTGACAAACATTATCAGTCCGAAAGGTCTTGAATTCTTCCTGATATTAAATATCATTTTTATACCGAGATAAGTCAGTGCGCCCAGCGGCATTAGCACCACAATGGCTGTGAGTATTATCACCGGCGTTACCATGCTGCTGTTCAGGACAATGGAGAGCAGCGTATGCATGTTTGTGATCTCCGGTTCCATCACATTGCTTAATATGGGAGCATTATGGAAGAAGAGCACAAGTACAAATGAGAAGAGCAAAACAAACCCGATAATAGTAAAGATTGTCCCGAAGATGACTGCAAATACTCTAAGCACCATGGACATTAATTTCCCGAAAGCCCTGAAAAAATCGGAGAGGGCTTTACCCAGGCGGGCTGAAGCGCTGTTGGGGTCGTACATTGATTTGCGGGTGTATGAGATATTGCCACCTTCTCCGGTACCGCCAGAAGTTGCATCATAGTAATCCTCAGGAGCTCCCATAGTATTGATCATATCACTGACCATCTCCTTTGATACAAGTGTTGGGGGTTCATTTCCGCCGCCGAAGATTTCCGCTATTCGCGTCTCAATGTCGGAGATAGTCTCTTCGCCTCCCTGTTCTGTCCGGAACCTGGAAGAGACATGTTCAAGATATCGTGTAAGTATCTCATATGCATCCTCATCTATCCTGAAGAGCTGCCCTGCGATGTTGATATTCATGGTCTTTTTCATGGCTGCCTTTATTATTTACCACGTATCTGGTTAACTGATTCAACGAGATCCTCCCAAACCTTATCAAGGTCATTAAGATAGATCTTTCCAATTTCGGTAAGCTCATAGTATTTCCGGGGGGGGCCCTGTGGCGATTCCTCCCAGCGGTAGCTCAGCAGACCGGCATTCTTCTGCCGGGTCAGCAGGGGGTAGAGGGTTCCTTCTACAACAATCACCTGAGCCTTTCGCAACTCGTTGATGACGTCGATGGCGTAGCATGAGTTCCTCGAGAGTACTGCAAGAATGCAGTATTCAAGGATACCCTTACGCATTTGTGCTTTTGTGTTGTCCGTATTCATGGCTGAAATTGTTTTTATCGACATTATGCAGGCACAGATCCTGCTACAGGTTCATCTTTTTCTTGACAGTGTCAAACTCTCGCTTGACCGATTCCTTGATGTTTTCAATGTTGACAGGGTCTCCTCTCATCTCCAGTTTCTGTGCCGTAGTCCTGGCTTCCGGAAGAACGATCCAGAGTAAGAGGTAAATTAGAATGCCAAAACCACCGGCAAGGATCAGGATGGCAAATATTATCCTCATCACAAGAGCATCCATGTTCAGATATGCTGCCAGGCCCGAGCAAACGCCACCGAATATGCGGCCGTCGGGATCACGGTAAATCCGGCGCGATGACGATGCCGTTCGCGGTTCACTGCCCGCAGGTTCGCTCCCGCTGATTAACTCCGGCGAGCCCAGAGTATCCATCACTTCCTCAATGTCCTTCATGTTAATCACCTGCTTGTAGGTGTTCAGACGCATCTTGAAGAGCTCGGCTACACGGCCCTCAATGTCAGAGATTATCTCTGCAGAACTTGTTTCTCCCGAAAACTCCTTCTCAATTGTCTTCAGGTATTGTCGGAGACGTTCATATGCATCTTCGTCAACGTTAAATGCATAGCCTCCAAGATTGATGTTTACAGTGAGCTTCATGGTTTTTTCAATAAGGTACCTGTTAATACATATTAATATAACATTGCAAAGATATATAAATAAATTAATACCATGCAATACATAGTAGTAAAATTTTAAGAATATTTTTTTGAAGAACAAAAAATAACACTTTCCTGAAACCTGCAGAAGCGTATCTGCCGTATTCTTAGTAACTTTAAAAAAAAATTTTTACAATGAAAACATTTAATTGGGGAATTCTGGGAACGGGAAATATAGCCCATAAGTTTACCAAATCGCTTCACCTGCTTGACAATGCCCACCTTCATTCTGTTGGTTCACGTGACACTGTCAGGGCTGAAAAGTTTGCCCTTGAGTACGGTTTCAGAAAATATTTCGGCAGCTATGAAGAATTTGTTGCTGACCCGGAACTGGACATTGTTTATATTTCCTCACCCCACTCTCATCACCTTGAACATACTCTTCTGGCATTGAGGCACGGGAAACATGTGCTGTGCGAAAAGCCTATGTCAATAAATGCGGCTGAGGTGGAGATCATGGTGTCAGAGGCCCGCTCACGGGGCCTGTTCCTCATGGAGGCTCTCTGGCCGCCGTTTCAGCCGTCATATTTAAAAGCGCAGGAGATACTTGACGGCGGAAAACTGGGGAAAATTGTACATATGAGAGGTAAATTTGCTTTCCTGTCAGGGTATGATGAGATGCTGAGAACATACAACATTAATCTGGGAGGAGGATCACTGCTTGACATAGGCATTTATCCGATCATGGACATTATCAGGTATATGGGTCTGCCCGAATCAATTGAAGTATGCGCGGTGCTGGCACCTACCGGGGCAGATAAAAGCACATCCGCCATCTTCCGTTTCAGCGATGGCAGGCTTGCCGAAGCCTATAGCTCTTTTGTCTCCATGGCCGGTATATCAACCGAGTTCAACTGTGAGAATGGTAATCTCATACTGACACGAGGACGTGACCGCTCACAGCACCTGCTGATAGAATATGAGGGCTGTGAGACTGAGGAGATGCTGTTCACACCTCCTGCCCAGGGATACCAGTATGAAGCCGTGGAGGTGATGCACCGCATTGAGCAGGGGCTGACTGAGAGTGCAGTTGTTCCCCTGCAGTTTACCCTTGACCTGGCAAAGACCCTCGATGCCGTGCGTAAAAAGTCGGGTATCATCTATCCCGGCAGAGATTAGCAGGTGAATGGTGATGGACAATGATCCCGCTGAGGAGCAAAAGATGCCATGGGAGCTGAAGAAGCTTTTTCTCAGCATGCTCATTCCGTTCCTCTTTATCTCATTGATGTGGATTGTCAAAGCATGCGAATATTTATTTGACACAGACCTGTATTTCCTTGGAATTTTTCCGGGCCGCGCCTCTGCCCTTACCGGTATAATAACCTCTCCTTTCATACACGCTGACCTCGAACACATCTTCAACAATACGCTACCACTGTTTATACTGGGTACGGCGCTCTTCTATTTTTATTCACAGGTGGCCTTCAGGGTATTATTTTGGCTCTTTCTGCTTACCGGGGCAGCTGTTTGGCTTACAGGAAGAGCCTCGTGGCATATAGGCGCCAGCGGAATAATATACGGTCTAGCCTCTTTTCTTTTTGTAAGCGGAATTATACGGAGGCACATACCTCTTATGGGCCTCTCACTGCTCGTGGTTTTCATTTATGGGGAAATGGTATGGGGCATCTTCCCCGGCTTCAGGCTTAACATATCATGGGAGTCCCACATGCTTGGGGCCGTTGCCGGGATTCTCCTGGCAGGGTGGTATCGTGCCGAAGGTCCCCAGAAACCCATTCCTTTCTATGAGAATGAGAATGAGGAAGAGGATGATGAAGAAAATCAGACAGAGAGTGATAATCAAATCAATTAATCACTACTTTTAAAACCGCAAAACTAACCTAAACTACCAGTTATGTATGTCAGGACTGGCACGCCGGCATTTGATGAGCTCATCCCAAGGATCAACCGATTTCTTGAGCAGGACCTGCTTGAAGTGAACATTGACGGGGAAAAGATACGCGGATACAGGTCACCTGACGCACGTTCCATATGGATTAGAAACTATTCGGACATGATGAGGGCACTCAGGTATTCCGAAAAAGACCTGCAGAGCACTATTCGCCATTTTGCTGATAATCAGGCAAAAAATGGCCGCATCTTCGATTATTTCACCACTTTTCCTGAAAAGCTTCCCTGTGAGCGTGAGAACTGGACCAAATATGTCAGAACTCCTGTAGAAGCCGATACGGAGTTTAGATTTATCAAAGCAGCATGGCTGGCATGGCAGTCTACCGGTGATGACGTATTTATCAGAGAGCTGATGCCTGCCTTTGAACTGGCACTGGGGTATGCCATGGGGGGCCGATATTTTGATAAGGACAAATTTCTCTTCAGGAGGCCGTATACTATTGACACGTGGGACTTTGCCTATACTGCAGGACAGCATGAGTGGCTACAGTTCCAGATAGATGACAAGACTTTCTGGGGCTATTTTCACGGAGACAACAGCGGGTATTATGAGGTCTTCCATTTCATGTCTCACTGGTATGCTCTTTTTGGTGATCTTAAACGTTCAGCACTGTGGCGGGATAAGGCTCTCAGGCTCCGCAAGAGCATGAACAGCATCTGCTTCAACGGATCATTCTATACACATTTTGTAAAGCAGACACCTGTGACCATACCGGGAGTTGATGAAGCAAGCCAGCTAAGTCTCAGCAATGCTGCTGCCATCAACAGGGGAGCTGCCACACCACATATTGCATCTTCTATTATAAACGAGTATCAAAAGCGCCGCGAGACCACCAGTGCTTTCGCCGAGTGGTTTTCAATTGACCCTCCTTTCCCGGCAGGGATCTTCGGCGACTATAAGCTGTCAGGAGGCGCCTATTGTAACGGAGGAATAATGCCATTGACAGGAGGAGAGCTGGCCAGGGCGGCACTGGAATACGGATTTGAAAGTTATGGCATCGATATACTGATGCGTTATTATGATATGATCTCAAAGCAGGGCGAAACATACCTGTGGTATTTTCCGGACGGACGACCTTCCTCGGTTGAGACCAGTACCTCTCCTGAGGCTAAGCCTACTGACGGATGGGGTTCCTCGGCAATGCTCTATGCATTCATTGAAGGGCTGGTTGGCATACAGGATAAGGACAAGCTGTTCAGGCGGATCCGGCTGTGTCCCAGGTGGGAGGCCGCAGCAATAGAGAGCGCCGATGTAAGAATCAGCTATAAAAGTTCGGGAGCATCAGTATCATATAAGTACCAGCGCTCCGGAGATAAAATAAGCATTAAACTCACAGGTGATTATGAGTATATTCAGCTGTCATTGCTAATGCCTGCTGATAGTGCTCCCGGAGAACTCCTGATAGAAGGTATGAACCGGAAGTATATTATGGCAAGCATCAACAAGAGCAATTATCTAACTGCTGATGCCGATGTAAAGGGGGATTGTGAGATCATTGTGAAACTTAACAAAACACCTTACAGAAGAAAGCAGTCTGATATATGAATCCTGAACCAGTAGCCATAGTCACAGGTGCAAGCCGGGGAATCGGACGCGCCATCTCAATACAACTCGCAGCAGAAGGTTTTGATATTGTCGCCATTGCGCGTACTACGGACAGCGAGTGCATGCTCTCACTCCAGCCTGAAATTGAAAGCAGGGGAGCCCAATTCTTTCCGGTGGGACTTGACGTCTCGGCCACCACTCTTCATGATGAGGCAATCACAAGCATACTCGACCGTTATGGCCGGATTGACCTTCTTGTTAATAATGCCGGCGTGGCCCCGCTGGAGCGGAAAGACATTCTTGACCTTGAGGAGGAGAGCTTTGACCGGGTTACGGATATTAATCTTCGCGGACCTGTATTTTTTGCCCAGAGAGTGGCAAGAGAGATGGTGTGGATGCGTAAAAAGATGACAGATTATAACCCTGCAATAATCTTTATCACATCTGTATCAGCCTACATGTCTTCGACCAACAGGCTGGAATACTGTGTATCTAAAGCGGGACTTTCCATGGCTGCCCTGATCTTTGCTGATCGCCTTGCTGAGGAGGGGATCAATGTGTATGAGGTAAGACCCGGCCTCATAGAGACCGATATGACAACAAGGGTAAAGGATAAATATGACAAACTGATTGCTGAGGGCCTGATACCCCAGAAACGATGGGGGACACCCGAGGATGTAGCAAAAGCAATTGCCTCCCTGGCAAGAGGAGAATGGAGCTTCTCCACAGGTACAGTCTTCGAATTAAGCGGAGGTATGAATATCAAAAGTCTCTGATATTCAGTTTATTACAAAATTTATTTTTCATTTTTCCAAGGCTTATTCAACTTTTGCTGAACAAAACACTGTTTCTCTGGTTCTACCTTTGTAACACTAAAAAAAGAAAAATGAAAAAAGTAGGTTTTCTTATAATGATTTTAACTCTGGGACTTGTTACTGTAAATGCCCAGAAAACATTTAAGGCTGATGCTGCAGCCACGAAGATAATCTGGAACGGTAAAAAGATTGGAGGAGAGCACACAGGCACCATTAACCTGAAAGAAGGTTGGGTCACTGTTGACAAAAAGGCAATTACCGGCGGAGAATTTGTTGTCGATATGACGACTATAAAAGACGTTGACATCAAGGATGATGATATGCGCGGTAAGCTTGAAGGTCATCTTAAGTCAGGCGATTTCTTCGGTGTTGAAAATTTTCCGGTTTCGAAACTGGTCATAACAGGCAGCACTTTGTCTGCTGACGGCTCCCTGAAAGCCAAAGGCAATCTTACTATCAAAGAAGCCACTCATCCTGTCGAATTCACTGCTAAATCCTCAGTGTCAGGTGATATTATCACCTGGTCTGCACTTGTCACAATTGACCGTTCACTTTTTGATGTCAGATACGGTTCAGGTAAATTCTTCCCCAATATTGGTGATAAGGCCATCAGTGACGATTTCACCCTTGACATAAAGCTTGCAATAAAATAACATTTTTACCCGAGCAGTTCACGATAAACATCGTATGTCTTGCTGACGGTATGTTTAAAGTTGAATGTGGTCATCATGGACTCCCTCGCCTTTATTCCGATAAGGCTGAGGGAGTTTCTGTTTTTATAACAGTGTACTATTGCATCGGCGATTGCCTCAGGTGATCCTTTTTTTACAACGAATCCGTTATCGCCGCCAGCAAAGAACTCTTTTGCGCCACCGCCGTCGGTTACTATCACTGGCTTTGCAAGGCACATAGCTTCGGATATTGCCCTTCCGAGTCCTTCGCTCAGCGAGGGTTGAATATAGAGGTCGCAGGGTGCCACATAAGCAGGAGACAGGGGAACATGGCCCTGTAGTATGAACCATTCCGGCCTCCCTGTTTCTTCAGTCAGCCTGCGTGTCTCTACCGAATCTGTTCCCGAACCAACAAGCAGAACTTTGACAGGCATATCTGCAGGCAGGTATCCGACAGCCTTTATAAGATACTGCACTCCTTTTACTTTACGAAGATTGCCCACGGTGCATATCAGGAATTCATCTTCTGAGACTCCGAGTGATCCACGACCGACAGGCTCGATTCCCTCCAGCCATGAAGGGTCATATCCCCTGTAAATACGTACGGTCCGGTCCCTGCGTTTTGCCGGCAGCTGTTTTTTTATATGGGCCTCCACAGCATCACTCGGGCATATGATTTTGTCAATACGCGGGTTCAGAAAGGCCAGCCAGGCTGAGGGGTCATGCCAGTGCAGGCTGAGAGATCCGTAATAGGCAACACTCTTTACTTTCATTCCCCGTGCAGCTATAAGGCCGTTTGTGACAGCTTTGCTGTATGTACAATGGAGGAGATCGAAATTACCTTCTTTCAATAACTCACGCAGCCTTCTGATCCCTTTCAGACTGATCTTTTTCTCAAGCGGCAGGTACTCAACTTTAACTCCCTCTCTTTCAATTTCGATTGTTTCCGGAGAAGGCCGCGGTGTTAATACCGTGATTTCCACGCCCTTCTGAGAGAGTCCTCTTACCAGCATTCTGTCAGCAACCGACGTAAAGGGGGCTCTGGAAATATCGCTGAGGAATAATACCTTATAGGCCATGACAGTATTTAATACGGTTCAGTACCCGGGATTTTCCGCGTTGGCCATCTCAATTAAACCAAGATAGATAAGCTTTGCCACGTCCTCCATGATATCTATGGTGACAGCAGTCTCATCATCGCCGGGAAGGTGATAATAGACGGGCTTTACACCATCGGTGGTCGATAAGCTCATTGTCCTGAATCCTTCTGCCAGGAATACCAGTCCGTCGCTGCGTGGCCTTCCGTAGAATGAACCTGAAGAGGTCGAAACTTTCATAGGCCTGTGAATATATTTGTTATTGGCATCAGCGAAGTATGTGGTCAGCCCCTGGCAGGTTTCGGAGGCGCTTACGGCCAGCCCGGTACCGTTACCTACCATGTCAAGGTTGATATATGTCACAGTCTTTTCTTTCGGGTATAGCAGGTTTTTTGTATAGAACTTACTCCCGAGCAGCCCTGCTTCCTCACCCCCGATGAAAAGAAACATCAGGGAACGTTTCATCTTTATTCCTGACAATGCCAGTGCTTTAGCGGCGGCCATTATATCCACCACCCCGCTGGCATTATCGAGGCCTCCGGCTACAGACTCTCCGCCGGCATTGCCAACAGCGTCAAGGTGACCGCCGATAATGATAACCTCATCTTTCAGCACCGGATCGGATCCCTCTAAAACACCAATGACGTTGCATGTTTTGCCTTCGGAGTGACGTGTCGTATTGGCGGTCATTGTAATGACCCTGCCTGTGGCAAATGAGGCCGGTTTAAACGACTTTTCGATCTGAGCGATAATAGTTGCATTGTTTTTTCCAGTTCCGGAAAAGAGATCATCCAGGGGCGTCTGACCGATACCGCAGACGATCATTTTTTCGATATAAGATATATTCGGGTTGGCGCTGTTCCCTTCGATATAAAGCATTCCGGCAGCACCGTGGGCAGCGGCGTTTTCAACCTTATACTGGTGGTAGCAGTAGCGGACCCATTTTGCATATTCAGGGTTGCGGACATCTTTATAGGGAACATCCCTGTTCATGAGCACTATCTTACCCTTCACGTCAATTCCTTTGTAATCATCATAGTTAAGTTCAGGGGCGGTGACGCCGTAACCTGCAAAGACCACTTCAGCTGTCACTTCACCGTTACCTGAATTCATGCCGGGATAGTACTCACCTGGCACTGTATAGCTTTTTATGATGACAGATCCGTCATTCTGCGTAAGATGCAGCTTCAATCCACCGCGGT
>DATKUS010000151.1:0-5616 GCA_035530535.1 Bacteroidales bacterium
TTAGAATCGATTAATAGTACGGGAATCAAAATTATGGAACGAGTTGCCCACTTGATGATGCGATTTATTCCAAAACAAGCTTATCTGAACAGAAAATTGAAAGTTGATTATTTGTTACGCTGACTTTATCAGCAAACCCTACTTAGATATACCCCTTTTTCCTGTGATCTACGGAAATTTATTTAAAAAGATCAGTTTTGATTTTGGTTGTAGAAATGTTGGGTAAATTAGGTACTAAAAAAGACGCAACTCACTGTATTTCAATTGAATTGCGCCTTGCCTTTGTGATCCCGGGGCGACTCGAACGCCCAACCAACAGAACCGGAATCTGTCATTCTATCCATTGAACTACGGGACCGGTAATGGTGCAAAAGTAACCCTACTGTACCACTTTTCAAAACCCCTGCCGAAAATATGAAGGCGCCCTAACCACCAACTGCCGGTTTTTACCAAAGTTTTTCTAATTTCGCACACCATAAGCTTAAACAATAAATCCCATCATGAAGGATTATATTTTCAGTGAGATAGAGAAGAAGTGGCAGGATTACTGGGAGAAGAACCATATTTTTCGAACCCCTGACGATCTCACAAATCCTAATAAGTATTATATTCTTGACATGTTCCCCTATCCCTCCGGCGCCGGACTGCATGTAGGACATCCTGAGGGCTATACAGCCACTGATATTGTAGCGCGTTACAAGCGCATGAAAGGCTTTAACGTCCTCCACCCAATGGGCTGGGATGCTTTCGGATTACCCGCTGAACAGTATGCCATCCAGACAGGAACACATCCTTCAGTGACCACCAACAAAAACTGCGACAACTTCCGCAGACAGATAAAAGAACTGGGACTGAGCTACGACTGGGACCGGGAGATCAACACCACGGACCCGGGCTACTTTAAATGGACACAGTGGATCTTTATCAGACTCTATAACACATGCTATGACGCTGCGGCGGGCAGAGGCCGTGACATAAAAGAGCTACCCGTACCGCTTGATGTCATTAAGGCCGGAGACAAAGCAATAAAGCATTATATCGATTCAAAGCGTCTGGCTTACTATGACAATGCACAGATATGGTACTGCCCCTCATGTCGCATAGTATGTGCCAATGAGGAAGTGCTGAACGACGGTTCTCATGAGAAATGCGGAAACCAGGTGGTGCGGCGTAACCTCAAACAGTGGATGCTCCGCATACCCCGTTATGCCGAACGGCTGCTGGAAGGACTCAATGACCTCGACTGGCCTGAAGGCATCAAGGAGATGCAGCGTAACTGGATAGGCCGCTCAACCGGCGCCGAAGTGGATTTTAAAATTTATGGTCACCAAGAAAAGATCTGTGTCTATACCACGCGCCCTGACACGCTTTTTGGTGCAACATACATGGTCCTCTCCCCCGAGCATGAACTGGTGGCGGAGATAACCACCCCCGATAAAAAGACTGAGGTGGATGCATACCTGTTAGCTGCAGCCAAGAAATCAGACCTCGACCGTACTGACCTCGCCAAAGAGAAGACAGGCGTTTTCACAGGCAGTTATGCCATAAACCCCGTAAACGGAAAAAATATTCCTGTGTGGGTGGCTGATTATGTGCTCACAGGTTACGGCACCGGAGCAATCATGGCAGTACCCGCGCATGATGAGCGCGACTTTGAGTTTGCAAAGAAATTCGGACTGGAAATTACCTGCATTCTCTTGCCCGATGTCACTGACCCCATACAAAAGCAGAGAATCCTCTCTGGCAACGAGTGCTGGACAGAGGACGGCGAATACATCAACTCATCCAATAAGGTCCTCGGGATTACACTTGACGGACTGAACAAGGAAAAAGGTATTGCCACAATCACAGCATGGCTTGAGAGCAAGAATATAGGAGCCGCAACAGTCAACTATAAACTGCGCGACTGGCTCTTCAGCCGCCAGCGTTACTGGGGCGAGCCCTTCCCGGTAATCCATTGGGATGATGGTGAGATAACCCTCCTTGATGAGAAGGAGCTTCCACTGAGGCTGCCTGAGCTTGAAATTTACGAGCCCGGAGAGAATGGAGAGTCTCCTCTTGCCAATGCAAATGAATGGCTCGTTGTGACCGACAGCAACGGACGCAGGGGCCGTCGCGAAACGAATACCATGCCCCAGTGGGCCGGATCTTGCTGGTACTACCTCAGATTCATTGACCCAAAAAATGAGAATGCCATATTCGATAAGGAAAGGGAGAAATACTGGATGCCCGTTGACCTCTATATCGGAGGTGCTGAACATGCAGTGCTGCACCTGCTCTACAGCCGGTTCTGGCATAAGGTCCTCTTTGACGCAGGAGTTGTATCAACGGATGAGCCGTTTATGAAGCTTTTCAACCAGGGAATGATTCTTGCCTTTGCATATGAAACAGCATCCGGATCAAAAGTGTCATCCGATCAGGTGACAGAACGCGACGGTAAATACTATCACACAGAGACAGGCGAGGAGCTGAAACAGATAGTGGCCAAAATGTCGAAGAGCCTCAAGAATGTCATCAATCCTGATGATGTCATTTCGCGCTATGGTGCTGATTCCCTGCGCCTTTACGAGATGTTCCTGGGACCCCTCGATGCAACAAAGCCGTGGGACGAAAAGGGTGTCAAAGGAGTCCTTAACTTCCTTTCACGCTCATTCCGCCTGATAGCTAACTCTGAAAATATTACACAGGGAGATGAAGATCGTGAAGTGCTCAGGTCTCTTCACCGAACCATAAAAAAGGTTACTGACGACATTGAGAACCTTCACTTCAACACTGCCATCTCGGCAATGATGATCTTCCTCAACACTGCCATGAAAAAAGGAAAGGTCACCCGTGAGACAGCCCGGACCTTCACAAAAATACTGTCTCCCTTCGCACCTCACCTTGGTGAAGAGCTCTGGCAGTCGCTGGGCAATGCCTCTTCCCTGGCTTATGAACCCTGGCCGGTCGCCATAGAGGAATATCTCAAGGTTGATACTTTTGAGTGCCCGGTATCGGTGAACGGTAAGATGAGGTTCAAAATAGAACTTGCCGTTGATCTGAAAGCTGATGAGGTAAGATCGATTGTACTGGCTGATGAGAGAACAGCAAAATGGATTGCCGGTGCCTCCCCGAAAATAATAGTAGTCCCTAACAGAATTGTAAATATCGTTGTTTGAGTATGCTGAAAACATTTTTTAAATTTTTACTGCTCTCAGCTGCTCCGCTCCTGCCCACTTCATGTGGGCTTGGTGAGATGTCACCGCAACCGGTAACGACTGAAAGCGCTGATACAACTAAACCTGCTGCACAGGTGGTTGACACCGGGAACTTACTGCACGGCATCCCTGTTGACACTTACAATGTGATTACTGGCAGGGTGCGCAGCAACCAGTTCATCGCTTCAATTCTTGCCGATAACGGTGTGCCATGGAACAATATCGAGCAGCTGTTGAGGGAGAACCGGGATGTGTTTGACGCACGCAAGGTTCGTACCGGCAGTGAATATTCGGTGTTTCTGACTAAGGATACTCTGAGCAGGGCCGATTTTTTTATTTATTACCATGACCCCATGGTCAGTTATATCTTTTCTCTGAATGACTCTCTGACAATTCATAAATATACCGCAGAAGTAAAGAAAGTACTCAAGTACTCCTCCGGGACAATCAATACATCACTTTGGGAAGCAACGGTGGAAAACAATCTCAACCCCAACCTCTCGGCTGAGCTGTCTGAGATTTATGCCTGGACTATTGACTTCTTCGGACTCCAGCGCGGAGACAGGTTCAAGGTCATTTATGAGGAAGAATTTATAGGCGAAAAGTCTATAGGCACAGGGAAAGTTCATGCTGCCCTTTTTGAACATGGTGGCGCTGCCATATATGCCATTCCTTTCATTCAGTACTCGGTCATGAGCTTTTATGATACCACGGGAGCGAGTCTCAAAAAGGCATTTCTCAAGGCTCCTCTTCGATTCTCAAGGATCAGCTCACGTTTCTCCGGAGCGAGGCTTCACCCTATCCTTAAGATAGTACGTCCGCATCACGGCGTTGATTATGCGGCCCCGATAGGGACACCTGTTGTATCAATAGGTGACGGCAGGGTAACCGAAGCGGGGTTTGAAAACGGCTCAGGACGCATAGTGAAGATAAGGCATAACAGTGTCTATTCAACAGCATATCTCCATCTGTCAAGGTTCGGGGAAGGTATTCGCGGAGGAGTATATGTAAAACAGGGGCAGATAATAGGATATGTAGGCAGCTCAGGGCTTTCAACAGGCCCGCACCTCGATTTCCGGTTTTACCGCAACGGATACCCTGTTGACCCCCTTAAAGTGGAAGCTCCGCCTGTGGAACCTGTAGCTCCCGAAGCACTGGACCTTTTCAATAAAGTGGCAGACGGGTACATACAGCTTCTTTCAACGATCAGTTATTAGCGGTCAGCGGTCAGCGGTCAGCGATCAGCGGTCAGCGATCAGCGATCAGCGATCAGCGGTCAGCGGTCAGCGGTCAGCGATCAGCGGTCAGCGGTCAGCGATCAGCGATCAGCGATCAGCGGTCAGGCTATTTGACTGACCACCCACTCCGCGTCGCAGACGCGGAGACCCCTCCTCAATTGATGAGGGGAAATTTTCAGTATTCGTATTCCCTCATAATGCCCTCAGGATTATCCTGTCAGAGGCTGTCTATAAGCCTACTGATCACCTTAGGATAATGCTCATATTCAAGAGCATGAACCCTGTCAGCCAGTGACCTGAAGTCGTCGTCCGGCAAGACCGGACATTCTGCCTGAAAGATTATATCACCAGAGTCATAAACCTCATTTACCATGTGAATTGTTATGCCGCTCTTCGCTTTACCGGAGGCCAGCACCGCCCCGTGAACCCTGTCGCCGTACATACCCCTGCCCCCGAATTCCGGCAATAATGCCGGATGAATGTTAATGATCCTTCCTCTATAAACATCAATAATATCAGCCGGGATAAGCCAGAGGAATCCTGCCAGGACTATCAGGTCAGCTCCCCTTCGCAAAAGCATTGAAAGCACCTCGCCCGTTTCATAAAACTGATGGCGGTCGAAAAAAAACGCATCCACATCAAGCTTTGCAGCCCGTTCTATTACCTTCGCCTGAGGCTTGTTTGACAAAACAAGGTCCACTTTCGCATTTTTCCCGTTCGAAAAGTATCTTATTATGTTTTCCGCATTGCTCCCGGCACCTGAGGCAAAGATGACTATCTTCTTCATTATCTGAGTTTTACTACATAAATGGCAATTAAAGGGCAGAACCGGGGAATAAATGTTAAAGAATTGTTTATCTTGCTCTTATACCCTATCAACTATAAATTTCCTGTAAATTGTTTGAAAAATATGGTACAAATATATTTCTTTGCAGAGTTTTAAAAACAAGTATTAACGTAAAATTGACTAGTATGTCTGACATTTCAACCAGAGTAAAGCAGATCATCGTTGAGAAACTTGGTGTAGACGAATCAGAAGTTACCCCTGAGGCTCATTTTACCAATGATCTCGGAGCAGATTCTCTTGACACCGTTGAACTGATTATGGAATTCGAAAAAGAATTCAATATTGGTATTCCTGATGATCAGGCTGAGAGCATCAGCACGGTTGGTGAAGCAAT
>DATKUS010000152.1:0-8198 GCA_035530535.1 Bacteroidales bacterium
GACCCTCTTTTCTGAGGCTACGGGAATATCTGAATCACAGCTGGGAAATTTTTCAGGAGCTTTTACACTTATAAGACTTATGCAGGCGCTGGGAGCTTTTGGGTTCAGGGGACTGCATGAGAACAAACCTACCTTCACCGAGAGCATCGTGCCTGCCGTTGAGCTAATGAACGACCTGTTTGAAAGCGGTGCAGTAAAGATAGATCTGCCTGAGCTCAGGAGTGTTTCAAGGGCTGTTCCCCTGCAGAGAAAGTTCAGAGCTCTGTCGCAGGCACAGGAGATGATGAAGATTAATATATCAAGCTTCTCCTTCCTGAAAGGCAAAGAAGTAAATTATGAAACCGGAGGCGGATTTGTCTTTGACTGCCGCGGACTGAGAAATCCTGCTTCAATGCCGGAGTTCAGCGGCCTGACGGGAAGAGACCCTGCACTGGCGGAGTTTTACGGCAGTGATGACGAGGCTATTGCATTTGCAGGTGACTGTATGAGCATAATACGCAACTCTCTTCCGCTCCTGAGACGCAAGGGCGTCTCTGAGATATATGTCTCATTCGGTTGTGTGGGCGGACTCCATCGCTCAGTATGGTGTGCTGCCAAGGTTGCTTCCATGCTCTCAGGCATGCCTGCGGTGACAGTGGAAGTAAACCATACTGAACTGAGACACTGATGAAAGCCATGATCTTTGCAGCAGGGCTGGGAACCAGGCTGGGGGAAATAAGCCGCGAGAGACCTAAGGCCCTGGTTGACATTAACGGAAGTTCGGCACTCAGTATCGCTGTCCGTAATCTTACTGCAGCCGGCTTTGACGATATACTTGTAAACCTACACCACCATCCCTCAATGATGATGGAGGAGATTGAAAAGCTTCAAAGCGAAGGATTCAGATTAACAGTATCGGATGAGAGTGATGAGCTGCTCGATACAGGAGGCGGTCTTTATAAAGCACAGGGTTTCTTCACTGACGGGCCTTTTGTTTGCTATAACGTGGATATATTTACAGATCTTAATATCAGGGCATTATATGATCATCACCTGGCTTCCGGGGCACTTGCAACCCTGGCTATAAGACATCGTCAGGGCAACAGGTTCCTGCTTGTTGACCGCAGCGGAAGAGTACGCGGATGGCTCAACAAGGCGACAAAGGAAGAGATACTTACTGTAGAAAGCCGCAGGGGACTGGATGAAATAGCCTTTTCAGGAATACAGGTAGTTTCCCCTGCAATATTTGAAAAGATGCCCGCAGGCATTTACTCCATGATCTCTCTTTATCTGATGCTGGCAGGACAAAATCTGATATCCTCCTTCCTGCATGATGAGGGATACTGGTATGACTGTGGTACACCACAGAATCTTGAAAAGATAAGGACTTTTCTCAGGCAAGGTGAATAGCTAATTCTTCCAGAATGATCTTGTGAACAGGGCAATGATGGTAAAAATCTCCAGGCGTCCTATAAGCATCAGGAATATCATCGTGACTTTTGCTATTTCGTTGAAATCATTGTAATGACCGAAATTGCCGGAGGCACCTAATCCGGGTCCGACATTACTTATGGCCGAGGTACTGGCCCCGGCGGCTTCCATAACAGAGATTCCGGATAACTGCATTACTATCATGCCTGCAATAGTGATGAGGATATATAACGGGACGAAGGCAAGCATGGTCTTATTAATATTATCAGGTATGATTCTGTCATTCAGCTTGATAGGTATTACTGCATTTTGATGCTGGAACCTTCTGAAGACGGTCTTCAGGTTTCTGAGCACAATGAGATGCCTGGCCATCTTAATGCCTCCTGCAGTGGAACCGGTACATCCACCCACAGGCATAAGGATGAACATGAAGAACCATCCGATGGAAGGCCAGAGCATATAATCCGTTGTAGCAAAACCTGTACCTGTAACATGTGACACCGCCTGAAAGAAACCGTGCCTGAATGAAAGGGCGAAGTTTCTCTCAGTACCTATGTAAAGAATCAACGTGGTCACTACTACAGCACCTGTGATAAAGAAAATATAGAACCAGAGTTCTTCATAATTCATCACTTTCCTGAACTGGCCTTTGACAATGAAGTAAAAAACGATATAACTGACTGCGGCAAGGAACATGAATACCCCAATTACATACTGAATGTAAGGTGAGTACCGTGTGATGCTGGTATTCTTCGTGGAAAATCCCCCTGTCGCCACGGTTCCAAAAGTATGACATAAACTATCAAAGAGATTCATCCCGCCAAGACTGAGCAAAATGACCTCAAGGAGAGTCAATCCCAGGTATATAAGCAGAATAGTAGAAGCTATCGACCTGGTTTTAGGCAGTATCTTCTGTTTCATCGAAGATTCCAGCGAGAAGAGATTGTAGCCTCCCACCTTCAAAGTCGGAAGAATGAGTATAACAAGGAGTATCACTCCTACACCGCCTATCCAGTGAGTCATGCTTCGCCAGAGAAGAATCGACTTCGGCATTGATTCTACATCACGGAGAATGGTTGCCCCTGTGGTTGTGAATCCCGACATGGATTCGAAGAAGGCATTAATAAATCCCGGTATGGATTTGCTTAAAAGGTATGGCAGTGCTCCGGCCAGGGTCAGTATAAGCCAGCCAAGGGTAACACTAAGGTATCCTTCCTTTACTGATACCTTTTCATTTATGGAGCTTGGAATAAAAAAGTAAATGAGCAATCCCGGTATGAGACATATCAATATGGAATAGACGAAAGGTTTTACAGGCTCTGAGTAAATGAGGGCTGCCGGAATGCAAAACAGAAAAGCAATTGAAACAATTATCAGGATAAGGCCTGCAATCTTCAGCAGGGATTTGATATTGATATATCTCATTCTAAGCCGGATGTAAGAGAAGATCCGAGGTGCGGGTTACATCCATTTCTTTCTTCGGATCAGTAGGGCGCCTATGGTGGCTATAATGGCTGACCCTCCCAGTATCATCCAGAAGGCATATTTGTTATCTTCAAATCTATTGGGCACATTCATCCCGTAAAAGCTGGCTATCAATGTAGGGATCATCAGGATAATCGTTATTATAGTCAGCTGTTTCATCACGATGTTCAGGTTATTCGATATGACCGACGCAAATGCATCCATCATGCCACTTTGAATGTCACTATATATTTTTGCCATTTCAATAGCCTGCCTGTTCTCAATTGTGGCCTCATCAAGGAGATCCTGCGAGAATTCATATTCGCGGATCCATTTTGAAGTCTTGAGCTTTAACATCATCATTTCGTTGGATCTCAGAGAGGTGGTGAAATATACGAGACATTTCTCCATCTTCAGCAACCTGTGCAGCTCCTTGTTACGGGTCGATTTCTCCAGCTCCTGCTCAATCATCCCTGTCTGGTTGTTGATCTGCTTTAGGTACCTGTGATAGAACATTGTCGTCCGAAGGAAGAGATGGAGGATCAGGTCGATCTTTGTCTCAATTATTATGCCTTTACCGCTTCGGCTGAAGAAGTCATCAAGGACCTCATTGTTCTTGTGGCAGATAATGACAAGACTGTCTTTTGCAAGGACAATCCCCAGGGGCACTGTTGTGAATGGAAAACCGTTGGATTGATTCTGGTAAGGAATGCGATAGATCATCAGGAGCATATCTTCTTCAATCTCCATCCTTGATCTTTCATCTACGTCCAGAATATCCGCCAGGAAATCATCAGGCACCTTGAGAGCGGTCTTTAATGTGCCAATCTCCGAAGGAGTGGGATCAGTTACGTGAACAATGCAGCTTTTTTCGAAAGAATTTAACGGAAGGAGACCGTTGGGGATCATCTGCCAGTAAGTAATCATTATAATACCTCCTCTTTTTATATTCCACGGAGGCAGCTTTCGCCAGTTACCTCAGCAGAATGAAATTAATACAGTTATTCGCGTGATAATCGTCCATAATAGACAACAAGGTTGATTTGTCAGCAAAAGTATAACTTTTATTCTTAAGAGTTTCGCTGACTAAAAAAAATGTCGTAAAAAATTTACCTTTGCACATAAACCTTCAAAAATTTATGATGGGTAAAGTGTTGGTAATTGGTGCCGGGAGCGTAGGAACGGTGGTTATTCATAAAATGTCTGCATTGCCTGAGATCTTCAGCGGGATAATGCTTGCAAGCCGTACAAAGTCAAAGTGTGACGCCATTGCAGCCGCTGTCGGCGTAAACAGGGTGCAGACAGCGCAGGTCAATGCAGACAATGTACCCGAGCTGGTGAGGCTGATAAGATCATGCAAACCTGACCTCGTGGTTAATGTTGCCCTGCCTTATCAGGATCTGCATATTATGGATGCCTGCCTCGAAACAGGAGTGTCATACCTCGATACAGCCAACTATGAGCCTCCCGAGGAAGCTAAATATGAATACAGCTGGCAGTGGGCCTATCATGACCGCTTCCGTAAAGCAGGTCTTACCGCCATTCTCGGCTGCGGATTCGACCCCGGAGTGACAAGCATTTATACCGCCCATGCCGCAAAACATCATTTTGATGAAATTCAATACCTCGATATAGTTGACTGTAATGCAGGCGACCACGGAAAACCTTTTGCCACGAATTTCAACCCTGAAATCAATATCCGTGAGGTGACACAGAAGGGCAAATACTGGGAAAATGGAAAGTGGATCTATACCGAACCACATGAAATACACAAACCCCTGAATTATCCTGGGATAGGGCCAAAAGAGTCATACCTTATTTATCATGAGGAACTTGAGTCGCTGGTTAAAAACTTTTCCACTATCAAACGTGCCCGTTTCTGGATGACATTCGGCCAGGAATACCTGACTCACCTGAGGGTGATACAGAATATAGGAATGGCACAGATTGACCCGGTGATCTATAACGGGATGGAGATCGTGCCTATTCAGTTCCTGAAAGCTGTATTGCCAAACCCGGGAGACCTTGGAGAGAATTACAAAGGGTGGACCTCAATAGGGTGCCGCATAAAAGGGATTTACAAAGGCCTGGAACGCTCATACTATGTATGGAATAACTGTAACCATGAGGATGCCTACCATGAGACCGGCACTCAGGCTGTAAGCTATACCACGGGAGTACCCGCCGCTATAGGAGCCATGATGTATATGAAGGGCCTCTGGAAGAACCCTGGTGTATGGAACGTTGAACAGTTTGACCCCGATCCTTTCATGACAGAACTTAACAGGATGGGGCTGCCCTGGCACGAGAAACTGGACATTGACCTCGAGCTCTGAGAAAATGATAGATTATAACTGCCTGCCCTCACCCTCTTATGTCATTGAAGAGGAGAGACTTCGTCGCAATCTGGAACTCATAAAGGAGGTCTCTCAGCAATCTGGTGCTGAGATCATTCTTGCCTTCAAGGGTTTTGCAATGTGGTCGGTATTCCCCATAATCAGGGAGTATGTCTCCGGCGCGGCTGCCAGTTCAATACATGAGGCAAGACTTTGTTTTGAGGAGATGGGAGTGCCGGCACATACTTATTCGCCGGCCTATCGCAACGAAGAGTTTGGCAAAATTCTCCGGTACAGCTCGCACGTGACCTTTAACTCTCTGGCACAGTACGGTAAGTTTTCACCTGTGTTAAAAAAAGACGGATCACATGTTTCTGCAGGACTGAGAATAAACCCGGAGTATTCTGAGATTGCTCATGGCATTTACAATCCCTGCTCACCAGGATCACGTCTTGGCATAACGGCTGATGAACTCAAAGAGGGACTGCCTGACGGGATTGAAGGACTTCATTTTCATGTCCTCTTTGAATCAGACTCATATACCCTTGAGAAGGTGCTTGGAGTTGTTGAGGAAAAATTCGGGCACCTGCTGCCTAAGATTAAATGGCTGAACATGGGCGGCGGTCATCTGATGACACGCAAAGGCTATGATACAGCTCATTTAATATCGCTTTTGAGGAAGTTCAGGGAGAAGCATGATATTCATATCATTCTTGAGCCCGGCAGTGCATTTGCCTGGGAGACAGGAGAGCTCATAGCCACGGTAGAGGATGTAATTGTCAGAGACGGTATAAAGACTGCTATCCTTGATGTTTCATTTACCGCCCACATGCCGGACTGCCTTGAGATGCCGTACAAACCTGTAATTATCGGAGCTTTTGAACCCGTCGAGGGGAAGCCTGTCTACCGTATGGGAGGCAATTCATGCCTGTCGGGTGATGTGATGGGCGACTGGGCTTTTCATCGTGAACTGCAGCCTGGTGACAGGATTGTCTTCTGGGATATGATACATTATACAATGGTCAAGACCACCACTTTCAACGGTGTGCCGCATCCGGCAATAGGCATCTGGGGCCGGGACCAGAAATTCAGGCTGGTGAGAGAGTTCGGATATTCCGATTATAAAGAGAGGTTGTCCTAGGTCAAGGTCAAGGCTGAGGCCAAGGTTGAGGTCAAGGATGAGGCTGAGGCAAAGGCTGAGGCAAAGGCTGAGGTCAAGGATGAGGCTGAGGCCGAGGTCAAGATTGAGGTAATTTCTAATTCTTAACCTTAACCTTAACCTTAACCTTAACCTCATTTGTTAGTCAGGGGCGGTTGATCGTGATCTCGGTGACCATGATGTTTGATTCGTTGAAGACAGCATGACCTATCTCTGCCGCAACATCAGCCGGATTCATGAATGCTGATACATCTTTTCCCTTTGCTTCTGCCCAGAATGGTGTGTTCATACCACCCGGATAAACAGCAACAACTCTCCGTCCTGTTCCTCTCAGTTCCGCCCGCAGTGCTTCGGTGAAACCCCTGGCTCCCCATTTTGCTGCACAATAAACGGTTTCCGTAGACCGGCCTATCAGTGCAGAGGTAGACATTATATTGACTATGGTAAGTGACCTTTCTGCGGGCGTAATGCTCAAAACCGCCGATGTCAGCAGTATCATTCCTGTCAGGTTGGATCCGAGTATCTCCTCTACCCTTGGAGACCTGTTGCCTGCTGCATTACCGAATGATCCTGTGCCTGCATTATTAAACAGATAATCAACATGACAGTTGTTTTCTTTAATAAATCCGGCAAGGATATCCACATCTTCCTGGTTGCTTATATCGCAGGGGAATGGGATGATTTTGGCCTTCCCGTTTTGTTCGGCAAGAGTGGTAGCTGCATCAACCAGTTTAGCCTCATCCCTTCCGGTGATGATGACATTTTTATTTCTGGCGAGGGCCTCATTGGCCAGTGCCATTCCGAGTCCGCTGCCTCCGCCGGAGATGAGGGTAAAATCGTTGTTTTCGTTCCTCTTTGCCATATTGTAAATGTAAGGGAAAATGTTTATCTTTATATATTCTCGCTGTGGAAAGTACTTATAGGATTTCTTAAATAACCGGGTCAGGTATTCGGTAGTCATAATAGACGTATAATCCGCCGGAAGAGGAATTAAGGCATGAATCGGAAGGGATAATTCGCCGGAAGAGGAATACGGCATGAATCGGAGGGGATAATCCGCCGAATGGCGGATTGAATGTGATTAGCCACCGGTGCCACCGGTGGCAGACACGCAAGAAAAACATCAACCCTGAAGGGGTTGAATAAAATACAGATTATGAGTACATACACGCAAATTTTGTATCAGATCGTTTTCGGCACCTACAACCGGACCAAATCATTAAAAGCTGAAGGCAGAGATGACCTCTACCGCTATATTGCCGGAATATTGGCGAATAAAAAATGCCATCTCTACCAGATTGGCGGTGTTGAGGATCATGTCCACATCATCACCCACCTTCATCCCGCCATTTCTCTTTCATCGCTTGTAAAGGACATCAAGCTCGCCACCACAGAGCATATCAGGAATCATAAACTTTTTAAATCATTTGATGGTTGGCAGGAGGGGTACGGTGGTTTTACATATTCTATTTCGGCAAAGGATAACCTTATTGAGTATGTAAAAAACCAGGAGGCACATCACCGGAAGATTTCTGCGAAGGAGGAGTTTATGAATTTGTTAAGGGAGCATGACATTGCCTATAATGATCGATTTCCTGTGTAATAGAGTTCAACCCCTTCAGGGTTGATGTTTGTCAGGGTTCTTTTACCCCGCATTGCATGCGGGGTTATGCATATTCATCCCTCCGGGATGAGCCATGGATATATTCCTGTCTGCCGCGCATTGCATGCGGGGTTATGCATATTCATCCCTCCGGGATGAGCCATGGATATATTCCTGTCTGCTGCGCATTGCATGCGGGGTTATGCATATTCATCCCTCCGGGATG
>DATKUS010000153.1:0-5778 GCA_035530535.1 Bacteroidales bacterium
AAATTCTATTTAGGGTCAGCGGTAAGCCCTTTTAAATATTTTTCAGTGGGGGCTAATATGTTCGTTCTTTTTGGTGAAATCAACAGGTACAATGACTTCGTATTCTTCTCTGATAATAACTATTTTAATATGAGGGAGTTAGAGAATACCGCTATCAGAGGTATCGGTTATGAAGCCTCCATGCAGTTTATGCTTCCCCTTCGCGACAAAAAGTTTATTAATGCCGGTATCACATTTGCCCCCGGAGGAAAGTTCAACACGGAATACGATCAGCTTTTCATGAGATATTCAAATGTTCAGACTTCAAGTCTGGCCTTTGACACTCTGTCTTATGACAAAACGGATACTATAAGCTTTATTCCGGCAACGGTACGTGCAGGCCTTTCTTTTGGAAAGGAAGAAAAACTTACAATAGGATTTGATCTTGAATGGTCAAAATGGTCAAAGGGAGAATTGCCAGGTTCTTACGGCACTTTCACTGATGCCCTATCATTACATGCCGGGGTGGAGTATATACCCGACAAATATTCAAATTACAACTTTTTGGACCGTATTGAATACCGCATGGGATGCCGTTATGGTCAGAGTTACGCACTATATAACAACACCCAGGTCAAAGAATACGGCATAACTTTTGGAGCAGGAATACCATTAAGAAGAACGAGATCCCGCGTTTCCCTGTTCATAGACCTGTCAAAAAGGGGCAACCCGGATGACATACAGTTCAGAGAAACAAGAATTTCGGTCGGAGCCAGCCTCAACCTGTTTGACTACTGGTTCCTAAAGGCAAAATATGAATAAAAAAAGAAATGAAATGAGACAAAAAGCCAGCAGGATTCTTACAGTTGCAGTCTTGGCGGCACTTGCACTGAATGCCTCCGCTCAGACAGGGGCGGTAACAGGTACCGCATTCGGTCATGGTGAAGATAGTACCAGGTGTTTGCGTAACACTTCACTCTATTCAACCTATTATGAGAACAAGGATTACAAAATGGCTTTGAAGTTCTGGAGGCCCGTTTTTAATGAATGCCCGGGTTCCTCCAAAAATACCTACATCAAGGGCGAAGCTATGTACAAAGACCTGTTCAGAAAGACCGGAGAAAAGGCATATATTGACACTGTACTCATGGTTCTGAACCAGAGGACAAAATATTTCAATGAGAGTGCTTTCAATGACCTCCGAAAATCCATTGCTCTCTACGAACTTGGCGGTAATGATCCTGACTATTCACTGGAAAGCTTCAAATATATCAAGGGGGTCATGGAAACCTCCCCACAGAATTTTGACCATACCTTTTCAACGCTCTATATGGCCGTTGCCGCAAGATGTTATTCCCTGAAAGTCATTGAAGCTCCGGAAGTTATTAATGCTTACTCAGAGACTATGAAAATAGTTGACAGGCAACTGGTACGCAAACCTGACGACACACGGTATATTGATGCCAGAAAGAATATCGATGCAGTATTTAAATCAAGCGGCGCAGCAACATGCTCAAACCTTGAAACACTCTTTACCCCCAGGGTTGAGACAAATCCCGCTGATACTGCCCTGCTTAAAAAGGTGCTCAGTTTGCTCACTGAAACGGGTTGTCTGGACTCAGAGCTCTATTTTAAAGCTGCTACAAACCTTTATAATAAAGGGCGTACAGCCGTAGCAGCAGCTCAGCTTGCTGAAATGAATTATGCAAGAAAGAAATTCAATGAAGCAGAAAAATATTATACCGAGGCCATAAGCCTGGAAACAAACGCTAAAATCAAAGCAAATCTGCTGACCAAACTTGCAAGCCTTGAGCTGACATCGGATAGCAAGCAGACCGCACGTGACTATGCCAAGCAGGCATATTCTCTTGATAATACAAACGGAAATGCCCTCTTCATTATAGGTGAATCATATGCCGGAGCCAGAATGGGTGAATCATTTGAAAATCAGACCGTTTACTGGGTGGTTGTTGATTACCTCGTCAAAGCTAAAAATACTGATCCCAGCCTCAAAGAGCAGGCAGATGGGAGAATTGAAATATATTCAAAGCTGTATCCTACAAAAGAAGAAGGATTCTTCAGAAGCATTATTGAAGAAGGCTCCTCATATCAGGTTGGAGGATGGGTAAATGAGTACACAACAGTCAGATTCAGAAAAGAATAGACAACCGTGTCACGCAGGTTAAAATATTATTTCTTCATTATAGCAGTCCTGTTCGTCGGGACTGCTTTTCTGTCATCTTGTGAGAAAACCAGGAAGGAGCCTTTCAGTGAACTTCAGATCAAGGATATGCCTGCCTTGTCTGCACGCAACTTTGAAACCATTTACACTGACTCCGGGAAAGTTACCATGGTAATGCGATCACCCCTTGTGATGCAGTACACCGGTGAAGACGATCCTCACACCGAGTTCCCTGAAGGACTGGTAATGCTGTTTTATGACAAGACCACTGTTCCCCAGGCAAGTCTCGCATCGCATTATGCACGTTATAAAGAGAAAGAAGAGCTCTGGGAGCTGCGTGACAGCGTTGTGGTCATAAGTGAGAAAGGCGAAATCCTTGAGACTGAACTGCTGTACTGGGATGAACAAAAAGAGCTTGTCTGGTCAGACAGATTTGTCAAAATCACCGCTAAAGACAAGATAATAATGGGGACAGGATTTGAGTCGGACCCACGTCTCACGCACTGGACAATAAAAAATGTCAGTGCAACCATATATATCAAAGATGAACAAAAAGGCAATACTGGCAATTGAGATAATATGGATCATTCTTGGTATCCTGTGCCTGATGGTCTCCCTGAAGGAGATCTTCATCACAAAGGGTGATCGTGCCTGGCTCTTTGCCCTTATGTCCGCTGTGGCCTTCCTGATGGCCTGGATACGTGACCGGCAGCGAAAAAAGTTGTAACTTTGGTTTATGAACCCTTTGCTGATAATCCCCTTTGCCATTCTTCTCGGGGCCTTTTTTTCGGCCATGGAACTTTCCTTTTTCGCCTCAAACAGGCTACGTATTGAGCTTGACCGTAAACAGGGGCTGGTAGGCTCAGGTATCATTTCAATGTTTACTCGCAATCAGGGTCAGTTTATAGCCACAATGCTGATTGGCAATAATGTAGCTATCGTCATCTTTAGTATGCTCGCTGCTGATCAGCTGGAGAAGCTGTTCCACGGATTGATAGGTTCGGACCTCTTGATCTTCATTCTGCAGACAGTAATCACAACTTTCACGGTGCTTATCCTGGCCGACTTCCTGCCTAAATCCATGGTGCGCCTGAGCCCAAACTTCTTTCTTAAGCTCTTCGCCATTCCCACGGCAATGTTTTATTTTGTCTTTTATCCTGTTAGTAAATTCTGCCTCGGGCTGGGCAACCTTCTCATAAGGATTTTCTTCGGCCTTAAGCCCGAAGGGCCTGAACAGGAAAATAAGATATTCACCCGTGTGGACCTGGATCACTTTTTGAATGACTTTGTTGAAACTGATGAAGAGAAGGAAGAGGACAATGACAGTATACGCATCTTCCAGAATGCACTTGACTTTTCCAAGGTAAAAGCCCGTGAATGTATGGTGCCACGAACTGAATTAGTGGCGCTGAACGTCAATTGTACCGTGGATGAGATGAGACAGAAATTTTTTGAATCAGGTCACTCGAAAATATTGCTTTACCGTGAGAACCTTGACAATATGGTTGGCTACTTTGAACTCAAAGACCTGCTGAAAGATTCTGTGGACATTCCCGCACAGATGAGAAAACTTCCGGTAGTGCCTGAGGCAATGACAGCCAATAAGGTTCTGAAGCTTCTTTCCGAAGAAAAGAAAAGCATAGCCCTGGTGGTTGATGAGTTCGGCGGAACATCAGGTGTAATTACCATAGAAGACGTGCTTGAAGAGATAGTAGGCGAAATAGAAGATGAGCATGACACCAGTGATCTTATTGAAAAGAAACTGAATGAAAAAGAATATGTTCTTTCAGGCAGGCTTGATATCGATTACCTGAACGAGGAATACGAATTCGGGCTTCCGGAGAGCAATGAATATGAGACCCTTGCCGGGCTACTCCTGTTCACTCACGGCGGCATCCCAAAACAGCAGGAGGCAATACGCGTCGGACGCCATCTCTTTACCGTGCTGAAAGGGTCATCAACCAGGATTGAACTGCTGAAGCTCAAAATTGACTGAGGTAAAATTCAGACTCTCTTTTTCATTTCAGAATAGTACCTGAAATACAAAGGAATAGCTTCCATCCCGCTGAAGAGATTCTCAAGAGGGTAATTTTCATTAGGTGAGTGAATGGCATCTGCCTCAAGCCCGAATCCCATGAGTATAGATTTGATCCCCAGTATCTTCTCGAAAGTTGAGATGATTGGTATGCTCCCTCCGCTGCGAACCGGTATCGGTTTCCTGCCAAAGACGGTCTCATAGGCTTTCTCGGCAGCCAGATATTCAGGAGTGTCAAGCGGGCTTACATAGGCTTCCCCTCCGTGAAGGTACTCAGCTTTTACCGTTACTCCTTCAGGCGCTATAGCCTTCAGATGAGTGATCGCCAGTTCAGCTATCTCCTCAGCCTTCTGGTCAGGAACAAGCCTCATTGATATCTTGGCAGTAGCAACAGCGGGTAGTATTGTTTTGGCACCCTCGCCGGTGTAACCTCCCCAAATCCCGTTGATATCCAGTGTTGGTCGTATGCCCACACTCTCAAGAGCCGTAAATCCCTTCTCCGATGCAAGTGCCTTAACATTAATAGACTTTTTATAAGCCTCAGGATCAAAAGGTCTTTCTGCCATCTTTTTCCGTTCCGCTTCGGAAGGAACGATTACTGTGTCGTAGAAACCGGGAATCGTGATATGTCCGTCACAGTCCTTAAGTGATGCAATCATTTCGCACAGAATATTACACGGATTAAGAACGGCCCCTCCGTAAAGTCCGGAATGGAGGTCGTGGTCCGGTCCGGTAACCTCAACCTGGATATAGGTGAGCCCCCTTAACCCCGAGGTAATTGAGGGCGTGTCTGCCGAGATCATTGTAGTGTCGGAGACAAGAATCACATCTGATTTAAGCATCTCTCTGCGATCAGAACAGAAGCCGGCAATATTTATTGAGCCGATCTCTTCCTCTCCCTCAATCATAAATTTCACATTGCAGGGGAGAGTCCTGGTAGCCATCATCATCTCAAAGGCTTTAAGATGCATAAATAGCTGACCTTTATCGTCATCAGCTCCCCGGGCATATATTCTGCCATCACGTATCTCCGGCTCAAAGGGCGGCGAGGTCCACTTATCAAGTGGCTCCGCCGGCTGAACATCATAATGCCCGTACACCAGCACCGTGGGCAAAGACTGGTCAATAATCTTTTCGCCGAAGACGATCGGATGCCCGGCAGTGGGATATACCTCAGCACTGTCTGCTCCTCCCCTGATCATCATGTCTTTGATGTACTCCGCCGCCTTTAACATGTCAGGTTTATGAGCCTCACTTGCACTTACTGAGGGTATCCTTATCAGACCAAAAAGTTCCTCCAGGAATCTTTCCCTGTTTGCTTCAATAAAATTCTTTATCTGTTTCATTGCCACTTTTCTTTGTTATAATCCTTAGCTGCCAGAACCAATTTATTATACCATTCATGTCCGAATGCCCTTATCAGCGGTTCTTTAAGAAATATGTAGAGTTCTATTTTTTCTTTCTCTCCTGCCTCCAGCGCAGGACTGCAGATAGGCCATTCCTCATAGTTCACTGCCCTGAAGTCAGTAAAATTTTTTATCCTCACCGGGAAGAGATGACAGGAGAGTGGTTTCCTGAAAGG
>DATKUS010000154.1:0-3562 GCA_035530535.1 Bacteroidales bacterium
AGACACCGCGATAATGTCTAATGACCAGAAGGCAGCAACCAAAACCTTATCAGGGCTGAAGGACATGAAAAATATTCTTGCGGCTTACATTCTTACCACTGATGATACCTTTTTTGCAAAATACAGTGCCCCTAATGTGAGTCCTGAGCGACTGCTTCTTGAAAGATTGAAAGAAGGAGATCCCTCATCGAATGTCAGGCAAACATTGTCTGAAATGATTGAAGATAAGAACGCATTCTTTAATTTTAATCGTGACATCTTTATCATAAATAAAATCACTTCTGATGGGAAAACCCTCGGCACACTCGTCATACAGTCAGATAATACACAGTTTGTAGCAAGGCTAAAAGGGTTCTTTGCGGTCCTGACATTAATTATGATCATGACCTTCCTCAGTGCCTATCTCCTGTCAGCAAGGCTTCAAAAAATCATCACGGAACCTATTCTCAATTTGTCGACAAAGATGAAAAAGATATCACAGGAAAAGGACTATTCGGTCAGGGCTGAGAAAAAGAGTAATGACGAGGTAGGTTCCCTCATTGATGGGTTTAATGAAATGCTCGCGCAGATTCAGATTCGTGATGAGGAGCTCAGGAAACACAGGGAACAGCTTGAGGAATTGGTTGCCTTCCGGACAGAGGAGCTTTCCAGAACAAACCAAAACCTCCAGCATACTGTGGAACAGCTGCAGGAGGCCAAGGAGGCGGCTGAGGAGGCAAGTAGGTTTAAATCGCGATTTCTTGCCAATATGAGCCATGAGATACGTACACCCCTTAATGGAGTTCTGGGAATGACTGATTTACTCCTGAACAGCGCGGTGACAGAGAAGCAGCGAAGATTTGCCGAGACTATTCGCCTTTCCGGGCAAACCCTGCTGGATGTCATCAACGACATCCTGGACTTTTCGAAGATAGAGGCAGGGAAATTGGAGCTGGAAAATATTGATTTCAATCTCCGTGAGACTATTGAGGATATCGTCGGTATTCTTGCGGATATGGCTCAAAGGAAACATATTGAGCTGATCTCCAACATCCACCCTGATGTCCCCTCATCTGTCAAAGGCGACCCAGGCAGATTGGGCCAAATTATCAGCAATCTTGTCAGCAATGCCATCAAGTTTACGGAAAAGGGAGAAATAGAGGTGAAAGTAAACGTCCTTCCCGGAGATTCGGATATGACGCTGTTGCGTTTCGAGGTCAGGGACACGGGTATCGGAATTTCCCCGGATGCTCGAAAAAGAATTTTTGACGCCTTCTCCCAGGAAGATGAATCCACGACACGCAGGTATGGTGGGACCGGACTTGGCCTTGCAATCTCGAAGCAATTGGCAGAGATGATGGGAGGAAAGATAGGTGTGGAAAGCGAATCCGGAAAAGGTTCACGATTCTGGTTTGCCATTAAGCTCAAAAAGCAAAGCCGGAATGAGAGTGTTTCTCATACTCAATTCAATGATCTCAGGGGAGTCAGAATACTGATCGTTGACGATAACAGTACGAACCGAAGCATTCTTCACGATCAGATTCTGGCCTGGGGAATGAGCAACGGAAGTTCGGAAAATGGCCAGAAGGCGCTGGAGCTGCTCACAGCGGCAGCGAAGCGGGGTGAACCATATGACCTGGCTGTTGTGGACATGAATATGCCAGGTATGAACGGTATTGAACTCGCCGGGGCAATTAAGAATGACCCTCTTATAGCATCTGTAAGGATGATTATGCTCACATCGGTGGGCTACTTCGGTGACTATGATGATGCCTTAAAATCCGGCTTCCTCTCCTATTTAACAAAGCCTGTACGCCAATCGCAACTGTACAACTGTTTGCTCAATGTGATGAACGAACCTGCTGAAATCACTTCACAGAAAAAGAGTAAAGATGACGAACAAACAATAAAATATTGGAAATTCCACGGCACAATTCTCCTCGCTGAAGACAACCTGGTCAATCAGGAGGTTACGAGAGGTTTTCTCGAGAGTTTCGGGTGTCGTGTTGATATTGTGAATAATGGCAAAGAAGCTGTTGAAGCACTCAAAAGGGAATTGTATGACATGGTGTTCATGGATTGCCAGATGCCGGAGATGGATGGTTTTGAGGCTACCAGAGTTATAAGAGATCAGGAAAAGGATAATAACGGACGACATATTCCCGTCATCGCTTTGACTGCTCATGCATTAGAGGGAGATCGTGAAGAATGTCTCGCAGCAGGAATGGACGACTATCTTTCAAAACCGTTTACTCATGAACAGTTACGCGAGAAACTTGAGTGTTGGATTGGAGAGGAGTTGCATGCTACAGCTCTTGATCAGAAGATATTAGAGAACATCCGTGGCCTTCAGAAGGAAGGAGAACCTTCTCTCATGGATAAGATTATTACTATTTATGTGCAAACAACGCCCAGACTGCTTCAGGATCTCAGTGAGGCAGTGGCTGCCTCTGACGCCCAGGCAATGAAAAAGGCAGCGCACAGCCTTAAATCAAGCAGCGCAAACTTGGGTGCCATGCAGCTTTCGGAATTGTGCAAGGAAGTTGAGTCAATGGGAAGGATGGGAGCATTAACAGGTGCTTCGGCACTGGTTACAAAAATCGAGCATGAATACAGTGCAGTTGAAAAATCGCTGATGTTAGAGATGCAGGGGAGGCCGTCATGATAGATTCTTCACAAGAGAAAGAGCGACCTGTTGTCCTGATTGTTGATGATGATGAAATGATGAGGATGCTGGAGCGTAATTCCCTGGAGCAGGCAGGATTTACTGTTGAGGAAGCTGCTGACGGTGAAACAGGCCTAATCGCCTTTCAGAACACTCCCCCGGATATCATACTGCTCGATGTGATGATGTCGGGGAAGGACGGGTTTACCGTCTGTCAGGAGATCCGGGGAATGCACAGGGGAGGTACGGTGCCGGTTTTAATCGTCACCGGGCTCGATGATTTGGAATCAATCAACCGTGCGTATGAAGTCGGAGCGACTGATTTTATCCTGAAGCCCATTAACTGGACGGTATTGGGTCATCATGTGAGGTACATGCTGAGAGCGAGCCAGGCATTCTCTGAATTGAAAGATAGTGAGGCAAAAAATCGTGCCCTTCTCAACGCAATCCCTGATTTAATGTTTCGCATAGACAAAAACGGTATCTTTTTGGAGTGCAGGGGATCAACACAAGTCTCGCTCCTTCTCCCTGCGGAAGAGTTTGTGGGAAAGAGACTGGATGAAATGCTCCCATTTGATGTTGCTCAGAAGGCAAAGCACTTTATTGGCGCTGCCATTCAGTCTGGAACCGTGCAAATGTTTGAGTATCAGCTTACCATGGACAATACCGCACATTTCTATGAAGCGAGGGTCATGCAGAGCAGGGAAGACGAAGTGCTTGCAATCATCAGGAACATCAGCGATCGTAAAAGTGCGGAAAAAAAGGTTATCCAGCTGGCCTATTACGATAACCTGACAGGCCTGCCAAACCGGGTACTGTTGAGGGACCGATTGGAGCAGTCTCAATTGCGTGCCCGCCGCAATAATAAGCAGGTCGCGATCATGTTTCTGGATCTTGACCGTTTCAAGAACATTAATG
>DATKUS010000155.1:0-8407 GCA_035530535.1 Bacteroidales bacterium
ACAGATGGGCATGCTTTTTACCAATTACGGAAATGAGGCGTTCAGTAAAGATTCACTTCAGAAAATTGTCTATACCGCTATAAACTATTCTCTTGAATTTGATCTTTTGGTGCCTCCTTATGATGCAATTAAAATTGCCTCTGTAGGCCAGGCTGAATCAAAGATACAGCAAACGAGACTCATTACCGGCAAGAGACTGGGATTCCAGTTTAATTCTGATGATGTTCTGGATGACAATTCTAAGCAGCAGTGAACCGATGCATCAATAGCTTTTCCCTTTTCAGACCCATTACTGTAATTCTGCCCCTGCTGCTGGGACTCTCTGCTGGCTCGTACGCACAGGAGAAGATCAGCGGTGACACAATTACCCGGGCATTTTATGACACGCTGAAGGTGAGGGCTGAAAAGAACCGCCTTACACGCCTCCTCTATGATATTATTGTTGTCTCTCCTCCGTCAGGCAATGGCCTGAAGGATAATCTGGGTAGTACCAGACCATTCATGCAATATGAGGGTATGGTTATAAGAAAGCGGGAAATAATGAGGCTGAATGCCTTCGGAACAAATATTGACGATCCGATCTATAATGATCCCTCTAAAGTCGAGAAAATCCTTAATTCGACTTATGTCAAATCAAAGAGTTTCGTTCTGGGAAAATATATGCTTTTCAACGAGGGTGACACCATATCATCACTTAAAATGTCTGATAATGAGAGGCTTCTCCGTAATCTTCCGTTTATTGAGGACGCCCGTATTCTTATTATTCCCGCCGGAGGGAACATGGCAGATGTTGTTATTGTCATCCGTGAGACCTATCCCATAGGATTTGAACTGCGGCTTGAAGATTTCACCAGGGGTAAGGTAACGCTGATAAACAGAAATTTCTCGGGGTTCGGACATGAGTGGGACATCAGTGTTCCTTATAATTTTGATGAATACAAGTATCCGGGGATAGGAACAAGATATGCTATAAAGAATATCGCACGTACTTTTTCAAACCTTGAGCTTGACTTTTCTGACGGCCTTGGATCAAGTACAATGGGTGGCATCTTCAGCAGGACTTTTGTAAGCTCGGAGACAAAGTATGCCTGGTCAGCAACGGCAAGGCTGACATACACCACCGAAGACCTTGACACCATGCAGTTTCCTGTTCCCCTGCGATTCACATACCAGGATTACTGGGCTGCGAGGTCATTTTTGCTTAACAGGGTAAATGTCACACGACTTATCTTCTCAGGGCGGTACATAAATAATAATGTCTTCAACAGGCCTGAAATAACGGATAACGAATATTACAGACTGCAGAAATACCAGTTATTCATAGGAAGTATTGCCCTTTCGACACAAAAGTTCATTAACACTTCTCTCATATACAGCTACGGACGCACCGAGGACATACCCTACGGATATCTCCTTGAAGCCGATGCAGGAAGAGAAATAAATGAATTCAAGTGGAGGACTTACTTTGGCTTACGGGCATCGTACGGAAATATCTTTAACAGATTCGGATATATTTATGGTGGCTTAAGCTTCTCAACATTCTACAACCACCATGAGACTGAACAGGGAATACTGCAGTTATCGGTCCGGTACTTCACTCCTCTTGTCCATACAGGCCGTTCACAGGTCCGTACTTTTGTCAATCTTTATTATACCAGAGGATTTAACAGGTATTCTGATGAATACCTTTACCTGAAAAGTTCAAGCCTGGTCAGAGGATTTGTTAATGACTCCGTAAATGGCAATCACCGGATTGTCATAAGTGTTGAGCCTGTCCTGTTCACCCCAAAGCCAATCTACGGTTTCCGGTTTGCTCTTTTCACCTTTGCTGATGCAGGATTTCTTATTAAGGGTAATATCGATGCGGGAGAATACCATAATGTTACCGCTTTCGGCCTGGGTGTAAGGATAAGGAATGATCAGCTTGTGATAAACACCATACAGTTAAGATTCGGGATCTATCCCGGGTCACCTCCCTGGTCTGAGACTTCATGGGCTTCCGTCAATGGAATCGTGAAGCTGAGACCTCCCGGTTTTGAGCCGGGGCCTCCGGGGGTCATCCCCTACCGTTGATCCGCATAAATCTAGCCAGAATATATTTTAACAACAGAAAAAATATGATTAAAAGGTTCCTGGAATTTTCAGAACAGAACAGGCTGTTCACCAAAGAAAATAAGCTTCTAATTGCTGTCAGCGGCGGCATTGACTCGATGGCCATGGCAGTACTTTTCAGGGAAGCAGGAATAAAACATGCAATCGTCCACTGCAATTTCTCACTCAGGGGAGCAGAGTCTGACGGTGATGAACTTTTTGTACGTGACTATGCTTCAAAACATAACATTTCGATTTACGTCAAAAAATTTGACACCCTTGCTTTTGCGACCGACAAAGGCATATCAGTACAGATGGCTGCCCGGGAACTTAGATACGCCTGGTTTGACAAAATAGTTACCGAAGATGGATTTGATGCTGTAGCAGTGGCACATAATCTGAATGACAATGCTGAGACTTTCTTCATTAACCTGCTAAGGAGGACAGGACTGAACGGCCTGACGGGTATGAGTCCCCGCAATGGGAATGTAATAAGACCTCTCCTGTTTGCCACTCGTGATGAAATTACCGGTTACGCCGGAAAGATGGGAATTGAATTTCGTGAAGACAGCTCCAACTCACAGATAAAATATATCCGTAACAGGATAAGAAACAGAGTTATACCTGAGCTTGAGGGAGTGAATGCCCATTCACTGTCGGCGATAACCTCCACCATGGAGCACCTGAGCTCTTCTGCTGCAATTATTGAGACCTGCATTGAGGAAATACGTAAAGGAGTATTCAAATCATCCGGCAATGATATCACTGCAAGTGTAAAAGCGTTGTCAGGACTGAATCCTACAGGAGCATTCATGTTCGAGCTTTTCAGAAAGTACGGTGTATCGGCGGGGCAGACCAGGGATCTTCTTGCACTTCTTGATTCTCCCTCCGGCAAATATATAACTACCGTCAGCCACCGGATACTGAGGGACAGGGACAACCTTATTATTACCGGGAAAAAAGGTGAACAGGAATCCGACCATAACTTTTCATCTCTTGATGAAATGAGTTTATCGGGTCTTTTTTCTGATATCACAATTATTAGCCCGGGGAATGATCCTCTTCCTTCAGGCAGTCTGTCAGCCTGTCTTGATCTTGACCTTCTGAGATTCCCGCTCACCGTCAGACGGTGGAGGCCAGGGGAAAGATTCTCGCCACTGGGAATGAACAGTATGAAGAAAATAAGTGACTTTCTGATTGATCTCAAAGTGCCGGTGAGCTCGAAAGAGAAAGTAATGCTGTTGCTTTCCGGAGATGATGTTGTCTGGGTTATGGGGTACCGGATCGACAACCGCTATAAGGTCACTGCCGGGACACGTAAGATATTGCTGATCACACTGTAGTGAGGCAATAGGCATTAGGCATTCTTAATTCTTAATTCTATATTTTACCTCTCTCTCAAACCATTAATTCCTCTGTCGAGCATGAGGAGGTCTGCCAGGCCTATTGCCATTGCCGACTCAAGGATGACAGGTATCCTTCGTGCAATACAGGCATCATGCCTGCCTGTTACCTCCAGTTCTGTCATTTCCCCCTTGTCCAGGTCAAAAGTTTTCTGTGGCAATCCCGTACTTGCCGCCGGTTTAACAGATACTCTCATTATCAGATCATTGCCATTAGTAATACCGCCATTAATGCCACCTGCATTGTTTGTGGAAGTCTTGCCTCTTGCATCAATGAAGGGATCATTATGCTGAGAGCCGTAGCTTCGTGAAGATGCAAATCCGGCGCCGAACTCAACACCGTTGACTGCCGGAATGCCGAAGGCGATCTGACCAAGTGCTGACTCTACGGAAAGGAAGGCAGGTTCGCCAATTCCTTTTGGCACATTGCGGACAACACATTCAACAACCCCTCCGATAGTGTCATTCGTTTCAACTGCCCTGCTTATGGCTGCTGCAATATCTGTCTCACCTCCTGCTTCAATGAGATTGGCTGTTATGATTGCAGGAGAGATTATTTTCCGGGCAAAATATCCTGCTGTCACAAGACCCCAGGTAAGACGGCCCGAGAAATGACCTCCGCCACGCATATCACTGAATCCCTTATACTTGTATCCTGCTGTGAAATCTGCATGGCCGGGTCTTGGGATGCTGGAGAACATCTCATAATCTACAGGCCTGAAATCGCTGTTACGGGTGCAAAGTACAATAGGGGCTCCGGTTGTGAAGTCTTTGTATATACCGCTTAATACCTCCGGATCATCACTCTCTTTTCTGGCTGTGGTACCCTGTAAAAGTCCCTTTCTCCTTGACAGGTCTGCCATGAGCTCCTCACGCCAGTAAGGGAGTCCGGCAGGGCAGCCGTCTATTACCACACCTATTGCCGGTCCGTGAGACTCGCCGAATATAGATACCCTGAATGCAATTCCGATCGTGTTCATTTTACTTCTCTATAAGTTATTTTTGACTCTGCTCCCCAGGAATGCCTCTATCTCGGAAAATGGTATTTTTCTGATAACTGCTTTCCCGATTGCCCGCAGGAGGACGACATTCAGGAAGCCAGTTTCACTTTTTTTGTCTCTGGTTATCAGCGACATAACATCAGCCGGCAGATCATCATCAGACGTAATCGTCAGCTGTGACATCATCTTAACAAGCAGCCTCTGCTCCACCAGTGGCATCTCACCGCACCATACCGAGAGTTCTGAAGCAATGATCATTCCTTTCATAACCGCAATCCCATGAGGCAGGTGGTTGGCCATCTCAACCGGGTGGCCGAAGGTATGCCCGAAATTAAGAAGCCTTCTTGACCCCTTCTCCAGAGGGTCACGTCTTACAATCATGGCTTTGATCTTCACAGACCTGTAGATAATATCTTCAAGAGAGGCCGGGTTTCGTTCAAGGAGCTTCTTGAGGTTGTCAGAGATATCGAAATAAAGCTCCCTGTCACCAATTACTGCATGTTTCACAAGCTCTCCGAGGCCTGAGAGATATTCCTCTTCAGACAGTGTTGACAGCATGGTCTGGTCACAAATGACAAACTCAGGCTGCCTGAAAGTGCCGATAATATTTTTGTAAGGACCAAGGTTAACACCTGTTTTACCTCCTATACTTGCATCTACCTGCGAAAGAAGCGTTGTTGAAACGAATCCGTGCCTGACGCCTCTCATATAGACTGATGCCACCATGCCGGCGACATCACAGACCACTCCGCCGCCAAATCCGAGAATAAACGATGAACGGTCGGCACCCTGTTCAATCAACCTTCTGCACAATTCTCCGATCACTTCCAGGGATTTGCTCTGCTCGCCGGACTCAATATTTAAGACTTCCCCCGGAGGAAAGGTGTTTCCATAAAGTTTACGAACATTATTATCGGTAATTATAAATAACTTTTTATCAGGAAGATACGACAATAAATCCCTGACCGACCCTCCGATAATCAGAGTCGAGCTCCCTGTTTCACTATTAATTTTGATCTTGTGCATTAAGGTTAAAAGTAACAAAAAGTAAAAGTAAATACCATGATATTTTTCATGACTCTGCTTTTTCGGTCAGTTCAAGCCACCTGAGCTCCTTGCTGTCAATAAGCTCCATCAGTTCAGCAAGCCTCTCTGACAACTCACTAATCTCATTATGAGTGCCGTCAGGGATTGACAGTCTCTTCTCAACTTTGTTTCGCTCTGCAATAAGAGTGTCAATCTCCACAGGAAGTTTCTCCAGCTCCGTTTTTTCGGAAAAAGTGAGGCCACGCTTTTCGCGGTTAGCCTTTCTGCTTACAGCTTTCTCAGATGATACGGGGCTTCCGGCGGAAACAGATAAAGGAACGTCCGGGCCTGCTGAAGCCTTCTCTTTCAGAAGTCTTAACCGCGTATAATTTCCCGGATAAATGATAACTTCTCCCTCGTGGATCTCAAATATATATTCTGCAAGCTTATCAAGAAAATAGCGGTCGTGTGAAACTACTACCAGGGAACCCTGAAAAGCCATCAGGTAATCTTCAAGAACATTAAGAGTCAGGATATCAAGATCATTTGTCGGCTCATCAAGGATAAGAAAATTAGGGTTCTGCATAAGGACCGTCAACAGATAGAGCCTTCTTTTCTCTCCCCCCGACAGCTTCCTCAACAGGGTGTGCTGGCGTGCAGGCGGAAAAAGGAAATAGGTCAGGAACTGGCTTACAGAAAAGTCTTTACCCATTGATGATACAACAGTCTCTGAGATCTTCCTTGCCGCCTCAATAACAGTAAGTCCTTCATCAAAACTAATACCCTCCTGCCTGTAATAACCGAAAACGACGGTCTCCCCCTTTTCGACGTAACCATTATCAGGCTGAAGCTCTCCTGTCATAATGTTAAGAAGGGTTGATTTTCCTGTGCCATTAGCTCCTATGATGCCAACTTTGGTCCCTCTTCCGAAATTATAACTGAAATCTCTGATTATCTGTTTGTTGCCGAAAGACTTCGATATTCCGTGAAGATTGATGATTTTACTGCCGAGACGCGATGTTGAGATATTTATTGTGAGGTTTTTCTGCTCCGGAGGGCCACTCGCCTTTTCTTTAAGCCCGTCAAATGCTTCAACCCGGTATTTGGCCTTATGGCTTCTCGCCTTGGGCATCCTCCTTATCCATTCCAGTTCCTTTCTGAGCAGGTTACGTGCCTTGTCAGCCGAAGCCTGCCTACTGCTCATAAGCTCCTCCCTGCGTGCCAGAAAATATCCGTAATTACCGCCATACCTGGTCAGGAAACCCTCGGAAAGTTCATATATGACATTGCATATATTATCAAGGAAATACCTGTCATGGGTTACGAGCAGGATGATCTTTCCGGAATTTATGAGATAATCCTCAAGCCACTCTGTCATTGTGACGTCAAGATGGTTGGTAGGCTCGTCAAGGATGAGAATATCGGGGTCATCAACAAGCACTTTTGCCAGTTCCACTCTTTTCTGCTGTCCTCCTGAAAGCGAACCTACAATTGCTGAATGATCCGGAAGATCAAGCTGAGTAAGTATCTGTTTTACCCTCACCTCATAATCCCAGGCTTTGATATCATCTATTTTCTGCATGATCAGGTGCAGTTTTTGATGGTCACCTGCATCCAGAACCTCTTCATATTCCCTTATTAGCCGCAGTGCATTATTATCTGATGAAAAGACCTCATCAAAGACTGTCCTGGTCAGGTCAAGATCGGTTTCCTGCCGGAGGTAACCGATTGTGGTGCCCTTTCGGCGTATTATATTGCCTGTATCGGGGGACTCCCTGCCTGAAAGAATATCCAGGAGGGATGATTTTCCGGCACCGTTGACAGCCACAATACCTATCTTGTCACCTCCGTCTGCATTGAAACTTAGCTCATTAAAGAGCACAATGTCACCGATGCGCTTACTGATATCTGTTGCCTGGATATAATTTATCATTTCACCTTATTGACCGGCAAAGATAAAAAGTGTTACTTGCATCCCATCAAAATATCTCACCATATGAATATAAAAGAGAGATATGATAGAGTGCTCACATGGTTCTCCGTCAATGTCCCTGTGGCTGAGACTGAGCTGACATGGATAGATCCCTTTCAGCTGATCGTGGCAGTCATTCTGTCAGCGCAGTGTACAGACAAAAGAGTAAACCTGATTACTCCTGCATTATTCGGGCGTTTTCCTGATGCGGATTCAATGGCCATGGCTTCCCTCGAAGATATCTTTGAGTGTATTAAAAGCTGTTCCTATCCGAACAATAAGACAAGACATATAAAAGGAATGGCAGAAATGATCGTCAGCAGGTTTTCAGGTGCAGTACCCTCTGACATAAATGATCTGATGCTCCTCCCGGGTGTAGGCCGGAAGACAGCCAATGTCATCGCATCAGTGGTATGGAACAGGCCTGTGATAGCAGTGGACACGCATGTTTTCCGGGTGGCAAAGCGTCTTGGTCTGACTCCGGGCGCCAAAAGCCCTCTTGAAGTTGAGCTTCAGCTTACACGACATATTCCGGAATCTAAAAGGCCGATGGCTCACCACTGGCTCCTGCTCCACGGCCGCTATACCTGCACCGCCCGAAATCCCGCCTGCATAAAGTGCGGGTTATCTGAATGGTGTGTCTATTTTAAAAAGCTTACCGCTGGAAATTCATAATTATGATCTGATTCTTTCACTTTATGGGATATATCACTACTTTTATGGCTCTTATATAAGCTGTATCATATTGTGTTATGAGCAATCCGGACCCTTCAAAGGACAACATTAAAAATGAAAGCCAGGCAACATCTCATTTGAATGAGATGGTCTGTTCATTGAACCTTTCAAATGGCATTCCGGCCCTGGCTTTTAACTCGACCAACCAGCTCATAACCCTCAGCAACCTTGAGACAGCG